>NC_007498.2:610555-915833 GCF_000012885.1 Syntrophotalea carbinolica DSM 2380
ATATAAAGCTGCCGGAGGGCAACTCTTGACAGAGTTCGCGGCGGGAGGAATGGATATTCGGAGCATGCTGAAAGGAGAAGCAATATGGCTTCATTCCCTGAATATGATCAATTTGATGGTACTGGTTTAGCGGAGCTGATCAAAAAGGGGGAAATCAGCAGCCTGGAAGTATGCGAAGAGGCGATTCGCCGTGCTGAAAACCTCAACCCTCAATTAAATGCGATCATCACAAAAACCTACGCTCTGGCAAGAGAAACGGCTAAAAGCTCGTGCGGCGACGCTCCCTTCTGCGGTGTTCCCTTTCTGCTGAAAGATGCGCACCATGCCTTGAAGGGGGTTCCCATGAGTTGCGGCAGCGCGTTACTCAAAACGTACATCCCGCAGTATGATGCCGAAATTGTGCGTCGCTTCAAAAAGGCCGGTTTGATCATACTCGGCAAGACGAACACGCCTGAGTTCAAGCTTGCTTATGTTACCGAGCCTAAGGCCTTTGGCCCGACACGGAATCCCTGGAATCCTGAGTACTCGTGCGGCGGCTCCAGCGGCGGGTCAGCCGCGGCGGTGGCTGCCGGCATTGTTCCCTTCGCATCAGCCACGGATGAGGGAGGATCCATTCGCGTCCCCGCATCTTATTGTGGCCTGTTCGGCCTCAAGCCGAGCAGGGGACGCAACCCGGTGGGACCCGACTTCGATGAAGAATGGTCGGGCATGTCCCATAGCCATGTTGTTACACGATCTGTTCGAGACTCTGCTGTCATGCTCGATGCTGTCTGCGGCTTTGAAAACGGAGCCCCATACGGCATTTTCAACAAGGAAAGACCTTTTATCGAAGAAGTGGATATTGCACCGGGCAAGTTGCGAATCGCTTTTTACTTGCGAGCGGCATACGGAAAAAACATACATCCGGAATGCGTGAAGGCGGTAGAGCAGGCATGTACGCTGCTCACTGATTTGGGGCATGAAGTCGTAGAAGAAGAGCCTGATTTTCGGGAGGAAGATGCTGCCCTGAACTACGTCATCGTGGTGATCGGGAATGCCGCCGCGCTTGTCGATAAACTGGTTCGGATTCACGGACGATCCAAAGTGAGACGGGAATTGGAATTGTCAAACTACACCTTTTACGGCCTGGGGCGGGCCCTGAAGGCGCTCGACTTTGTGAAGGCTAAACGCAGGTGGACGCAGTTCGGGGTAACGATGGATCAGATGCTGAATAAATATGACGTGGTACTCACCCCGACCCTGGGTCAGCCGCCCGTGCCTGTTGGTTCGCAGCAGCTCGGCAGGGCAGATCGGTTTTCGATGAAGCTGATCGCTTCGTTTATCGGCAGCATGATGTTAACCAGCCGGAAACTGACCGACGCGATACTTGATAAAACCGTTGATACGATAATGAGGGGGCAGATGCCGGTCACATTCATTGCCAACATTACCGGACAGCCGGCAATGTCTGTACCGTTGCATTGGTCAAAAGACGGATTGCCTTGCGGAGTACAGTTTATCGGTCGCTATGGCGATGAAGCGAAATTACTGCGACTCGCCGGCCAGTTGGAAAAAGCACAGCCGTGGTTCGATAAGAGGCCGCAGATTCAGCAGTGAATCACATTTTTCGAAATACCGCCAAGCGACTTGATGGAGACCAATTCCCGTGGACGCGAATCGTCACGGCAAAATCCAGGACGGCCCGATCGGTACATTGCAGAGATCAGGTCCGGAAGTTGTTGTAAAATACGCAACATGCGTTGTAGTGAAGATGGGATTCTCGAATGGGGCTCAGGAACGACGGCATCCGATAGGCGCACAGGTTGTCGATTTGCAACTCCATTAGACACCATGTTTAAAAGCGGGTCTGTAACCCCATGAAAATGGCAAATTATCTCCAAAACACAGGTTTTTATGCCAATGTTATGCAAGAGGTATCTCATTGAATGCACGTGTGATGCTCATTGAGGTGACAGCCTCTTGAAACTCTGATGTTTCGAAATCGCCCGACAAAGTATCTGCCACCCTTCCTCTGTACCATGGCGAAGGTAAAACTCAACAAAAACGCCGTCTCGCCGATAAAGTCGATTTAAGTGAAAAGTTTTTTCCTTGCGCTTCGCACTCTGCGATTGCTCCCCGTTTCTGGACTGCGCGCTGTTGCTATACGGATATGAAAATCTAATGAGTTGAAATATATAGCTTGTGGGATTATAACCCTAATTTTTCCTATAGAATCACTATTTTTATGGTACTATATACCTAAATAAAACTCTTGGAGCTAATGAATGGATGAAGTCAGTGTCGAAATGTATGTCAAAGGGGAATGGCGCAAGGTAGCCGACTTCGGTGTTTACGGGAAAAATTATGGGGCGGGGTATCATTCTAAATGCCATCTCTCATATGACATTGACTATGTCCTCTCACGAATGGAAGAAGACCGAATCGTTGATCGGGTAGGCTGCCGCTACCCCATTAACTTTGACCTCTACGAAGCTGATAGCTGGCCGGCCTTTTTGCTCGATCTGTTGCCGACCGGTGCAGCACGAGAAGCCTGGCTCAAAATGCTTGGGATTAGAGACGACACTTCGTCCTGGTGGCAGCTTTTGAGATTTGCGACTGGGAATCCGCCTGGGAATCTTCGCATTGCCGGCGCCGCCGTCAAGGCAAAAGCGCATCCCGGTTTTGAAAAGAAAATGGTCATAGAGAAAAATGTCGACTTTATTGAGTACGCCGAAGCCAATGGCGCTCTGGTTGCGGGAGCCAGCGACGTGCAAGGCCAGGCTCCAAAATTTTTACTGGTGGAGGATCGCAACGAACGTTGGCATGCAGAGGGGGCTATCCCCGAGGACCGGGTCAAATGTTATTGGCTTGTCAAATTCCCAAGAGGAAAAACTGCTGCCGACAGACTGGTGCTTCGTAATGAGGCACCATATTACGAAGTGGCCAGAGCCTTTGGTCTTCGTACCGCAGCACCTTTGAAATATGAGGATGGCGCCCTGTTTGTTCGTCGCTTCGATCGAAGGGTAACACAAGGCGGTGTGGAAAGATTCGGATTGGAAAGCATGACCTCGGTTTGCGGTATCAGCGAATTTGGACTTAGAGGTTCCCACAATGAGGCATGTAAAATGATCCATCGCTATGCAACTGAGCCGCGCAAAGAAATCCCGGAATACATCAAAAGGGATATTCTCAATGTTGCCCTGAGGAATACCGACAACCACGGAAGAAACACAGCCTTTCTAAAATCGCCCTTGGGGGTTGTCACCCTGTCTCCACTGTTCGACTTTGCCCCTATGTTTAAAGACCCTGAAGGAATCGCCAGGGCTTACAGATGGGACGCTGAGGGCGAAATGGAGATCGGATTGCCTGACTGGGGTTATGTAGCCGAGGCGCTCGAAAAGGAAGTAGACATCGACAGCAAACAGCTTCGTAGTTGGTTGGCCGATTGTGCATCCGAGGTTGAGGATCTGCCAGATACGATGGTCCGTTGCGGCGTTGAGGAAAGTCTTGTCGATGACCTCTCCAGAAGAATTCAACAGGTCGCTCAAAAACTGAAAGAGGCGCGTCCGGCACAGTAAGAGAAGGGAAGTGTCAATGAAAAGACCCGATGCAAAAGAGATGAAAAGGCTGCGCCAGGAGTTCTTCAATGACATAGAGGAGGGTCGTATTACCCTGGCGGAAGCAACAAGAAGGATGCGTAAGATTTTGGGCATGAACAGAAGGGAATACGCAGAAAAGGTCTTGAAAATTGGTTTTGAAACCCTGCAAGCCGTAGAGACAGGGAAGGGAAACCCGACCCTGAAAACACTTAAGATCATCGGCGCCCCTTTTGGATTGGAGGTTGGATTCGTCCGAAAAAAGGGCGAATAACGGTATTCGGTGGACAAACACGGGGGCCTTCCAAAATTTGATAATGGGGTTTTATGACGCCCCGGGCGACAGGTTCAGAGTGCCAGATTGCCAAGTGGTGAATCGTATGCCCTAAGATATCCCCGAATGGATGAGCAGATTATCCGGGATTTATCCGTCAATCCAAAAAGGACAATGGGCTCGTCCTCGGCAGCAATAAAGCCAAGCAAGGATGGTGATTGCGCCTGGTTAATCCCGCACGGACAGGATAAACCGCCGGGCGATATATACGACACTTTCGGGGATGATGATCGGGAAGAAGCGCTGCGGCTGGTTAAGGTAATCGCTTACCCGATTGCTGTCCTGGGGCAGGTCGACGAAAACTTCGCCGGTAATTTCCTTGCCGCACAGGGTAGTGATTCCCACGGTATATTTTTTGCCCAGCATCATCAGGTCGTCCAGCTCTTCGTCTGCCGGGGTTATCGCCTGGATGATGTTGGCGACGTTCAGTTGAAGTGTACCGTTCGCTGTCTTGACGGGTAAAAAAGCCTCTTCGCTGTTCAGCAGTTCGCCGACGCGTTGGGGGCTGTGCCGGTGAGCTTCGTAAGGGCTGAGAAAAACATCTCCTTCGACCTGTTTGCCATCGGCAAGGGTGAAAATTACCCGGCGCAGGTTTTTGGCTATTTTCCGATCATCCATAAGCTCTCCTTTGTCTTATTGGAACAGGGCCTTGTTGGAGGCGAATTTGTGAGCTTCCTCGCGGGTGATTTTTCCCGCGGTCAGAAGATCCTGAATGGCCTGGTCCATGAGCTGCATGCCCTGCGTTTTACCGGTTTGAATAACCGACGGAATCTGGAAGGTTTTACCTTCCCGGATCAGGTTGGAGACGGCCGAATTTACAGACAGGATCTCAAGGGCGGCGCAACGCTTGCCGTCCACCGTCCTTAGCAGTTGTTGGGCGATGACTCCCTTGAGGGATTCGCCGAGCATGGTGCGGACCTGCTCCTGCTGGTTGGTGGGAAAGACATTGATGATGCGATCCACCGTTTTGGCGGCGCTGCTGGTATGCAGGGTGCCAAATACCAGATGCCCGGTTTCTGCCGCCGTGATGGCCAGTTCGATGGTTTCCAGATCGCGCATCTCGCCGACCAGGATCAGATCCGGATCTTCGCGTAGAGCCGCTTTGAGGGCGGCGGCAAAGGAGCGGGTGTGGCGCCCGACTTCTCGCTGATTGATGAGGCTCTGCTGGCTGACATGCACGAATTCAATGGGATCTTCGACGGTAAGGATGTGTTCTTTGCGGGTCCGGTTGACATGATCGATCATGGCCGCCAGGGTGGTCGATTTGCCGCTTCCGGTCGGTCCGGTGACCAGTACCAGACCTTTTTTGAACTGGGTGAAATCGAGTACCGCAGGGGGAAGGCCAAGCTGGTCGGCGCTGAGGATCTCAGCGGGAATCAGGCGAAACACAGCGCCCATACCGAGCCGGCCCATAAAGATGTTGGCACGAAAACGCGATTTAAGCTCCGTTACCTCATAGGCAAAATCGAGATCGCGGGTCGTTTCATAGGTTTTGCGCTGGGCTTCGCCCATAATTTCGTAGAGCAACGCCTTATTTTGTTCGTGGGTCAGAACTTGAGTCAAAATGGGTTCCAGTTGCCCCGATCGGCGTATAAGCGGCGGATTGCCTGCTGAAAGGTGCAGGTCCGATCCGCCTTTTTCTTTCAATATTTTGAACAGCGCATCAATTTTTGCCATGAAGTGATCCTTGCTCGTTTTAGGTAAAGGCACAGGCAGACGTTGTTTTTACCGGGGTGTCAGCAAATCCGCCCGGAAACCGATGGTAGCGATGAAGCCTGCCAGTCTGCAATTGCAGATTATATGCCTTTCACTCTCGGAGAAAATACGGTGGGAAATTAGGGTATTTCACATGTCGCTGTCAACAGCTTATGGATATTCAGGCGATGGATTGGGGCACTGTCACAGGATTGGGGTGTGGCGTGCATAAAAAAAGGCGCGTTGTCCTGGAGGTGGAGGCAACGCGCCAAAAGATGGAGGTTTGAACCGTGTTGTTTATCGCTCTGTCGAGCGCTGTGTTTTATGGCTGAACTATACCCCCCTGCCAAAAGATCCGCCACGTGGCATTGCGTAAAAAAGGCGGGCATGTCTTCCCTTGGCAACTGTGCATTTGAACAGTTTCTCGTTTTTAAGCATAAAAAACCATGTATAAACAACAGGTTGACGAGCTTTGGTGTTTTAGGCCTTAAGGACCTCGATCAAATATCCGTCGGGATCCGCCAGAAAGTAAAATCTCGGATCACCACCCGTCAGGCTTTTGAGTGGTTTGGGATGAAGTCCCATGGCTTCATGTTGCTTGTGGGATGCGATCAGATCTGCGACCCCTACCGCCAGGTGGGAGTAGCCATTGCCCAACGCGTAGGGTTCTTCCTGGTCGTGGTTCCATGTCAATTCCAGTTCGAAAGTGCCGCCCGGACTGCGCAGCCATGCCAGGGTGCATTTATGCTCGGGCAACTCAAGCCGCCGTACGACCTCGAAGCCGAAAGCCTGCTGATAGAAAAGTTCGGATTTTTTCAGGTCCATGACCCGGATACAGGTATGAATCATTTGATATTTCATCTTTAAGACTCCTTTGCTGCCCGTTGTGGGCCTGGGTGAAAATTCTGGATGCAGTATACGCAATGTACGTGTTTTCGGCTACGATGATTTGTTTCCCAAGCTCGAAGCATCTGCCCCGACTATGGCATGTTGGCGAATAAATATAATAACGCGGATCCGGAATGATCTTAACCTTTAATGTTTTTATTGTGGCATGCGCGCCTTCGGGGCAGCGGGGCGGGGACGGAGAAACCTTTCCTGGCTCCTAACAGCTTCGTAACCATCCGAAGCGACAATCTTGTTTGTAAAAAAACAGAACCGGAAGCGCGGTAGATTTTGGTGCCTGAGCAGCGTTTTGTTAAAGTAAGAAGGATTTTTGTGGTTTTTCGCTAAGGAGTTCAAATGGCCTACGCCTGGCTTGAAGATCTTTTCTGGCTGTTGTTGGTGGGGTACGGCGTGCTGACGGCATGGCATGCCTTGTTGTACAAACGCGATCCGCGTGCGGCACTCGGTTGGATCGTCACCGCCCTGGCGATACCCGGCATCGGTCCTGTGCTTTACTGGCTGCTGGGAGTGAACCGTATCCGTACCCGGGGCCGCGGTTGGCAGGAGGGCGGACAGGGACTGCCCATGCGTGTGGCGCAGCAGGTCGACGGGGCAGGGGCAATGGTACCAACCGCCTTGGCATCCTATAGAGAATGCTACGCTCCCTACCTGGACCTGGCCGAGGCGGTAACCCGGCGGCCGCTGCTTTGCGGTAATGACATCGAAATTCTGTTCAACGGCGACGGGGCGTATCCGGCCATGCTGCAGGCCGTTGAGGATGCCCACCGGCACATTTATCTGTCGAGTTATATCTTTGAGAGCAACGCCACCGGTCGGCGATTTGTCGAAGCTCTGGCCCGAGCTGTAAAACGAGGGGTCGAGGTGCGGGTGTTGGTCGATGCGCTTGGCGAATGCTATTCCTGGCCCCGTATCAGCAGCCTGCTGCATCGTCACAACGTACCCGTCGCCCGGTTTCTGCCTTTTTCTCTCGGTGGTCGCGGTATGCATTTCAATTTGCGCAATCATCGTAAATTGCTGGTGGTGGATGGCCGCCTCGGTTTTACCGGCGGCATGAATATCGGCGACCGGCATCTGGTTGCAGGGGCATCGGTTGGCGGTGTGAAAGATCTGCATTTTCGCATTGCCGGGCCGGTGGCCGGGCAGATGCGGGATGCTTTTTGCGAGGACTGGGCCTTTGCAACGGGTGAAAGACTGTCGCCGAGTGCCGTGTCCGACGACACCGCGGGGCAGGCCATATGTCGCGGGATCAGTGCCGGCCCCAACGAAGATTTCGAAAAGCTGCACTGGTTGTTGACCGGTGTTCTGGCGGTTGCCCGTCAGAGGGTCTGTATCATGACGCCCTACTTCATTCCCGATCGCGGACTGATGACGGCTTTGAACAGTGCCGCTTTGCGCGGGGTCGAGGTCGAGCTTCTGCTGCCGGAGCGAAGTAATCTGCCGCTGGTGCATTGGGCGAGTCGTAGTTACCTCTGGGAGTTGCTGCAGTATGGGGTGCGTATATACTGGCAGCCGCCCCCTTTCGATCACACCAAATTGCTGTTGGTCGATCATCAGTACAGCCAGGTCGGTTCCGCTAATCTCGATCCGCGCAGCCTGCGTCTTAATTTCGAATTTAATCTGGAAATCTTCGATGCCGCAGTCAACGCCCGGCTTGCCGGGCATTTTGCGGCCTGCCGCAACGCCGCCCGCCGCGTCACCTTGGAGGAGGTCGATGGTCGCCCCCTGCCGGTAAAGATGCGCGATGCTACGGCAAAGCTGTTTTCCCCCTATTTGTGAAAGGCAGTGACTGGTGACTGGTGACTGGTGACTAGTGACTAGTGACTAGTGACTAGTGAAGGGTGAAGGGTGCGGTCTATTTCAGCCTTTCACTAATCACCAATCACGAATTACTAATCACGGCACTACGCCTCCCAGTCTGCGGGCTGGGAGGCGTAGTGCTAGAAGTTTACCTGACGCCCTTGCCGGTCAGAAACGGGCTGTAGTCCATGTCGCTGCCCTTGATATGGTTACGCAGCCAATCGCCGAGGAAGTTCATTACCGAGACGGAGAGGCCGAGCCGCCCTTCGTCAAACCCTTGCTTGAACTCGCTGACTTTGGCGGTAAAGTCGCGGTGCTCTTGTTTGTGGGCGTTGCTGGCCGGGTAGCCGTGACGATCGAAATATTTTTCTTCGGTGGCGAAATGGGTAGCGGTATAGGATACCAGACCGGCGATGATCTTGCCGAGAACATCTTTGCCGCGTCCCTGCAGCATGGCGTCGTTAAGTTCGTTGATCATACTGATCAGGCGTTGGTGCTGGGTGTCGATTTCCGCAATATTGACAGATAAGCTGGTGTTCCATTGAATCAGGGCCATGTACTTCTCCTGCAGATATGAATTGAATTGGCATGAAACCTCGGGCAAAACGCATTTAAAATTAGACTAAAACGGTAAGGATTACCTTAGCGGTTCAACCGGAGAAGGGCAATTATAAAATTAATTATTCAGGTAATTTTTTAACAGGGTGATAATCAGTACCGGTTGCTCCGACTCATGGCGTGCGCATCTTTGCGGGATTTAGGGCGTTGGGGATAGTCCTGCGGGGCGTAGCCGAGGCTTATAACCAGGCCGATGCGGCGTCGGCGGGGGATGTGAAGCAGCTTTTTGATGGTGCTTTCGTCGAACCAGCCCATCATGCAGGTACTCAGGCCAAGGTCGGTGGCCTGCAGGCAGAAATGGGCGGCAGCGATGCCGATGTCGATAAGGGGGAATTCCCGCCGCTGGATCAGGGCTCCCATGCGCACGGTCCATTTCGGTTTTTCCAGGACCAGCACGGCGATGACCGGAGCTTGCGTGGCGAAATTGTTCAGGCCCAGGGCTTTGCTGCAGGCGGCACGGGCCACTTTGTCTTTAAGCGCCGGATCATCGACCAGGATCAGGGTCCAGGGCTGGGCGTTGCAGGCGGACGGCGCCAGCCGTACAGCCTCGATAAGTTGCCGGAGTTTTTCGGTTTCGACAGGTCTGCTACTGTATTTGCGAACGCTCTGACGGGTATGGAGAAGCTGTGAAAAGTCCATGGTATCCTTCCTGGGGACAGTGCCGTCGGAGGTTATGAACGGCTGCCCCAGACCGGATCTTCCTCATATTGACGTCGGATCCGCTCCTCCGGGCACTGTTCGTAAAAGGTGTCCTCATCAAAGCTGAAACGGTAATGGCGAACGTATTCCAGCAGCAACTTGTAACTTTCGTTCAGTTGCCGGATAGCTTGTTCGTCGCTCTGATTACCTGCATCCGGGTGGTAACGTTTGGCCAGTTCGCGATGCCTGTTCTTGATCTCCTTCAGGGAAGCCTGATCCCCGAGATCAAAGACTCTCAACGCATGTTGCAACTCCTCGTATGTCATGGCGTTCAATCTCCGTGGCCTATTTTATGGGCGCATGCGGCTGTCGGAAAGGCCCCATCCGCAGTGGTTGATCTGCTTGGATGATAACACGGAACACGTGCATTGTGTCCGGCCTTTTATTGACAGGGACAACACGCCCATGCCATAGTTTCAGGGCGGTCACAAAGGTGTGGCAGCCATAGCATCGGCAACGAAGCCCGCAGGGATGGAGATCCGTCCCGCGGGCTTTTTCTTTTCAGAATGAACTTCTCAGCCTGTTGTACAAACGAAGGAGGGCCTGTGGCCAAGGTGATTTTTTGGGAAAAACCGGGATGCAAAGGCAACGCGCATCAAAAGGAAATATTGTTGGCTTCCGGCCATGAACTGGAGGTGCGCAACCTGCTCACCGAACCCTGGACAAAAGTGGAACTGGCGCAATTCTTCGGGGACCGGCCGGTGGCGGAATGGTTCAATATGACCAATCCGCAGGTCAAAGCCGGTGAAATCGTACCCGCAAAGGTGTCGAGGGAAGACGCCTTGGCCATGATGGTGGCGGAACCCCTGCTTATCGTTCGGCCGTTGATGCAGGTCGGTGAGCAGCGGATGGCGGGTTTCAATGTCGAAGCGGTGCAAAACTGGATCGGTCTGAAATCCGAAACGATCAGCGCGCCCGATCCGCAAAACTGCCCCTGCGTCAACAGTGAAGGGTAGGCGTCGCAAATGCCGCCCTGAGTTCGCCATCTTTTAATGCCGTTTTGGCGCCAGCAAGGTCATGACAACATTTCCCACCGATGTGTTGTCCAGATAAGGGCCGCGTACCGGATCAGGGCGCGGCCGTACTTCTTCCCGCAAAAGTTGCGTGCCTGCCCCTTTGGCAAACAGCGGCACAAGCGCGTTGGTATGACCGGTGGAATGCCATTGAACGGACGGTTGGTGCAGAATGCCTTTGCTTACCAGGGGGTTCCATTGTGTTGAGGGGCCTGCGCCGTTGAGAAAACCGCATTCGTGGTCGGCGGTGACGATCAGCAGTGTGTCCTGCCATGAGCTGTGCGTCTCTACCCACTTGATGACACTGGCAACGGCACGGTCGAAATCGACCTGTTCCTCGATCATCCTGTCGGTCTGGTTGGCGTGACTGGCCCAATCGATGGCGCCGCCTTCGATCATCAGAAAAAATCCATCCGGGTCGTTGTCCAGAACATTTAATGCACCACGGCTCATCTCCGCCAGTGTCGGTACCGACGTAATAAACGGTTGCGCAAAGGCTTTGTCGGAGACCTCGCCGGCTTCGCCTCGCTTCTGCTGCAGAGTGCGGGCGACTCGCGCGATACCGAGAACCCGTTTGGGCGTGGCGCCGTCAGCCAGCTTGCGGAAAGCTTCCCGTTCTTCGATCAGAGTCCAGGGGTCGATGATACCGTCCTTGTCGCAATCGTTACCCATATCTCCCTGTAACAGCGCATCCCAAGTCGATTCTCCACCGATAAAGCTGTACGAATTCGGCGTTTCACGGAGCTGGCCACTGTCGTCATACCAAGGGTGGCCGCTGCCCATCAGCACCTCCAGTCCGCTTTTGGTAAGCAGGTCCCGGGCAATCTCTTCGTAATTTTTACGGGTCGGATTATGCGCCCCAAAGCCCGCGGGGGTGGCGTGACTGAACTGTACACTGGTGACAATGCCGGTTGCGCGTCCGCTGGCCTCGGCTGTTTCGACGATGTTGGGCAGTTTCCGACGTTCCGCATCCACCCCCACAGCGTATCGGTAAGTCTTGCTGCCGGTGGCCATGGCGGTCGCTGCTGCGGCCGAGTCGGTGGCTCCCTGACGAGCCGCATCGAAGGTCGCCCAGAAGGTGTCCGGATCGTACTGCCCGGTCGCCGGGTAGGTGCTCATGGCAATCCGCAAGGGAAAAGCGGTGTAGGGTTGCCCCTCAGGCTCACCGTACAGGAACAGGCTGGCGGCCCGATAGTGGTTGAAGCCCATGCCGTCGCCGATCATGACGATAATATTTTTTGTCCGTGTGGGTGTTTCCGCAGTAACGGTGGATTCGGCGGTATCGGTGTTGGTGGTGCGTTCCGAGTTTCCGCAGCCCGGCAGGCAGACAGACAGCAACAGGATGCTGAAGGCGGCGGCGATTTTTTGTGACAGGGAAGACATCTGCAAGCCTTTCAATGTTTTTTCGTTGGGTTGTTCGTTTACTCGCAAGTTTATCAAATCGTTGCGATGGAAAAATCGACTTATCTTTTCCGCTTCCTGACGGCACTTCCCGGTTCTTGGCGTGAGGCTGCAGTGTATAATCACGGCTGAAGGGTACATGTGTTCCCGAGCCGACGATTAAGGAGGTTTTGAGTTGATTTTGTGTGCAAAAGTATTAGTTTTTAAATATTATGACTAAATAATAGTTTAGTTGTTTAGTGTTTGTTTACTTTTTTTATATAAATACGGTTGACTTTGGTGAGCCCCTTTATTTGAAGGGACATGAACTGATTTTCCGAATGATATTGGATGCCTGAGGATATTTTTGAGCATCGGGGCCATGCCCGGAACAAATACAAGGAATTTTTTCTTGGCAGGAAGGTTTTCCATGGCTATAGAAGCCGATTGTTTTCCCATTGCAACGGAACCCAGCGAAGATCCCAGACAATTATTGCGCAGGTTTTTATGGCTTGGGCTGCTTTGTGTTGCGCTACTGTTGGCGCTGGCAACCTACGGTGTCTACCGGGTTTATAGCTGGCGGTTGGTGGAAAGCGCCCATGCCGAGGCGCAAGCTATCTGCCAGGTGGTTTTGGTGAAGGAAAAAAGACAACTTCTCGACATAGACAATGACGGAAACGTTCGGTTGGTTGTGGCAGAGGATCATCGGGCGGATTTTAACCGGCGTATGCGGCAATACCTCAAACCCTATGCTGTCGATGCGGTGCGGATCTGGGACAGGCAGCTTCGTCTCGTCAACAGCAGCGGTAAAGAACAAAGCGATCATGGCCAGGCAAAATCCCCGCTCCTTGCCAAAGCCCTTGCCGGGCAGAGTTTTTCCCGGTTGGAAAAGAATGGTTCCGTTTATGCCGCGGAATCGAAGCCTGAAGGTGCGCATGGGCAAATGGTCAGTTATTTGCCGATCTGGGGGCGCCACAAAACGGTTTTGGGGGCGATTGAAATCCGGCGGAATATGGAAGAGATCAGTGCGCAACTTCTTCGCGCCGTGACCTTTTCCGGCATAGTGCTGGCCGCCCTATTGTCTGCCCTGTTTTCCTGTATTTATCTGTTGGTCAGAAAAGGCGCTGTACGTCTGGCCAAAGCCCAGGAAGATTTGCGCTGGCTCGCTACGACAGACCCCTTGACCGGGGTGTATAACCGCCGGGAAGTTCTGGCCAGAACCGAAGAACTATTATCACAATGGAGGGCCGGGGGGGATCGGAACGCATCTTTTGTCAGTGTGTTGATGGTCGATTTCGATAATTTCAAGATCATCAATGATACGTACGGTCACCCGGTCGGGGACAGGGTGTTGCAGGAATTGGCTGCGCGCATTCAGTCATGTCTCGAACCGAAGGACATCCTGGGGCGTATGGGGGGCGAAGAGTTTCTGGTCGTTCTGCCCGGGGTCGGGGTCTCCGCCTGCCGCGAAATTGCCGAACGCTTATGCCAGGCTGTCTGCGGGACGCCCTTTGACCCCGAAAACTATCGGATTTCCGGGTCCATCAGTGTGGGCATGGCAACGATGCGAGCCCATGGCGGCAGTGTGGATGCCATGCTTCACGACGCTGATCAGGGTTTGTATGTGGCAAAAAATAGCGGTAAAAATTGCGCATCCCTGGCCGCAGAACTGCCGTCCGATCCGGATTTTTCGGGGAAATGGGTCGACTGATGGGGGATGAACGATCGGAGCACATGCCGATTCATGCCGAACAGGACCATTGCCCTCTTTGTCGCAGTCGGCATACGATTTTATATTTCGAGGACAGGAATCGGCGTTATCGGCAATGCCTGGATTGCCTGCTGGTTTTTGTGCCTCGTTGTTTCTGGCTCAGCCGGTCAGAAGAAAAAGCAACGTACGATCTTCATCAAAACGAGCCGCATGATGAAGGTTACCGGCATTTTCTGTCTCGCCTGAGTAATCCCTTGCTTGCACAACTTCCTCCGCAACAGCGGGGTCTGGATTTCGGTTGCGGTCCCGGTCCGACCTTGTCTTCCATGCTGGAGGAGCACGGTCACCGTATCGATCTGTACGATCCTTTTTATTTCAACGATCCCTCGGTGTTCGATAAAAAATACGATTTTATCTGTGCCACGGAAGTCGTGGAGCATCTGCACGATCCCGATCGGGAATTCACCTCTTTGTTCGAGATGTTGAAAAGGGGCGGATGGCTGGCCATTATGACCAAGCTGGTGATAGATCGGCAGGCTTTCAGCCGATGGCATTATATCCGGGATCTTACCCATATCTGTTTTTACAGTCGGGAGACTTTTGCATATCTCGCACGGCGATTTAACGCCCAACATACTTTTGCGGCAGATGATGTGATATTACTGCAAAAACACTAGCGAGTGTGCATCCGGAAACTCAGGATGCACACAGCGTAGATTTCATAAGGGAAACGGTCCTTTTCCGGATGAAAACTAGCGAAGAGATCGCTGGATTTGTGCTGGCTGAGTGCATAAACCGCGATCACGGATTCCGACAGGAGGCAGATTATGAGCTTGCAGGAGGATGATGGCCAAGAGGCCCCGCGGTCACTGGCGCCATGGCGCTCCGTTTTGCATGAGGTCATATTCGAAGCGGATACCCCGGCGGGCAAAGGTTTCGATGTTCTGCTTATCGTCAGTATCCTGGCCAGCGTTGCGGCGGTGATGCTGGACAGCATGGGGGCGGTGCGGTTGCAGTATGGCCGGTTGCTCTACGTGGTGGAGTGGTTCTTTACCCTGCTTTTCACGGTGGAGTATGGCCTGCGCCTGTTGTGTGTCGGCCGGCCCTGGAAATACGCGGTGAGTTTTTACGGACTGGTCGATTTGCTGGCCATCATTCCGACCTATTTGAGTCTGGTCCTGCCCGGGACCCAGTATCTTGTGGTTATTCGGATTCTGCGCATTTTACGTATTTTCCGTATTCTGAAGCTGGTGCCCTATCTTGGCGAGGCGCATCTGCTCATGCAGGCACTGCGGGCCAGCGGTCGCAAGATTGCCGTATTCCTCTACACGGTGCTCACCCTTGTGGTTCTGTTCGGCTCGCTTATGTACGTCATTGAGAGCGAGACGCACGGTTTTACCAGCATCCCGCGCAGCATTTACTGGACCATCGTTACCCTGACCACCGTCGGATACGGTGACATCTCCCCACAAACCGGCCTTGGGCAAGCGTTGGCGTCGATGGTGATGATCCTCGGCTACGGCATCATTGCCGTGCCGACCGGCATCGTCACCGTGGAGATGTCGCAGACCTTCAGGCGCAAGGTGTCGACCCAGGCCTGCCCCGAGTGCAGCGCCGAAGGGCACGATGACGATGCCTGTCACTGCAAATATTGCGGAGCGAAACTCTAACGGCCACTCCCGGAACGTTTTGGGCCGGGCAAAACGAAGGGTGGGAGTGGATTCGCTATATTTTTTTCACGAATTCGGATTTCAACTTCATGGCACCGATTCCATCGATTTTGCAGTCGATATCGTGGTCGCCTTCAACCAGGCGGATGTTTTTGACCTTGGTGCCCACTTTAACAACCAGGGAAGAACCTTTTATCTTAAGATCTTTGATGACGGTGATGCTGTCGCCGTCATGAAGCTCATTGCCATGTGCGTCACGAACAACTTTGGCCGTATCGGCATTTTCAACAGGCGCATCCTTCGACCATTCATGTCCGCATTCCGGGCAAACATACATGCCCCGGTCTTCATAGGTATATTCGGAGCCACATTTTACACAGTTCGGGAAGTCACTCAATTTTCACTCTCCTCTGTTCCAAAGGGCCGCTGTCCCTTAGATTTATGTAGATGGACGCACTTGTTAGCTTGTGCGGTTGATGCGACCACGCTTTTTAGATCCGGAACCGCTATTTTCCGGCTTTTCGATTCCTGTCTTCAAAAACTGAACTTTTAAATATAGGGACAAAGCAGGCCCTTGTCACCCTAAAATTCACTTTGAGGAGGTTGGCGGGGCGCTGCCAAGGTTTCCGTTAAATCCCTAATGAATCCAGAGTAATGTTTACGGTAAAATTTCCCAAATCGTGTTTTTTTATGATACATTGACACCTCTTCCAACACTGGACCGGGAGGACTCGGTAAGTCAACAGCACAGCACCGGGAAGGGCTATCGTCTTTATCTTCGGACGGTGCATAACGTTGGTTTGTTTTCATGTTGCAAGCATCGAACTCTCCCCAGGCAAAAGGCCTTGGCAGCCCCATGTCCGAAGGTCTTTTCCGAAGCTCAATAAACCTGACGCTTCGGTGTTTCACCCGTTTTTCGTTACGCCTTCGCAGTGTTTTGGCCTATTGATTCGTATGCAGTGTTTTCCTCAACTCCAAATGGAACAGATGACAAAGGTGCGCAATGATAAATAAAACCCTTTGGAAAAAATTGTGGGAGTACGACCCAAACAGCCTGGTTGTCATGGATCATTCATCCATGATCATTCAGATTGTAAACCCGTCCTTTTGCGAGATTGTCAAGGCCGACGAGTCGGAGGTGCTCGGGATACATGCTTCGTCTTTTTTCGATGACCTGACTGACTTTCAGGAAGCCTGGGAAAAAAATACCGTCATCCGTAAGGAGAAGAAATTTCAACGGTACGGAACCTACATGCGGCTGGTCATTTTCCCCATGAGGGACGAAGGTGTGGTTGCCTGTATCCTTGTGGATCTGACCAGTGAACACCATCAGCGGGAAGAAATGCGTCGCATGAAGGAGGAGCTTCTCCTGAATGTGAACAAAGTTATCGATAAGCAAATGCACATCGCCCAGCAGATCGCCGGCCTGCTCGGGGAGACCACCGCCGAAGCGAAGGTCAGTTTGATTAAAATCCGTAATGCGCTTAACGAGGAGATCAAGTAAGTGAAGTGCCTATTGGATGTCTATCATAAGAGTATAAACATGGTGGGTGAAGAGTTATGCGGCGACCAGGTTCGTGTGCTTAACTCCGGCAAAAAGACCCGGGTTGTCTTATGCGATGGCCTCGGCCACGGCGTCAAAGCCAATATTCTGGCGTCGTTGTCCTCGGAAATCATGATTAATATGTTGCGTGAAGACATCTCCTTGCCGGAGGTGATCGAAACGGTGATCGCCACATTGCCGGTAGATAAAAAGCTGAACCTGGCTTATACCACCAGCACAATGATTGAGGTCGATCATTCCGATTTAGCCTACAAAATATACAATTTTGATAATCCGCCCCTTCTGTTTTTTCGTAAACAGAAAATAGAGCCGTTGCCCTTTGAGAAAATAACGATTATGGATAGGCCTATCCAGTTTTCCGAGGGGAAACTACAGCGAGGGGATCTTTTGATAGGCATGAGCGACGGTCTGCTCCATGCCGGTCTCAACGGCGTGCTCAACTACAATTGGAATATTGATCACCTGTCCGCTTACATCGAGGAGTTGTTTCAGTACCTTCCTTCCAATCTCCAACTTATCATCGACAAGACCGTGGCCCATACCAATCAGCTCTATAACAGGAGGCCGGCAGATGATGCTTCCATGGTCGGTTTGCTTGTTCGGGCACGACAAGCGGTCATGCTCTTTACCGGCCCGCCGGTCGATCCGAATGAAGACCGGGCCATGGCCCAGCGCGTGTTAACCTTTGAAGGTACGCGTATCGTCTGCGGGGGGACAACCGGGCATATTGTGGCTACCCAAAGTGGGAAGAAGTATTCTCTTGAACCGGATACGGCTCGTTTGGAAATACCTCCCATGGCTTCCCTGCCGGGGGTCGATATCCTGACGGAGGGGATCCTGACCCTGTCATCCGTATTGGAATGGATCGAAGCCACCAAAGGCAATCCCGATCTGTTGCCCACCAAAGACAACAGCGGTGCCGTACGGGTGGCCGATGCCCTGCTCAATGCCGATGAAATTTTCCTGCTGGTCGGTTTGAAAATTAATCCTGCCTACCAGAATCCCGATCTTCCCTGCAATGTCTCGATTCGCAAGAACCTGTTGGAAAAAATCGCCGAACGCTTGAGAGATGCGGGTAAGACGGTGACCATCGAGTTCCACTGATTTCTGTCAGATGTAATGACTGAAATGTTCGCGGATATTTCCCGATAGACTTTTTTTGATCGCTGCCCGGAGCCGGCGGTATACTGCCCGGACTTACAAAATTTTTCTATTCGAAAACGAGCAGGCTTAGGGACAGCAAAAAGCCAAAAGGTGACGATCGCATAGTGAGGTCGTTTCAGGGTGGCATCGTGTACCTCGAGATCGACGGTGCGTCGCGGAAATAATTCGGGCTCAATGGTGAATGCTTTCTCCATTGAGCCCGAGTTGGTTTTATTTCGTAGCTGAAATTATGCGTCAATTCCCTTTTGGTGCCTAAAAGTGGATGAAACCCTCGAAAAAGAACCCGTCAAGGCTGACATCTGTGGTGTCGCTATCCATAATTTGAGGGTCGACATCGTCTGAAAAATGATGCGTCGTCACCATGTTGAACCAGTTTTGCCATTCGTAACCGGCATTGGCGCCAATGGTCCATCCGTTTTTGAGTCGCTGGGCATAGCCGACCCCGAGTTTCATCTCGACTACGGGGATGATGCGGTTGTGGATGCCCTGTTTCATATTCACCCTGGTTGTGGTGCCGTCCTGATCGTGGTAAGACAGGTCGAAATCGCCCATCAGCACAGAGCCGGCGACCGAACTGAAGACGTTAAAGCCGTATCCTACGCGCCAGTCGAGACCGAGCCCAAGGCGGGGTCCCCATCCCGAGAAGTGGTTTTCGGAGTTGATTGCAACTTCGGTAGTGTTCTGGCGATATACTATGTCGAAATCCTGGTTCATGCTGGCGTAGCGCAAACCGCCTTCCAGGCTCAGGCCGAGGTGTCGGCCGATATCCAGGTTCTGTCGGGCGTTCAGATCGATGGCGTAGTGTTCGAAATCATAGCGAGCCTTGGCTGTGTCGACATTTTGGTCGTCGATAGAGGCGTCCGCATGTAGCCAGAGACCCCATAAAGAGCCGCTCGATGATGCCGTGGCGGATTCGCTGTCATGGGATTTGAGGCCGGTGAACTGCACGCCGATTTCAGTACCTGATCCCAAATCGTATCCCAGACCGAAACGCCCGCCAAGCTGATAGTCGGGCTCGATTTCGCTGACGGTACCTTCGGGGTAGGAATCATTATCGGGATCTTTGATAGCAAAATCGAGATTAGCCCGGGATGGACGCATGTAGAGAACCTCGGCGGAAGCCTTGAATCCAGGGGTGGTTTCCGGAGCTTTGATCAGGGGCGTTGCCTCTGCTTGCAAGGCAGCTGCGGCGGGGCGGGGCTCCGCTTTGAGCCGCGCCAGTTCCGCTTTGGCTTTGGCCGCTTCTTCTTTAGCTTTGGCTGCTTCCGCTCTGGCCTCTGCCAAAGCCCGATCTGTCTCTTTGATGGCCGCGTCGTATTTGCGTTCCATCTGTTGGATCATCTGGTAGAGTTCTTGGTTACTTGGCT
Source organism: Syntrophotalea carbinolica DSM 2380 (assembly GCF_000012885.1). Lineage (NCBI taxonomy): Bacteria > Pseudomonadati > Thermodesulfobacteriota > Desulfuromonadia > Desulfuromonadales > Syntrophotaleaceae > Syntrophotalea > Syntrophotalea carbinolica. The sequence goes on from NC_007498.2 coordinate 630,049, forward strand.
CCTGTGCCCAGGCAATTCCTGGCAGAATGGCCATCGCGAGCACGGCTACGATAATTTTCCGCATGTGATTCCCTCCTGTCAAAGTTAAAGTAATTTAGTCTGTATACAAAAAATTTATATTGGATGTCAATAATTTGTAATGTAACATAATGAAACATTAAAAAATTATCGCATACATGGATGGGTTCAGAGAAAACAAAAGGGCAAATCTCAACTCCTGAAATATCAGAGATTGAAACTTGCCCTTTTTTTGTTTTTTATGCTGGTGGTTGCCTTGATGAAATACCCGAGTAATTCCTGAACTGTTACGCAAGGAACAGACCGGATTCATACTTCCCGGATACAAAGCCTACTCGGATTGTTACGATTCGCCCTGGTCCTCAATGGTGCACAAGCCCATCAGGCGCAAGGCCAGGGCGGTCTCTACCGAGGTGGTGTAACGCCATGAATAGTGCGTCTGGCTTAACTTGCCGGTGTCCAGGTATATGCATTGGTGCCAGAGCTCAGGGTGCTTGGCTCTGACGGTGTCTCTCTGGATAAATGTAAGAGATATTATTTTTTTCGCCATCGTCTCCACAGCGTCCTTTCCTGCTCGCCCTTGGTTAAATCCTTCTTGTTCCATCCACTACGGATGGCTGGTTATTCCAGCGTGGCTATTTCCCCGAATGTCGGTTGATAGCATGCCGCCAGGTTCCGGTTGCGGGTGGTACTGATCCACAATGTAGGGATGCCCGGATCGGTTTCGGGGCTTTTGCCCTGCAGATCGGTCAGATAGATGACACAGCCGGCATCCGGTGCATTCTGTACGGCCCATTCAAAGGGCGGGCACAGATCGGTGCCGCCGAAGCCCGAAGCTTGCAATTGTACCGGGTATTCGTCGGGAGTGATAGTGTGGACAGCGGATATCGCGCTGTCGCAATAAACGACATGCACCGTGGCAGGGTAGCTTAGCAGGATGTCGTTCAACTCGGCCTGGAACTGGTTCAGCTCCCGTTGTGTGATCGAGCCGGAGGTGTCGATCGCCAGGACCAATGGTTTGAGTCCGTTGGAGCGAAAACTGGGCAGGTAGATTCCGTCGGCGATATGGCGCCGGTTGGGCTGGTTCCACGCATAGTCATTGCCGGAGGTGTGGTCGACAAAAGTTCTCAGCATTTCACGCCAGTCCAGCACGGGGTGGACCTGCTCGTTCACCAGACGCGCCAGCGCACTGGGCAGTTTTCCCTGGGCCTTGGCCGCCTGGGCGGCCTGCTGTATGGCTACGGTCATTTCCGCTTCCTGCCGCTGCCTTTCCGCCTTGGACAACGGCTTGTCGTATTCGTCCCTGGCATCCTCGAAACCGCCGCAGCCGCCCGGGTCATCGCTCTGCTGGATGTCGTTTTCGCCGCCATCCCCCTCCCCATCGCCGGCCCCGCCCGGCAGCCGATCGTAGATCTGTTCCGCGGCAAGGTTGTCGAAGGATTCATGGTGCAGGGCGTGGGGCAGCAATTTGAGACCGGCATCTTTGAGGATGCCGTTTATGGCGTAATCCCCGGCCTTGTTAAATCGGCCGGCAGTGCGGGCACTGCGTCGCAGCGGATGAAAGTGGGCCACATGCATGACCAGATGAGCGAGGACGAACACGATATGGTCGATGCTCAGCGAATCGATAAACTCCGGGTTGTAGCGGATCTGTCGGCCGTCGGTGCAGGCGGTCTTGATGTCCCGGTCTTCACGCAACCGCATGCGCAGCAGCAGGGTGGCGAAAAACGGGTGATCGAGCACCATCCTTGCGATCGCCTTGTCGAGCTTCGTGGACTTTTTCATCGTTGTTCCTTCCCGGTCGGACGCTGAACTGCAGCGGGCCATCCGTTGCCCGGCGGCCGTTTATCGCAATGTATAATGCTTCGGCCCCTGCTGAAGAAGGTTCTGCATCATAACAGCAGGTCGCCGTTGGCTTTGGCCCAGCTGCTGAATTCCTTGGAGGTCGCCAGTTTGGGTTCGGCCTGCAGGGCATCGCGCAGCCAGACGACCTGAAATTCGGCCGGCAGCCGTCTCATGTAGCGGAAGGCGGGGGCTGCCGTATCTGCGGTGATTTTGCGGCTCATGGCACCGCAAAGCGCATAGAGTACTGACGGTTCCTGGGGAACCTCCGATTTGTCCGGATCGCGCATGATCGATTCTACATCCGGCAGGTCGCGATAGACCTCCAGAAAGGAGGTGAATTCGGCGGCCGCGCCGAACCCCAGCGCCCCGGCGAAAAACGGTAATTCCGCCTCGACCGGCAGCTTGCCCAGGAACCGCCCGACATTGGCCCAGACCCGCGGGCAGGGAAAGGAGTGTCCCTGGGCCTTGGCATCGAAGTGGTGCAAGAGTTCGGGCCGCAGCCGCAAGAAGCCGATGATTTCCGACGGTACGTTGTTGGCGACCGCCCAGGCGCACCACTCGTCCAGATCGACGGCCAGTTCCAGGTGCGTGGCGAAACGGGAGCCCAGCGCCTTGCTGATCTTACGACTGAAGGTGCCGTCGGTCACCCGGTTGCCCGCCGCCAGAATTCGCCACCCGTCCGGCAGACTGTATTCACCGAGCTTGCGGTCCAGTACCAGTTGCAGCAGCGAACTCTGCACCGAATCCGGCGCCTGGGAGAGTTCGTCGAGGAACAACACGCCTTCCCCTTCCGAGGGGAGGAAGGTGGGCGGATTCCAGCGGGTGGTGCCGTTTTCCACCGACGGCACGCCACGCAGATCGACAGGATCCAGCAGCACTGCGCGGACATCGATCAGCGGCAGGTGCAGCTCTGTGGCTACCTGGGCCACGATTTGCGACTTGCCGATGCCGGGGGGACCCCAGAGGAACATGGGCACGTTGACATCAAGCCCGCTCTTGAGTATCGCAATAGCCAACGATGGTTTGACGGTTACCGATGATTCCATAAAGCCTCCGACTGCGGAAATCCGAAAGACAGGGATTTTAGAACGAAACACCCTCCCCCGAATGTGTAAGGGAAGCGATGTGTCAAGGATATCGAATGCAGGATCGGGACAACTTGATTTAAATCAATTTCAGGAGGTATTGGATCTTGCCAAGGCCAGATGCGCAGCATCGCGGGGGAGAGGGGCGGCATGTCAGGAGGGCGGGAGCATCCGTTTCAAACTGTAAAATCCGGACCATAAAAGAAGCCCCCGTCGATCATTGACGGGGGCTTCTTCAACATCCTGCTGAGGGATACGGGCTTACAGGCCGGCCGGTTTGAGGGCAACCCGACTGATTCCCCAGCTCAGTAAAGTCGAAGCCGCCGTGACGATGCAGAATTTAATGATGACGGGAACGCCGGCCCAGGACAACAGGACCAGGCCCAAGCCCAGAACAATCGGCATATGGAGGATATAGATACCGTAGGAGTTGGCCGCCAAGCTCCGGTTGATTTTTGAATCGCGGTTCCAGTAGCGATAGGCGAAGGATATCAATACCATGAAAATGGAGAGGCAGAGAAAGGCCCTCGAAAAACAATAAACCAGCAGGACAGGCAACGATGGCGTCGTTCCTCCGCCCATTTTCTGTACGGAGCCCAGAAAAAAAACCATCATGGCCAGGCAGACAGGCAGCCATATTCTCAAGCGGCCAACAGCTTTTCCGTTTGAGAACCAGCCTTTCCATGCGGCATAAATTCCCGCGGGGAAATAGAAAACATACAAAAACAATCGGGTTGGCTGGAATTGCACCAGGTTGGCGATGATGACCCAGGGTTCGTGCCCATTCACGGTAAATAAGGGTACCATGATGACAAGACTCATGCCGGTTGCCACACCCAGGCCCAGCAGCACGGGCAAGGCAGAGGAATCCTTCGGTTCGGGAATAACGGACTTGTGGCCGAACCATTTGGCTTTAATCGCATAAAGACAGGCAAAAACGACAAAGAACCAGAAAAGAAGAGAAAGGAACCAGAAATAATTGTGCGAAGGCTGTGCGTAAGAGGTGATATAACCTACGTAAAAGTCGCCAAAGCCTTTAAGATACGTGCTCCAGTAGGCTGCATATCCGGAGGATACGGCGTCTGTGGATCTGAAATATTCGTATATGTAGCCGATCACAGGCACAATGACAGTGGCGCCTGCCAGCAGAGGGATTCCGATTCTCGTTAGCTTGCTTCTGACAAATAGCCAGCCTCCCTTTTTCCGGATAGATTTTAAGGCAAAGAATCCTGCGATGAAAAACATGATGGGCATGATAAAAACGTCTGTAATCAACACGATAACGTCAAATATACCCGTCTTGCCGGGATCGCCTTCCAGCACAGGCCACCAGGGGGTGAGCTTGCTGTACGCGAGGGCTGCGTGCAGGACGATTACACAAAGGACAATAAAATAACGAAGATTGTCGAGAAAGAATAACCGCTGCAGGGAAGGATTGGCTGTACAATCGTTCATGGTAACTCCTTTAAAGACGCTCGTTTGTCATGACGTATACCACATATTGATAGTTTAATCATAGAGAGTTTTAAGCGTTTTTGGAGTTCCCCTGACGCATACTTGTCGGTTTTACGACGAGAGCTTATGTATATGGGATGAAATGAAAGCGGAGGATGCAGGTATGAAGAAGAAACAAGTCGTATGGCTTTTATGTCTTGGACTGGCTGTTATTTTGAGCTTTTTCGGAGTGTATTCTTTACAGGATTCCCCTCTCCGGAAAAAGGATTTAAACGCGGTTTCTCAAAAGGGGAAACAGCATGGGATCTCACTGGGCGAGCATTTATCCACGAGTTATAGGGTTGACCTGCCGGGGCTTATTGAAAAGAGATACATTCGTGTCCTGACAACACTGAATCGGACCAATTTTTATGTCGCCAATGGCCAGCCGGTAGGTTTTGAGTATGAGTTACTCAAAGGATATGAAAAATTTCTCAACACCAACATTTCCGATAAAAACCTGCAGATCGTGTTTGAGTTCATTCCGGTGGACAGGGACGAACTGATCCCGAAGCTGATCCAGGGCTATGGGGATATAGCGGCTGCGGGCCTGACCATTACACCGCAGCGAAATAAGCAGGTCAATTTTACCGATCCGTACCTGCGCGGGGTGGCCGAAGTTGTGGTGGGCCGTAAAAAGGATACCCCACTTGAAACGGTCGCCGATTTAAGCGGCAGAAAAGTTGCGGTGCGTCAAAGCAGCAGCTATTTCCAAAGTTTGAAACGCCTCAATCAGGAATTCAGCCGCCAGGGCCTGGATCCGGTGAACATCGTCACCTTGAGCGAGGACCTGGAAACCGAGGATATTCTCGAAATGGTCAACGCCGGATCGCTGCCATTGACGGTTGCCGACAGCCATATAGCGGCGGCGTGGAAAGAGGTGCTGCCTTCCCTTGCTGTTTACGACGATATAAAGCTCAGAGAGGGAGGGGACATCGCCTGGATGGTGCGCAAGGGCAATCCGAAACTCAAAAAAAGCCTGAACCGGTTCTTGCGGACCCATAAAAAGGGCACATTGCTGGGAAATATCTATTTCAAGCGATACTATGAAAACGCCAAAAGGTTAAAAGATCCGACCGATCTGGAACATTGGAAAAAGGTGCGCCGATACGAGCCGATTATCCGCAAGTATGCCGACCGCTACCAGTTCGATTGGCTGCTGATACTGGCCCTTGCGTTTCAGGAGTCCGGGCTGGATCCATCGCGCAAAAGTCACGCCGGCGCTGTGGGCATCATGCAGATTCGCCCTTCTACGGCCAGGGATCCCCATATCAATATCGATCATGTGGAGGATGTTGAGAATAATATTCATGCCGGGGTGAAGTATCTCGCTTTTCTTCGGGATCATTACTTCGGTGCAGAGGATATTCGGCCGCGGGACAGGACCCGGCTGGCCTTGGCTGCCTATAACGCCGGCCCCGCCAAAATACGCAGGCTCCGGGCGCGGACAAAAAAGGTGGGGCTGGACGAAAATCAGTGGTTTCGAAACGTGGAGCTGGCGGCCCTGCGGTCCATAGGGCAGGAGACTGTGCGCTATGTGAGTAATATCAATAAGTATTACGTGTTGTATCAGATTCTTGAACGCGAGCAGGGCTAGCAACGTGGGGCTATCTTGCTGAGACTGTAAAATTCGCGGAGTAAAGGGGGCGTCGGCTACAGCTCGTAACCACGGGAGGCTCCGACGTCTATCTGCCGCCGACTTTTTCGATGCTTAGGGGGATGAATGAAAAAAGCCTGAAGAGCATCTATAGGATCTCACTCTGGTTGACCCTTTTGTTATGCACCCTTAAAAGTCCTTACTCCATAATATTGTCTTCCAATGCACGGATCTCTTCCCTTAACAACTCGCATCTGGCCCGCAAATCGTCTCTTGGGTCATCAGTCACAGTTGTGATGGCTCTTTCACCGGTTATAGGGCAGATAGGGCCATTGGCAACAACGCTTTCAATGTTGGCGGTGATATCTGTGATTGCCTTTTCGTAGGCAGCCAACTCCGCCCTTTTGTAGCTAAGCTCTTCACGATAATCGGCCTCACTTTTACCAACTGATTTAATGCGAGTTTGCAGCTTATGGAGAGTTGAGTTTGGCTTTGCAGGATAAAAACAAGCCACACATATTCCGATAAACACTAAATACAATAGTTTTTTCATGATTATTGTTCCGACCTTTTGAATGAGGCTCTTCCCTAAATCGAGTGGGTAAGTTAGGGTTTCTCACAGGAATGATACAGCTTTGTACGCTCAAATCCTTGGTATTCGGTCGCCCTGGAAGGTCGCCGAAGTGAAACTCGCGCTTGCTGTCGGCGAGGTCAGTGTTTTTGTTGAACGGGATCAAACTATCCCCATGACCTGTCCAAAGTGTGGGGCAACGGCCCCCGGCTACGACACGCGACAGCGGAAATGGCGGCACCTAGATACCTGCCAGTATAAGACCATGCTTGTGGCCGATGTCCCCCGCGTTCAGTGCCCTGAGCACGGCGTCGTGACCGTTGAAGTGCCTTGGGCGGAACCTGGCTCCGGGTTCACGGCCCTGTTTGAAGCCTTGGTCATCGACTGGCTCAAGGAGGCCACTATCTCGGCCGTCTCCCGACAGATGAATCTCAGCTGGAACGCCATTGACGGCATCATGGCGCGGGCCGTCGCGCGGGGCCTTGCGCGACGCGAAAACGAGGCTCCCAAGCATCTTGGTATCGACGAGACCTCCTTCCGCAAGCGGCACGATTATGTCACGGTCGTCTCGGACCAGGAGCAAGGACACGTGATCCATGTCGCCCTGGGGCGAAATAAGAAGGATCTGACGGACTACTACGACTCCCTTTCCGAGGAACAGAAAGCAGGCATTGAGTCGGTTTCCATGGATATGTGGTCTGCCTACATCAACGCTACTCTGGCGAAGATTCCCGACGCGTCCCGGAAAATCGCCTTCGACAAGTTTCATGTGGCCAAATATCTCGGCGAGGCCGTCGACAAGGTGCGCCGTGAAGAACATAAGGTGCTACTCAAACAGGATTGCAAGGATCTGAGCGGCACCAAGCATGTGTGGTTGACCAACCCCGTCAACATGAGCGACAAGCAATGGCGCTGGTTTCGCGATCTGCGAGAGAGCAGCCTGAAAACCGCCCGCGCCTGGGCGCTAAAAGAGGCCGCCATGGGATTGTGGCATTACGTTCGCAGACCCTGGGTCGTCAAGGCCTGGAAGAAGTGGCTGGCCTGGGCTGTTCGTTGCCGCTTGCAGCCCATGAAAAAGGTTGCGAAAACGATCAAAGAGCACCTTTGGGGCATTCTCAATGCCATCCTTCTGAAGGTCACCAACGGCCCGGCCGAGAGCATCAACAGCCGGATCAAAACTATCAAGGTCAGAAGTCGCGGATTCCGCAATAAGGAGCGGTTCCGCAATGCCATTTATTTCCATCTCGGGGGCTTGAAGCTATACCCTGAAGGCATCATGCGATAGCTGTTACCCACTCGATCGGGGGAAGAGCCGATTTATCTAAAGACATTCTATTGTTATGATCAACTTGCGCTGCTTGATGCAATCTGCTACAATTGCTGCAAGTTGATCGTGGAAAGGAGGTTCATATGTCTACAGCCAGTGTACGACTTGACCAAGATTTAGTTGAAAAAGCCGCTATTATGGCAAAAGCATTAAACCGTACAACGCCAAAGCAAATTGAGCACTGGGCTAAAATCGGTGAAATGATGGAAGATAACCCAGACCTGCCATATGAGTTCGTCAGGCAGGCCATTATTGCAAAAGCCGAAAAAGAAGCCGGTAAGCTCGAGGAATACGACTTTGGCTAAAATTACCCAGATTCTTCAAACACCAACCTTCAAAAAAGCAGTCAAAAAACTCCACCAGAACCAAAAGAAGGATTTGGATAAGGCCGTTAAGGAGCTTGTTGATGATCCCCTTTTGGGTGAGCAGAAAAAGGGGGATCTGTCATTTCTCCGAGTCTACAAATTTAAAATGAATAAACAGCTCACCCTTCTTGGTTATAGCTATGAAGATGGAACGGTCACTCTGGAGCTAATGGCTCTCGGTTCGCATGAGAATTTTTACCGGGATGTCAAAAGCATTATCTAGGCGGACTCCATCATAACGAGCCTGTAGAAAAACCATTTTGACTGAACCTGTTTTCCGTCAATCGATTCTTCTTGGCCTCGATTCCTATTTTAAGTTCTCTTCGGTTTCCTTCGCCTTATTCTCTCTAAAACGACTCCACAAACCGTACAAAGAAGAAGCTTTTACTCCATCTAGACCCGGATTTCCCGCTTTTACCCTACAAAGTCCATCCATACCGATGAATCTTGCCGATATTGTGGAGCATCGTCATCAATTTCCATTGCCCATCGACTTTGGTGCGACCACGCAGGGAAAACCGTCGCAGCCCAAGCGTTTCGCGCAGATTGCCAAAGACAGGTTCGACGATACCCAGGCGTTGCCCGTAAATGTAGCGACCGAACACGGAATCGATCTTCTGTTTCATCCGCTCGATGATGCCGATCTTGGGACTCGATAGCGTCTCCAGCAGCACGTTGACCTGGCGGGCTCCTTTTTGGCGGATGTCTCGCAAACATTGGCTCCGCTTTGCACAGCGATCACAATCAGCCTGATAGCCCATGAATTGCATGAATAAACGCTCGCCGATCTTGGCTTTGGCGCACTTGAGCCACAGAGGGTTACCGGCCGGACAGACGCAGGTCTTGTTGGCAAGATCGACCTGAAAGTCACTGACGCTGAAGCGTTTTTTTGGGTGGCTCTTTGACGCACCGGAGTCTTGGGGCTTGTGACGTGACGCGGTCTTGAAACGGGGATCGCGGGAGCGAAAACCAGGATCGGCGATATAGCCGTCTATGCCTTCTGCTTCCAGATGCTCCAGAGTCTGTCCGCCATGAAAACCACTATCGGCCAGGATTTTGGCCTCGCTAAGAATCTCGTCACCACAGTTATGATAGTTACCGTTGAAGGCCTTGCGGATGCCCTCAAGCATCGGTTCGAGCAACCCATGCTCCTGTCCCGTACCGAAGGCTTCGGCATGCACCACCACCTGATGCTCGGCATCGACCGCGGCGACGCCAGTGTAGCCCTGAAGCACGCCGTGGCTGGTCTTCATCTTGGCGCTGTCGTTATCGGTGATGTTGCTTTTCACTTCCTTGCCGCGACGACCCTGGCGTTTTTTGTTTTCGGTCAGGAACTTCTTGATCTTACGACTGGCCTTGGTCAGAGTCTCTTTCTGTTTTTCCTCCCGCTGTCGCATGGTCGGATCGGGCGGCCCCTGTTTATCTTCTTCGCGGTGCTTGTTGAGCAGAAAGCGTACGGCCCGGTCGATCTTCTTGGCTTTCTTTTTCAAATCGTCGTGGGTGCCGCTCCACTCCTTGGAGGCGTTCGATGGCATCTTGCAACCGTCGACGGCGAACATCTCATGACCAATCAGCCCCAGGGCATCGCAAACCATCAGCACCTGATGAAACAGGTCGGCAATCTGTTCGGCAGATCCGGAGATGAAGTCGGCAATGGTGGTGAAATGCGGACGGCTGTCGGCGGACAGGGCCATAAAGATCACGTTTTCACGGCACAGCGCTTCGATTTTGCGACTGCTAGTAACTCCGCGCGAATAGGCCAGCAGCACAATCTTCAGCAGAATGGCCGGATCGTAGGCGGGACGGCCGGCTTCGTCGTTGTTGAATTTACTGTTGAAAATACTCAGGTCGAGTTCGTTGTCGACCAGGTAGTGCAGGGAATACTCGAAGGTGCCGGGCAGGATCTGCTGTTCGAAATCCACCGGCAACATAACGGTTTGCTTGTAGTCGTAGGGTTTGAAACGAGGCATGAGAAAAACCCCTTTAGCATTTCATGAAATTTTTCGCATTCTAACACATTTTTGGGTTTTCCTACAGCCTCAACGTTTGAGGTCACCGGCGGCGGTGAGCCGGGCCGACCTTGCAGAAGTCTAAACGAAAACCGCCCATGTTTCACCCGTCCGCGTGCAGTGGATGGTTCGAAGATTTTGACCACCTCATGTTGGTTGAGGTGCTTGCCAGGCAGTCATTCACCGACCTTCAAGCATGCGATCAATAAGGTTCATTGCCTTATCAATTCCCTCTGCCTCGTCTGGGGTCAATTCGTCCCGGCAAAGTGCTCTTGTGCTGGCAAGCGCTCTCCGGCAATCTTCCCACCCATCAGTCAAGCCATTCGGCGAGAAATAGGCTGGAAGAAAACGAAAGAGACACTGGAGTGCTCTTCTTTCACAAAAGCTTTCAGAGAGGAACGATAGTATCTTCCAAATCTCGTCTGACATTGTTTGCCTTCGAACGTTGCCATCACCGGCACGGATGAAGCGCAGCGGAATCCGTGTCCGAGTGAATGGAATTGTTATCTTTCTCTTTTGACCGGCTTCCAACAAACAAAGAAAATATTCCATATTTAAAAACACAATCAACATTTTGAAATCCGAGATTCCTGAGTACCTTAATCTGGGATTCAAGGGTGTCTGGGACGTTGTCGGGGTTACTTTTATACTTGCTTGGAATATTTAGGAACTTGTTTGGAACTTCTATTGTGGAATGACTTTTGATCCACTCTCGCCACAAAGACAGATGCCATTCTTCAAGCATTGTCGTTGGTGACAAAACAACGTCATAATTAAAAAAATATCCTCCTGGAGACAAATGATCAAATATATAGGAATAGAGCCTCTTTTTTTCGCTAAATGAAAGGTGGTGAATTGCCAACGAAGAATATATGAAATCGAATTTTTTGTTCAGCGGATCACTGTCGGAAATTTGTTGAAAACTTGCCTTAATAAAATCGATATTTTCTTTATTTGACAGACGCGCCTTTGCCACCGACAACATTTCTGATGACGCATCAACTAGGGTTGCGTTTAAAAACGGTGAGGCCTTTGCCAATTCATATATAAATAGTCCGTCACCACAACCAAGATCGAGAATACTTGCCGCGTTCTTTTTTGAAATAAAATTTTTATAACCTAATTTTGCAACTTGGATAAATTGGTCACGAAATGGCAAATATCGATCAGAATTATCCCTGTAATCTTGTGAGAAGTTTGAGTCGGCCCACCGTGACTCTTCAAACTTTGCCAAGGTATTCCCCCTCTCTGAACCTTCCAATCATATTTCGCGCGATAAGATAACGACTGAGCTCACCGGTGGCGCTGTGTCACCGGCGAAGCAAAAACTTAAACGAAAACCGCCCCTACATCGGCCATCCGGTGGAGTGGCTTGTTAGGGATTCCCCTTTGACTCTGGCAGAGAGTATCAACGTTGCTATCAGCGCGTTAAGAGTTAGCAGCTATCGATAGACAAACTCCTAGAAACGAACCGCCGAGGAAAACCACAATGAACGCTATATCGGTACTGCGAGCTACCCAAGTAAGCTTGGCGCCCACCAAACCAATATTTTTGGAACACACCTTGGCCAAATACCCGGGGGTACCGGCCCAAAGGAAATCCACTGAGACGCCACGCCATACCAGAATAGTGTAAACAACAAAATTTCCAATGACGGCATACAAGCCAAGAACGACTAAAGAGATGAACAAAACCATAAACATGGGTCGTCTCTGCGCGGTGCCCTAACGATATAGCTGACCGATGTGCGTAGCACTTTCGGTCGAGCGGCTTGTTATAAAACCAAGCTACTGGAGAAGCGACAATGAGCATACTTGCAAAGCACTATGTAACGACAATGCCAAACGGTGAAAAGTGGTCGGTGCCGGTCAACGTGATCGCTATTGACAGGGCAGAATATTACGCCTCTCAGTTCGGCGGCGATGTAGACCGCAGCCTGCGTGAAGACACCGAGCCTCTTTTTGAAAGCGATACCTACGAAATAGAGGATTGGGCCAAAAACAATATGAACTGGTCGGATGTTGAGGCTAGCGCCACCCTGGCGGAAAAGGGAACATGCGACTACCAAGAGGGATGGGTAAACGGAGACGCAGAAGTTTTATAACGTAGTGGTAACCGGCTGCGTCGTGCTGGTTACATTTAGTAGAAACCCCTACGGTGACCGCCCCTCTATCACCAGTCCGGTTGACCTTTTTGATACTAAGTGCAGGCCCCCTTCAGATACCGGACCATCCGGTATCCTTTGAGCAGACACCAACCCTCAAAGAAAGGAGCCTGCACCATGAGATTTTACACCAAACAACACCAGTATTATTGCGGCGTCGACCTGCATGCCGGGGCCATGTATGTGTGTATCCTTGATGCGGCCGGGGAGATCGTCGTTCACCAAAACATTCCGACCCGGCCAAAGAGCTTTCTGCGTCTGATCAAACCCTACCGCAAGTATCTGGTGGTGGCCGCCGAGTGCATGTTCACTTGGTACTGGCTGGCCGATCTCTGTGCCGATGAGGGAATCAACTTTGTCCTGGGCCATGCTCTCTATATGCGGGCCATCCATGGTGGCAAAGCCAAAAACGACCGCATCGACTCGTACAAGATTGCTGTGCTCCTGCGCGGCGGCACTTTGCCGCAGGGTTATGTCTATCCAAAGCAAATGCGGGCCACCCGCGATCTGCTACGGCGTCGCAACCACCTGGCGCGCAAGAAAGCGGAGCTGGTAGCGCACATTCATAATACGGCCACGCAGTACAATCTTCCCGAACCGCTGGGGCGCATTGCCAAGCCGAGCGAACGGGGCAATGTGCCTGCCCGCTTTGCCGAACCGGCGGTACGCCGTATGGTCGAGATCGATCTGGCAACCATCGAACATTACGAACATCTGCTCGATAGCTTGGAGCGGGAGTTGGAGCGCATCGCCAACCAGCACAATCCAGTCAACCTCGCCCTGCTTAAGTCAATTCCCGGTGTCGGTCGCATACTGGGGCTGGTGATGCTCTACGAAATCGAAGATATCACCCGCTTTCCCCGGGTGCAGGATTTTGCTTCCTACTGCCGCCTGGTGAAACCGGCCAAGGAGTCGAACGGCAAAGCCTACGGCCACAGCGGCAAGAAAATCGGTAATGCCCATCTGCGCTGGGCTTTTGGTGAGGCGGTGGTGCTAATGCTTAAAGGCAACAAGCCCGCTCAGGCCGTGGTGCAGAAACTGGCCAGCAAGCACGGCAAGGGTAAAGCCTTTGCCATTCTGTCCCATCGCCTTGGCCGGGCCGTATATTACATGCTCAAGAATCAGGTGCCTTTCGACCCGCAGCGGTTTCTGCGTCAAGGCACTTGAAGGGAGGAGGCGGATCAGCCTGACCGTCTAACTGGAAGGCATCTTGATGTGCAGATCTCTGGACGGCCGAAACGAAGCGAAGACTTCTGGGTAACAGCAGCCCGCTACCAAGGCCGTTTGATCCGCCGACTACCGCTATCCGGTTTTTTGATTGGAGGTTCGCCTCGCTCCCACATACAGCTTGCGCGATGGTCCAAAAGACCCGCGCCGGATTCTGCCCCTTCCCCGAGTCCGCACCTAACTGCGACCATCGGCTACTGGATGGACCTCGACTTTTTGATTGGACCGGCACAAGGGCACGCACGCGTTTCCAGGCGGCGAGAGCTCGACAGAGCCTCGCACAAAAGAGCCTCGATAAGTGTTTGGTGCAGAGTTCGTCTGCAACCAGGTGGAAACCCAAGTCGGAATCGGCAGGTTTCAAGGATCAGTCGCTTTTCAAAGATCAAAAAGATTCAATCTTTTTCGTTCGCGGGATTAGTTTGTCCTTGACGAACGGGGGCCTGATAAGTGTTATGTGGCGTCTTGCCAATCGTCCCAAAAATCCCAGTTGCCCCTTTGGGATGGATTTTTATCTTCTTCAGTTTGGCATATGTCAGCAATATCACCGATGGAGAACGGCAAGTAAGGGTGTCCCCTCATTGCAACCAAATACATTGAATTCGAGACTAAAGCTTCTTTAAACAATTTGCCATTTTTCAATAAGATCGTTACCTGCGCACCACCGTTAGCAAATTCCGAAAACTCGGAACATTTAGTAACTAATTCTGGTGGAAGTTGATATTTGAACTTCATTGATTTCTGTCACATAACGTCTGGGCTCAGCGCGTTTGCGGAACGCGCAGCGTTTTGCAAATCCGCTGGAGCCCCTGGTTGTGCTTGTATTTGTTTTTTTGTTAAATTCACAATTATTATTTGATTAATAACGAGACATTTTGTGGCATTATGCCTTCTTTTTTTAGAGAGAAAATTTCTAAGAAAAGAAAAGATGGTCCAAGAAGATTGCTAGGAATGACAAAGAAATAAGGGACAATAAAGGCACCAATATATGCGGAACCAAAGACAACAGCTTTAGCAAATTCAGAGGTGTCAACAAAGGGATAAAAAAATCTCGGTACGATTGTTGCCAAAATTCCCACTACCCATAACGATATAGACACCATCAGAACTGCGATCACTGATTTATTAAGCGACAAAGGAGGTTGGACATTTTTTGCTCGGAAGCAAATAATTATTCTCCGAAAAAGAAGTGCAATTTGTATATAAATTAGAGGCTTTAAAAATGAAAAAAATATACTTCGAGCCCCAGATGGAACCAGCTTATTGATGAGTAAAAGAAAATATGGTGGAATCGTTATTGCTGGGATCGATAAGGGGGTATAAATACTGTTATAATAAAACCATTTCAACTTCTCTTGTTGTGCTGGGTGCGGGACAGCGCTGGCCATTAGTTCACTGAAATAAATGCCTGTAAAAGAAAAAAAGATGCCCAGAACAATACAAATTATAACTATAAAATAAAGTTTATTTCTCATTATTAGTCCTTGTTGAGTGATAAGAGGCAACTACGGAATAATCTTGGAGCACAACGACTGGGCTCAGCGCGTTTGCGGAACGCGTAGCGTGTAGCAAATCCGCTGGAGCCCTTGGTTAGGCCAATTTGGTTATTTTTTCTGACTGAGCCAATGGTCAATTTCTTTAAGTATCCTAGGTCGGTTTTTCTTTATTGTTGCAAATTTTGGAATTCTCCCAACAATTCTCGCAATCTTCCAATCATTTCCGATTAAATTCCGTAATTCCAAATTGTCGCCGGCAATGCGGGCGCGCATAACGGGAAGCAATTCATAGTTCCAAACCCAAAACAGCCCGCCAGGTATTTCGAGTTTAAGTAATGCATCATCAGGCCAATTGATCGACCTTGAAACTCTCCCGCATTTTTGACAGGCGCCTTTACCCTCAAAATTGCCGCATACTTTTCCTTTGAGAACTTCATAGCCACCTGTTTCAGGGTCGAATTGTTCTGTTGGTGTGGGCGTTGCTTTGAATACATAAGGGCTGCCACATTTTTCGCAAATCGCATCTATCTTTTCTGGCCGTTCGTAAGTCCGATACCTGAACTCTACGGGGTTGCGAAACCTACGAATACCCCTAAAACGTGGCAATGTCTCATCTGGTGTCATATTTAGCCTAACGAGCCTGTAGAAAAACCTTTTTGACTGAACCTGCTTTCCGTCAATCGATTCTTCTCGGTCCCGATTCCTATTTTAAGTTCTCTTCGGTTTCCTTCGCCTTATTCTCTCTAAAACGACTCCACAAACCGTACAAAGAAGAAGCTTTTACTCCATCTAGACCCGGATTTCCCGCTTTTACCCTACAAAGTCCATCCATACCGATGAATCTTGCCGATATTGTGGAGCATCGTCATCAATTTCCATTGCCCATCGACTTTGGTGCGACCACGCAGGGAAAACCGTCGCAGCCCAAGCGTTTCGCGCAGATTGCCAAAGACAGGTTCGACGATACCCAGGCGTTGCCCGTAAATGTGGCGACCGAACACGGAATCGATCTTCTGTTTCATCCGCTCGATAATCCCGACCTTGGGACTCGATAGCGTCTCCAGCAGCACGTTGACCTGGCGGGCTCCTTTTTGGCGGATGTCTCGCAAGCATTGGCTCCGCTTTGCACAGCGATCACAATCAGCCTGATAGCCCATGAATTGCATGAATAAACGCTCGCCGATCTTGGCTTTGGCGCACTTGAGCCACAGAGGGTTACCGGCCGGACAGACGCAGGTCTTGTTGGCAATATCGACCTGAAAGTCGCTGACGCTGAAGCGTTTCTTGGAGTGGATCTTGGATGCTCTGGTGTCTTCGGGCTTGTGACGTGACGCGGTCTTGAAACGGGGATCGCGGGAGCGAAAACCAGGATCGGCGATATAGCCGTCTATGCCTTCTTCTTCCAGATGCTCCAGAGTCTGTCCGCTATGAAAACCACTATCGGCCAGGATTTTGGCTTCGCTAAGAATCTCGTCACCACAGTTATGATAGTTACCGTTGAAGGCCTTGCGGATGCCCTCAAGCATCGGTTCGAGCAACCCATGCTCCTGTCCCGTACCGAAGGCTTCGGCATGCACCACCACCTGATGCTCGGCATCGACCGCGGCGACGCCAGTGTAGCCCTGAAGCACGCCGTGGCTGGTCTTCATCTTGGCGCTGTCGTTATCGGTGATGTTGCTTTTCACTTCCTTGCCGCGACGACCCTGGCGTTTTTTGTTTTCGGTCAGGAACTTCTTGATCTTACGACTGGCCTTGGTCAGAGTCTCTTTCTGCTTTTCCTCCCGCTGTCGCATGGTCGGATCGGGCGGCCCCTGTTTATCTTCTTCGCGGTGCTTGTTGAGCAGAAAGCGTACGGCCCGGTCGATCTTCTTGGCTTTCTTTTTCAAATCGTCGTGGGTACCGCTCCACTCCTTGGAGGCGTTCGATGGCATCTTGCAACCGTCGACGGCGAACATCTCATGACCAATCAGCCCCAGGGCATCGCAGACCATCAGCACCTGATGAAACAGGTCGGCAATCTGTTCGGCAGATCCGGAGATGAAGTCGGCAATGGTGGTGAAATGCGGACGGCTGTCGGCGGACAGGGCCATAAAGATCACATTTTCACGGCACAGCGCTTCGATTTTGCGACTGCTGGTAACCCCGCGCGAATAGGCCAGCAGCACGATCTTCAGCAGAATGGCCGGATCGTAGGCGGGACGGCCGGCTTCGTCGTTGTTGAATTTACTGTTGAAAATACTCAGGTCGAGTTCGTTGTCGACCAGGTAGTGCAGGGAATACTCGAAGGTGCCGGGCAGGATCTGCTGTTCGAAATCCACCGGCAACATAACGGTTTGCTTGTAGTCGTAGGGTTTGAAACGAGGCATGAGAAAAACCCCTTTAGTATTTCATGAATTTTTTCGCATTCTAACACGTTTTTGGGTTTTCCTACAGCCTCAACGGTAGTGATAACCGGCTGCGACGTGCCGATCCAATTTAGTAGAGACCTTTTCGAGAATCGCCCCTGGGTCACCAGTCCGGTTAATCAATTGGTTAGAAAACCTCTTCTTATCTCCAGATGAAAGTCCCATTAGTAGCAAAATACGTGTAGAGCAATGCGCCTATAATAAAAAAGAAAAGCAGCAAAATCAGCTTTTGATCTCTTGGGGAAATTTTTCTTTTTATGTCTTCTTTGAAGATTCTCCAGGTCACTGCCCAACTAAAAAATATGATCGTCGTTACAATGATTGACACAGAGTATTTCATTTTTCTCTTTAGTTTCTAACGTCGCTCTTCAGCGGGCGCGGCCTTTTGCGATCCGCTGCAAGAGCCTGGTTAGGTTTTATTATCATCTCTTGCGACCATTAGCCCTTTTGGTTTTGACATCTCGCAAAACTCTTCTGCCGAATACTTCATAATCAAAGCAACTATGCCACTCGCTAGCATTGGCAGCCCCATTCGAAAATCACCCATCGTCGTGACGATTGCTGCCGAAAAATATCCCTCATTAAAGATCTTCGGCACTCGCTTTGACCAGAGTTTGTATATTGAGCTTTCTGGATCACAGAAAGTCTTCCACGCTATCCTTCGAAGCAAAGCAAAAGTAATCTTTCCGATTTTCTGAGGGGCTTCCGCCTTCTCCGGGGAAGGGAGCAGCTTCCTGTCGGGCGGTGGCAACTGATTGATTGAGTAATTGCGAACGTCTTTAAGGAGTTCAATCCCGGCCACCGGAACGCTATTGCCGATTAGCTTAAAAATCTCTGCGTCGCTATTTCGCTGCAATAGAAAGACAGCCTTCGCTTGAATCTCCTCAGGATCCAATACGCCTTCGTCCCTACCGATCAACTCAGTTAGGATGCATTCTTCTTCGATTCGTTCTACCAACCGCTTCTGAAACTGGTGCCGAGTCCTATCCGACTGGATATTGTTTATGTTTGAAATGACTTCTCTGATTAGCCGTTTCGCCTCGCCGGTCTTCTTCTCTCTCAGGTAACAAACAGCGAGAAGGCTAGACGCCTCCAAATATAGCCTAGTTGTTTTTCCAGCAAGTTTGCGTACCCCGACAAATCCATTTTGAGCGTAGGTAATTCTATTCGCATCCAAACACGCTTCAAATGCCCACAATTTTGCGCGCAGAAGCCGGTGGTGACGCCTGTCATTAGAAAACAGACCCTGGATTCTCGTGGCAATCTCTATTGCGCGCTCAGGCGATGCAGAACGAACCGCTGCTCGCAGTTCGCGTTCGAGCGGCCTTAACGCACTTAGCTGTTGCTCAGTCAGTTTTGTAGAGGTCACGTTCAAAACCTAACGTTAAGGTCACCGGCGGCGACGGGATGGCCGACCTCGTAGAAACCTAAACGGGAATCGCCCCTGTCTCACCCGTCCGAGTGCAGCGACTGGTTATCTCTACTCCGAATCGTTCAAATGGTGATATTGAACTCGCGCCTTCTCTGACTGGAATACAGTCCATTGAGCAATGAAGTCCGGATCTTCGTAAGTTGTCCCGTCATCAAGCTCATAAAGCCCTGGCTCAGCCTCCTCGTAAAAGTCCTCATCATAAGGCAAAGACTGCTCTGCCCCACAGGGCCGAGAGACCAAGACGGTGTTGTCATTGAAGCACAAGACCTTGCCAAAAAATGTATCAAATGACTGTTGCCCTTCATCATTAATCTTTCTAAGAGAAACCAAAATTGTCTTGCCGTCTAAGTCAAGCATAGATGTCCTGCCATTAGCTCTTGTTTTGCCTCAGTCGGAATTGGAATATCAGCCCTGTTGAGTTAGTGGGTTAAAAGTCTCCCTTTCCGGGACCCTATGGTGTTGGGCAGGCCGGATTTTTTCCTGCCGCCTTTTTTGTTTTCTTGCCTCTCGCGCTGCTTCGAGTTTGCTGTCACGTTCTTTGAATATCTGTTCTTCGCGGCCTTCCAGTTTAACTTTGGGGGCCACGTAGCCCAGCGCGCTGTGCAGTCGCTCGTCATTGTAGTAGCGAATATAGTCTGCCACTTGTGCTCTGGCCTCTTCAAGCGACAGTGGGACTTTTGGGCGGATACATTCCTGCTTGATGGTGCCGTGGAAACGCTCCAGTTTGCCATTGCTTTGCGGATAGTAAGGCGATGTCCGTACGTGGGTCATGCCTGCCACCCGGATAAACTCTTTGAAGTCCTTGGCGATAAACTGAGGGCCGTTGTCGGAAATGATCCTCGGGGTGGCGGCGGGATGCTTTTCCCGGGCTCGTTGGAGGATGATTTCCACATTTGCTTCGGTCATCGCCTCGCGTAGCTCCCAGTGGACGATGTAGCGGCTACAACCGTCCAGTAGGCAGCATAGATAGTAAAAGGTGCCGCAAATATTGATGTACGAAACATCAATATGCCAGTGTTCGTGCGGCTTGAGCGGCTGAACGAAGCCGGTTCCTTTTTTCGACTGTTTGCCGTTCCAGCGCCTGAGCAGTCCTGCAGCATTCAGAACACGATAGACGCTGCTGGGGCTGACGGCAACAACATCCTGATCGAGCATCATGAACGTCAAGCGGCGGTAGCCCTCCTGGGGCTTCTGCTGATAGAACTTGATGATCGCCTGCTTCTCCTTTTCTTCCAGCCAGAAATCGCGGGGGATCAAGGCGTTGTGCTCGTTGGCTTTGCCGTAGCGCTGCTGCCAGTTGTAAAACTTACTGACAGCCAGGCCCAGCCAGTCGATTATGTGCGTCACTGCGATGCCGGTGCGTTTTGCCCAGTGTTTGACAAAATCGATAACGGCATCGCGAATATCATGGGGCACCCAGGACGCTTTTAGAGTTCCCCAAGATCTTTTTTTAACTGAACGTGCTCCTCCATCAACTCAGAGAGGACTTCGTTTTTGGTCTGCAATTTGGCTTCGAGTTGAGCGATCCGTTTTTCATCAGATGTCTTTTTGCGAGAGTTGCTCTTTTCGAATGCGGCAGCGCCGTTCTCAAAAAATTCCTTCTGCCAACGGTAGAAAACCGTGGGTTGAAGCTGATATTCGTCACACAGATCCGAGACCGGTATCTGATCGACAAGATGCCGCTTGAGAATAGCAACCTTCTCATTGCCGGTGTAATTTTTACGTTGTTTTCGCATGGTTAATTTCTCCGTTCGCATAGTCTAACTCAAACGGAGCGATTCTCCAATTCACGCTGAACCAAGACACTCTGAGATAACGTTTAGCTAAGGGGCCGCAAGGCTTATACCCTGAAACTGACTTAGCATTTATAAGTTTGATTTACTTCTGTGTTACGCACAAAGCCGTAGCCTCTTGCGGTCCCTCTTGAGCGCCTTGATACTAAGTGCAGGCCCCCTTCAGATACCGGACCATCCGGTATCCTTTGAGCAGACACCAACCCTCAAAGAAAGGAGCCTGCACCATGAGATTTTACACCAAACAGCATCAGCATTATTGTGGCGTCGATCTGCATGCCGGGGCCATGTATGTGTGCATCCTCGATGCGGCCGGTGAGATTGTTGCTCACCAGAACATCCCGACCCGTCCTAAATCTTTTCTGCGCCTGATCAAACCATATCGCAAGGATCTCGCGGTGGCGGCCGAGTGCATGTTTTGCTGGTACTGGCTGGCCGATCTCTGCGCCGAAGAAGGGATTGCTTTCGTCCTCGGCCACGCCCTGTATATGCGAGCCATTCATGGCGGCAAGGCCAAGAACGACCGCATCGACTCGCACAAGATTGCGGTACTGCTGCGCGGCGGAACCTTGCCCCAGGCCTATGTCTATCCCAAGGGCATGCGCTCCACCCGCGATCTGCTGCGCCGTCGAAACCACCTGGCGCGCAAGAAGGCGGAACTACTTTCCCATATTCAGAATACGGCCACGCAGTACAACCTGCCCGAACCTCTGGGACGCATTGCCAAGCCGAGCGAGAGGGGCGACCTGCCTGCCCGCTTTGCCGACCCGGCGGTGCGTCGTATGGTCGAGGTCGATCTTGCAACTATTGAACATTACGAGCATCTGCTCGATGGCCTGGAGCGAGAACTGGTGCGCATGGCCACGCTGCACGACCCGGTCAATTTGGCGCTGCTGCAGTCAATTCCGGGTGTCGGTCGCATCCTGGGTCTGGTGATGCTCTACGAAATCGAAGATATTGCGCGCTTTCCCAGGGTGCAGGATTTCGCCTCCTACTGCAGGCTGGTGAAGCCGTCCAAGGAATCGAACGGCAAAACCTACGGCCACAGCGGCAAAAAGATTGGCAATGCCCATCTGCGCTGGGCTTTTGCGGAAGCGGTGGTGCTGATGCTTAAAGGCAACAAGCCCGCTCAAGCTGTGGTGCAGAAACTGGCCAGCAAGCACGGCAAGGGCAAAGCCTTTGCCATTCTGTCCCATCGCCTTGGTCGGGCCGTGTATTACATGCTCAAGAATCAGGTGCCTTTCGACCCGCAGCAGTTTCTGCGGCAAGGCACTTGAAGGGAGGAGGCGGATCAGCCTGACCGTCTAACTGGAAGGCATCCTGATGTGCAGATCTCTGGACGGCCGAAACGAAGCGAAGACTTCTGGACTAAGAGCCCGCACTAAGGCCGTTTGATCAGCCAGCTACCGCCATCCAGCGGCGATTGATTGGAGGTCCGCCTCGCTCCTACGTTCAGCTTGCGCGATGGTCCGAAGGACCAGCGCCGGATTCTGCCCCTTCCCCGAGCCCAAACCTAACTGCGGCCATCAGCTCCAGGATGGACCCCGACTTTTTGACTGGGCCGGTATAAGGGTACGCACGCGTTTCCAGGCGGCGAGAGCTCGACAGGGCCTCGCACAAAAGAGCCTCGATAAGTGTTTGGTGCAGAGTTCGTCTGCAACCAGGTGGAAACCAAAGCCGGAATCGGCAGGTTTGGAAGATCAGTCGCTTTTCAAAGAGCAAAGAGATTCAATCTTTTTCGTTCGCGGGACTATTACGTCCTTGACGAACGGGGGCCTGATAAGTGTTATACAGGTCATTTTATAGATCGTTCATTCTCTTTTGCATTCTTTGCTTCTTCATCTGTATATATTATTCCACCTCGTTGGGAAGTACCTGTTTGAGTGATTGGCATTACATAAGGTTTATTATTTTGTTGATTATCATCAGAGCCCTTTATTAACCACCAAGATATGCGTCCACATATTAGCCCAAAACCACACCCAAAGCCCGCAAGCACCAGTACTGTTGGCAAATCAAACACACCATAAATTATACTTAATGCTGGCGCAGAAATTAAACCAGAGAAGTGGCCCCCATCCTTAGGACAGGTTGGCGGCGAAGTTAAGGTGGATCGCCTTCATGTTTATGCCGCCAGAGAAAGTGCCGGCCCAGCGTAGCCCGGCCGGGGTTTCTGCCAATATGCCTCATCTGGTGTTTTGTCGTCCAGACTGGAGTGAGGCCGCTTCGTGTTGTAATGGTCGATCCAGCGTTTGAGACCTTGCCGGACCTCGTTGCCGGTCTCGAAAGCATGCAGGTAAATGCACTCGTATTTCAGGGAGCGCCAGAGCCGTTCGATCATGACATTGTCCATCCAGCGCCCTTTGCCATCCATGGAGATGCGAATCCCAGCATCTTTGAGCACCGTAGTGAAGGCGTCGCTGGTGAACTGGCTCCCCTGATCAGTGTTGAAGATCTCGGGTGTGCCGTATCGGTGCAGCGCTTCTTCAAGAGCCGCCACGCAGAAGTCGGCATCCATGGTGCTGGACAATCGCCAGGACAAGACCTTGCGACTGGTCCAGTCCATGATCGCTACCAAGTAGAGAAAGCCGCGCCGCATCGGAATATAGCTGATATCGGCGCACCAGACCTGATTGGGCCGGTCAATTTTCAAACCGCGCAGCAGATAGGGATAGATCTTGTGCTGCGGATGCGGTTTCGAGGTGTTCGGCTTCTGGTAGATGGCCGATAGCCCCATCATCTGCATCAAACGGCCGATCCGCTTGCGGTTGACGGCATGTCCTTCCCGGCGAAGGTGTCGCGTCATCTGCCGAGCACCGTAGCAGGGCGTTTCAAGGTGCTGCTCGTCGATCAGGCGCATCAGTTCCAGGTTCTGCGCACTCTCGCCAACAGGCCGGTAATAATAGGCCGATCGCTGGATGCACAGTAACCGGAACTGCTGAGCAATGCTGAGTTGGCCATGGTCTGGCTCAACCAGTTGTTTCCTTCGGGCGGGACTCAGCGACAACGCTCGAAGGCTTTGGCCAAAAAATCGCGCTCGACGGTCAGTTCTCCGATTTTGGCATGCAGGTCCTTGATCTGGGCCTCGTCTGCTTTGCCTTTGCGCTCGGGGGCTCCGGAAAAGCCTGCTGCCATGTTATCGATGGCCTGTCGTTTCCAGTTGGTGATCATGTTGGGATGCAGCTCATAACGGCTGGCCAATTCGCTGATAGTCTGGTCGCCACGAATTGCCTCAAGGGCCACTTTGGCTTTGAATTCGGCTGAGAAACGTCTACGTCGGGTATTGCTCATGGGTGTTCCTCCTTCGTCAGTGTGCGGTAACCCACCTTAACACACTGTCCGAAAATCGGGGACCACCTCTCAGCAAGACCACCATATATTGGTCTTTTTATTCCAGCAACACATGAAATGAAAACGAATAATATTAGTTGATAGGTCATGAATTTTGATTATTTGGTATAACGACTGTGCTCAGCGCGTTTGCGAAACGCGCAGCGTTTTGCAAATCCGCTGGAGCTCTTTGTTATATTGCCTTTACTCAGGGGGAGCGATGAGTTCCAGGTTAGATTGTGGGACATCAATATCACCCGAGCCATCACCCAACTCGACGAGGTAAGTAGTTTCAGGGTTAACAGCCTGCAGGGAAATCACGGCACCCACCTTACCAGCATTTGGTCCTCTAATAATTCGAACGCCATCGTTGATGACGAATTGAATACGATCATCGGCTTTCCCAGAGTAAAACTTGTCATGGTCTTCTTTGGTGGGGCTAATCATGGTCGCCTTCAATATAACGATTGAGGTCACCGGCGGCGACGAGCCGGGCCGGCCTGCTAAAAACCTAAACGAGAACCGCCCCTGTCTCACCCGTCCGAGTGCAGCGATTTGTTCGCGCAAGCGCTATTTCTTTACGAAAAATCTCCTAAAAAGCTTCGGTTTATAGAGTGAATGCCAGCGGTAAGGGGTGACGCGTTTAGCGAGGCCCTTCGACACCACTTTGTTCGCTCGTTCTTTCAAACTCGCAGAGGGCATCGTAGGTCGCCCTGCTGTCAAATTCCTTCCCAACGACTTGCTCATGCTCTCGTTCGAATGAATCCGACACTAATCCTTGCCGAATCATTGTGATAGCCGAGACCATTTTGTCCAAGAACAACCAATCAGCATCCGTTATATCGCTGGAGCGGCCGGATCGGGCGTACCCGTCGATATCACCACCGGCCCAGATGTACTCGTTGAGTTTGTCTTGTGTAATCATGTCATTGAGCGAACGACTTAGCTCACCGGTGGCGCTGTGCCCCTGGCGAAGCATAAACTTAAATGTGAACCGCCACTGTTTCACCCATCCGGTGGAGTGGCTTGTTAGGTGTTGTTTCTCTGGATCTTCATGTTGAGGATTGTGGCAATAATGACAACTAAGACCAATAGACCAATTCCAAAAATCCAAGCCAAAGTTGTTTCTTTATTAAATGCAAATGTCAGTAGTGCACATGCCCCTAGAACATAGCCTGCCATTGTTCCACCTATTTCAAACTTATCTTTTGTGCAATATCTCGGACTATTTATGCTTTTTTCGTACGGGGTTCTTTTGATTAATGACGCGCACGTTGAGATGCAAAAAGAAACTATTGAAAGGACCGTGAAGACCAGAGCAGAAATGCTTGGCTCCTTTGAGTTGAGGACAACTATTACGCCCAAAATAAGGGCGACAACTTTTTTTTGGTGCTTTAGTTCAATCATGCTTGTTGGCACCTAACATTGGTGATAGATGGAAAATTTTCCACCTATCACCCTTATAGCGTGGAAAGTTTTCCATCTATCCTGATATTGAGAGGTGAAAAGTGGAAAATATCCCCTTGATTTTTCCATGTGCTGATATTATAAATTTTTCTTATGAAAAACAAGTCAAAATTCAGACCAAATCCTGAGCTAAAACTCATGGATCAAGTTCGCGAGGTCTTGCGTTACCATCATTATGCCTACCGAACCGAGCAAACCTATTGCGACTGGATTGTGCGCTATATCCGGTTCTTTGGGGCGAAATACCACCCCTGCGATATGGGCAAAAAAGAGATCGAGGCTTTTTTGAGCCACCTGGCAACGGATTGCAAAGTCTCGGCAAACACTCAACGTCAAGCACTGAACGCTATCGTGTTTTTATACAGACAAGTTCTTGACCAACCGGTGGATGAGCTCATCGAGCATATAAAAGCCAGAAAAAACCGACGTCCACAGGTTGTGCTAAGCCAAAGCGAAGTTCAACAGGTGCTGGCCCGGATGACAGGGACGCATCTGTTAATGGCTCAGCTTCTGTACGGTGGCGGTCTGCGATGGATGGAATGTATCCGATTACGCGTGCAGGATCTTGATTTCGAAAGGGATTTGATCTACGTGAGGGATGGTAAAGGCGGGAAAGATCGAACCACGACCTTTCCAGCTTCGATAAAGAATGGCTTACAGACGCATGTCGACAGAATTGGGCAACTCCACGAACAGGATCTGGCCAAAGGATACGGAAGCGTCTATCTGCCCAATGCACTTGACATAAAATACCCAAATGCGGAAAAAGAATTCGCCTGGCAGTATGTTTTCCCAAGCAAACGCCTGAGCACAGATCCACGTTCCGGCAAGATTCGCCGCCATCATGTCCTTGAGTCCGGCTTGCAAAAGGCGGTAAAGGTTGCGGTAAACCGTGCCGGAATCCATAAAAGAGTCGGCTGTCATACCTTTCGCCATTCGTTCGCGACCCACTTGCTGGAAAACGGTGTGAATATCCGCGTGGTGCAGGAACTGATGGGGCATGCCGACGTCAAAACCACCGAGATTTACACCCATGTCATGGCCAAAAATATTGATGCTGTGACCAGCCCGCTCGATGTGCTATAGGGTACTTTGTCTTCGTGAAGTTTGCTAACTGCCGTATTTTTTACTTCTCTTGATCCCGCACCATCCCCACCCGCAGGTTCCTGTGATCTGCGCGGCCGTGATCATCCACCACCCGCACCACAAAATTTCCACTGACCGGTGACCAGAAAAAGTTTTCCCCGGCTTTGGATGTGCCGACAAAAGTGTCATCGACAAACCAGAACAGTTGCCGCACATCGGCGTCGGCGACGGCGCTGAATGGGATCTTTGCCGTGTTAAGAGTTTCGCTTTGCAGGCGGTAGGCGAGACCGGCCACCGGTGACTGGATCTTCGGTGCGGCTCCGGACAGGCTTTGCGTGTCGAGATCGCAGTCCGCTTCAAATGGTGGCGGGGTTTTAAGGGCGATACCGGCCTCACGAAAGATCCGTTGCAGGTCGGAGGGCCAGAACTCAAAGATACGCATTTCGGTGCGGCCCGGCTGCTGCCGGCAGGCGCGCAGACCGGTCTGGCTGTCCACCGGCACGGCGCGGTGAATGGCCGAGACTTTGATCGGTGAGACGCCGGGAATGAACCAGGAGGGGGTTGTGCGGGGGCAGTAGCGGCCGGGCAGGTCGCCGGTGTCGGCACACATATCCACCTGTTTTACATTAAGCAGACCGGGCTTGAGATTGCCGGTGGCCTGCCACGGCTGTGCGCCGCTCAGACTCTGGAAAATCTCGAACAGCAAGGGACCGGCGGCCTGGCGGCCGACGAAGGCGCGGTTTCCGGAGCCGTCGAAATTGCCGATCCACACCGCTACCACATAGGGCCCGGAGATGCCCACTGCCCAGGCATCGCGAAAGGCATGGGAGGTTCCGGTTTTCCAGGCGACCTCCATGCCGGTGGAATGTTGGCCGGGCAGGGGGGCGCGCAGCGCTGGCGGGTTGTCGCTCAGGATGTCGAGGATCAGGAAACAGGCCTCCGAACTCAAAGGCGATGACGGATTTTCCGATTTGGAGGCGGTGTTCAGCATGCGCAGTGGCTGCAGCCTGCCGCCGTTGGGCAGCATGGCGTAGAGCTTGAGCAGGTCAAGCATGGTCAGCTCCACGCCGCCCAGCGCCAGAGCCAGGCCGTAGTAGCTCGCCGGTTTTAGATTTTGCACTCCCGCGTTTTGCAGCAGTTCGTAGAGCCCTGGCGGATGCACCTTGGCCTGCAGGGCGGCGGCCGGCACGTTGCGGCTGGCGATGAGGGCGTCTCTTGCCAGCATCGGACCGAGGAAGGCCTGATCGTAGTTTTCCGGGGCGAAACCGCCGTAGCGGTGCGGCGCATCCTTGAGCATGCTCATCGGGTGGATCAGCCCCTGATCCATAGCCAGAGCATAAACGAAAGGTTTGAGGGTCGAACCGGGGGAGCGCTGCGCGCTGCAACCGTTGACCTGGCCCTGGATCGCGGCATCGAAGAAATCAGCGGAACCGACCAGCGCTGTCAGCTCCATGGTCTGGTAATTAAGGATAGCCACAGCGCCGTTGTTGATGCCGACATCCTTGCGTCGCGCCACATAACGGGCCAGATGTTGCTCGGCCATGCGCTGCACATCGCCATCGATGGTGGTGTCGATGTGGCCGCCTTGCATGAGTGGCAGGTGCCGCTCCAGCTCGGTGGTCAGGTGCGGGGCGCGAAACGGCAGCTGTTCAGGCGGGCGTATCTGCAGGGGCATGTCGAAAAAAGACTGCTGCGTCGCTGCGTTGGGGTGTTTCGCCAACCAGCGTCGAAACAACGGATCCCGGGCGACTTTCAGTGCTTGAAAGCCCTGCTCGGTGGTGGGGTTCCGCCTGACCGGATTCTGCGGGACCACGCACAGGCTCAGCGCCTCGGGCAGGCTTAAATCCTTGGCCGTCTTATTGAAATAGATCAGGCTGGCCGCTTCGATGCCCTCGATGTTGCGGCCATAGGGGGCGAGATTCAGATACGCCTCGAAAATCTCGTCTTTGCTGTAATGCCGGGATAACTGCAGCGCGCGCAGGATCTGCACCAGCTTGCCGCTCAGGTTGCGGGTTTGCAGATGCCAGCGCAGGCGGGCAACCTGCATGGTGATGGTTGAGGCGCCCACCGGGCGCTCGCGCACGACGTAACTGGTCCAGAAGGCGCGCAGCAGGGCCAACGGATCGACACCGGGATGCCGGTAGAAATCATGGTCTTCGTAGAGCAGGGTGGCTTCGCGCAGGGCCGGGGCGATTTCCTGCAGCGGCACCTGCAAACGGTAGCGGTCATCGTCGGCCAGGGTCAGGCGCAACAGCTTTCCCTGACGATCGAAGAAGGCCCGCGAACTGCTCTGGTAGCTCAGCAGGTTTGGTCGGGGAATGGCTAGAATCGCAGCCGTGGTCACCAGCAGCAGAATCACGGCTGCGCGCAATGTTTTATTCATCGTCAAAAACCAAAAAAATCTGTCTCACGCAAAGCCGCAAAGTCGCCAAGTAAAGCACTTCAGAATCATAAATCCTTTGGTAGTAAAGAGAAAATCCTTTGCGCCTTTGCGTCTTGAGTGAGCGCAGCGAACGGGCGTGAGGTAAGCCGTTGAATTTCAGGTTTTGCTTCCCATTGCGCCGTTACGAGAGCCCGGCTTTGACACATCAAGAACCGCCGGAGTCCGACGGCGTGACGTTGAATGTCCCTGACACACCGGAGGCGCGTACCGCCCGATCGTACATGGCTTCGGCAAAGGGCGGCGGGATGACGAACTGGCCGGCGCTGGTGACCTTGGCCCGGTAGCTGAGTTCCCGTGCCGTGGTATCGAAGCGGCCGTAAAAGACCACCCGGTCTTCGCGTACATCGACATAGTCGGCCCGCCAGCCGACGGCGGTGCGCGGCACCGAATCGCGCAGCACCTCGAAGCCGCCCGGCAGCAGGTCAATGACCGCCACGTTGGAAACCGGTTCGTTCAGCGCCCGCACCCGCAGGCGCACGGTGACTTCCTGGCCCTGTTGCAGCTCGGTAACCGGCTTGCCGTTGCCATTCAGGTACTCGCGGGTGATTTCCAGCTTGTCGCGCACCGGGGTCGTCGGCATCTCGCGGTCGAACCCGGCCTGGGACAGCAGGTGGAACAGCGCCTTGTCGGCGGCTACCAGCAGCTTGGCGGTATCCGTGCCGAAGGCCGCTTGGGGTAAGGGTTGCTGCTCGATCGCCAACGGATGTTCGCCTTTATTGCGATCTACGGCGGTAATGCGGATGGCCTCCTCCCGCAGCGGCGAGGTTTGCAGTTGGCCGTAAGCGCCCAGCGCCAGGATGGTATAGGCGGCGGAAATGGTGTTGTAGCGGCCGCGGAATACCGGTTCGACAAATCGCAGCAATGCCTCGCCGTCGAGCTTTGCCGCCCGGTTCGGGAAATGCTTCGCCAGCAGGTAAACGAACTGGGCGTCGCGGGTCAATGCCGAATGGAAGATACCGTCTTTACCGCTGTCCTTGGCGCCGAGGGGGTAGTGGCTGATCAGCGCCCTGGCATCATCCTGCATGTGAAGCAGCCCGTAGGCGGATGCCATATAAGCTGCCGCCAGATCCTGCCGCCAGATTTTCGGCTGGTGTTTGTCCAGCCAGGTCTGCAGGTTGATCAGGTGGTTGGTGGTCACCTCGCCCATGCGGGTCAGCAGATAGATGGCGTAGGCACGCACCCGTGCCTGTTCCAGATCGGCCGGCTGGTTGCCGACATAGTCGCGCAGGTAGTCGCGGCCGCGGGTCATGAGGTCCTCGGGTACGGCGTAGCCGAGAGCGCGGACCTCGAGGAGAAAATGCATGACGTAGACGCTGGGGAATTCCGCCACCTCGCTGCCGCCGGGCCAGAAACAGAAACCGCCGTTGGCCAGTTGCCGCTCGCGCAGCCTGGCGATGAGCGTGGCGAAGCGCTGTCGGTTGTCTTTGCTGTGTGGCGCAAAGGCCGGATGGCTCATCAGTCCGACCAGCGGGAAAACCTGGCTGACAACCTGTTCGGTGCAGCCGTGGGGAAAGTGTTCCAGGTAGGACGACAGGCCGTCGATGAGAACCAGTGGGCTGCTTGATGCCGCTACCCGCTGTTCGGCCAGATCGGCGTATAAGCTGCGCGGCACCTTCAGCTGGGCCTTGCCATTTTTGCTGTAGCCGCTGCTCAGGGTGGTGGTGTAGGGCAGTGCCGGACGGATGCTGAGGGTTGCGCGGCGCGTGGCCTGCTCCTTGCCCGAGGTGACGATGAAGCGCACTTGGGCCGCGCCTAGTTTGTCCTTGGCGCGCAGCTGGAAGTGAAGAGTCTTTTCGCTGCCTTCGCTGATGGTCAGCCGTTGTTCTTTATCGCCGATGATGTCCAGTTGTTCGGAAGCTTCCAGGCGTACGCTGACCGGGGCGTTCTTGCCCGAGCCTTCGAGGATGTTGCTGATGCTGGCCGAGGTGCGGAAACTGTCTCCGGGAGCCGCCTGGGTCGGCAGACTGGGCGTGATGACGAAGGGGCCTCGTACCAGGCTGGATTCTTCCGCCACGCCGATGGCCTCTTCGGCCACCGCCACGGCCATGATACGCAGGGTGCCGGCAAAGGTATCGGGCACCGTGAAGCTTACGCTGCGTTTCTGGCTATCGGCATCGAGAATGCCTGACCAGAAAACCGCCGGTTTGTCCAGGGCTCGAGCGAAGGGGTTGAGGTTGGCGGCCAGCGCTTTGCGCATGCTTTCGTCGGCCATGCCGCCGCCGCTGGCGGAAAGCCGGCGGATCAGATCGAATTCCGGCAGCAGTAGATCGAGCATCTGCAGGGTATCGACCTGCAGGGCACGTTTGCGCAGAAAGTGATCGAGGGGTTGCGGCGTTTTATATTTTGCCACCTGCAGAATGCCCTCGTTGACCGCAAACACGGCGATACGCGAAGGGCGGGATGTGCTGTAGTTGATTTCCATGCGATCCCCGGGCCGCGCTTTGGACGCCACATCCAGCTGCACATCAAGGGTGCGCTTGCCGCGATCGATGGTGAAAGGCGCCACGGCGTAGCTCAAGGGACTGGTGAAAATCTCCCGGGAGTCGGCGGCGCGCACGAAGGCGACGTTGACATAGGCGTTGCCCTCCAGGTCTTTGGGGATGGTGATGGTCTGCATGCTGCTGGTTGTGTCGGCGCTGAACCATTTCCAGGTGTGCACCCGGTGGCTTTCGATGGTGATCAGACCGCTGCCGGTATAAGGGGCGGTGATGTTCATTTCGATGGTGTCGCCGGCCTTATAGTCGTTGCGGTCGAGTTTGAGATCGAGTTCGGCGTTCTTTTCCCGTTGTCCCAGCAGGTTGCCGTGACCGACTACGGTAAAGCGCACCCGTGCCAGTTTCAGGCCCTGCGCATCGAGAATCTCCCACACGTAGGTGCCGGGGCGGTCGGTGGGCAGTCGGTAACGGCTACCGCTGGCGTCTATGGCAAAGTCCTGTATGTGCAGCTCCTGCTCCTTTTCCATCGACTGGTAGGCGTAGGTGCCGTCGGGCTGTTGCACCAGGGTCGAGATGCTGCGGATTTCCGCGAGTCGCGCCCGCAGTCCTTCCACGGCGCGGGGTTGTAGATCGGTGCCGATGGCAAGGAGGTCGATAACGCGTTCGGCATCCTTGTGGATGTAGTCCAGCTTGCCGTCGCTTTTGGTGCCGATGAGGGTCTTGAGAGGGGATAGCAGCACGCTGTTGCGCGCCGTGACGCTACGCCCGCCACCGGGTTCGAATCCTTCGGTGGTCAGGGTCAGCAGGTAGGTTCCGGCGTTGAAACGCTCCAGCGGCAAGGTGAATTCGGCTTGGCCTTGTTCATCGGTGGTTTGAACGTTCAGTTCTTCGCTGATCTGAAGCGGTTGCTTGTCCGGATCGTACCAGGGATCGGCAAAGCTGAACTCGGGATATTCCTTGAAGCTGAAACGCGCACTGCGCACGTTCATGAAAGCCGTTACTTTGCGCCCCTGGGCCGGCGTGCCGAACAGGTTGCGCAGGCCCACGCGGGCCGTGAGCCGGGTTGCGGTACTCCATCCACGCTCCTCGATGCCGAGCAGCGTACTCCGGATTTTCAGGGTGTCGGGTTGGAATTCCTCGACGCGGAATTGGTCCAGGCCGATCATGCGGCCCCGGTGGTTGTTGTCGCGCACCAGATAGAGGGCCACTTGATAGGTGCCGGTTTCCGAGGCAGCTTGCGTGGCATAGGGATAGTCGAAGAAGCCCTTGGCCGGCAGCTTGAGGCGCTTGCTGGCAACCTCGGTGCCGCGTGGGTTGCGGATGGCGATTTCCAGGGGGATCCCTTCAATATTGTTCAGCGGCTGCGCTTTGACGATACAGCCGATGGCGACCTGCTCTCCCGGACGGTACAGGCCGCGGTCACTGAACAGGAAAGCCCCCAGGCTCTGCCCGTTGCGTTGCCGGTCGCGAACGCCGCCGACTTCGAAACGGGAGAAATTCAGTTGCCGGGTCCGGCGTTCAAAGGGGATAAAGGCCATGTCGTCGGCAGTTGTGACCACATAGGCGGTCGGCTGCTGCTCGTTCCTGAACCCCTTGGTGCTCGGAAACTTTACATGTCCCTCGGCGTCGGTGGTGCGGGTCAGTAGCGGCAGGCCGTTGCGCCCCTGCAGAGTGACCCTGGCGCCGGCCACCGGTTGCCCGTTGCCGAAAGATCGGACGAAGACGTCGTGACTCCGGTCGGCATTGTCCTTGACCAGCAGGCCGAAGTCGGTCACCAGGATCAGGCGTTTGTCGCTGACCCAGCTCATTTTGCGCTTACGGGTTTTGTCCCAGCCGCAGAGTTCCACAAAGAACAGTCCGCAGCGATCCCTGTCGGATGGCAGGTAGGCGCTGAGGTCGACGGAGGCGTAGTTGGCCTGTTGGGGCGGGAGCTGTTTCAGATCGATGATCTGCTGCGCATATTCGACGATATTGTCTTCGTCAAACCGGTAGCTGGCAAAGTCCGGGTCGCTTAAATCGCCGTACGTCTGACTGATCAGATGCTGCAACTGGCCCGGCAGCAGTTTGCCGATGCGGACCTGGAAGGCGTCCAGGCCGCGGGTCATGAGCCCCAATCGGTGGGATCCGGCCAGGGAGAGCAGCGCTCCGTCGGCGGCGATCTGGAGCTCCTTCGGGTATGTCGGCGCCCTCAACAGGGTGTCGTAGAACGAGGCATGCACGAAGCCGCCCAAAGAGGTCAGCCCCGGTTTGAGGCGAAGATAAAGAGTACCTCCCGGCGGTGCATCCAGGGGCAGGTGAAATTCCCTGGAAAAGCCGTGCTCCGTCTCGAGGGGCACCAGGGGCACAGGGGTGGCCTGGGCCAGAATCGCGGAAGTGACCTCCCGGGGGCTGCGCCAGCGGGAACTGTTTCGCTGCGGGTTGCGCGGCGGCAGCAGCCAGGCCTGCAGCTTGTCCTTAAGCTCGGCCTCGGTGATATCGTCGGTGAAGCGGAGTCTGAGAACCTGCTGCGGTTCATTGGTCGAGGTACGGACGATAATTGCCTCGGCCTCTTCCACTTTCAGAAAACTCAGTCGGTCGGGTATCAGTAACTCCTTGGCGAGTTGCCGCGTGGATGGCTCCCCGCCGATGGCCGGGGCGATACCGGCCTGTAGAGACAGCCGCAGGTAGTTGCTATGCTCCGGCAGTTGCAGCGGCATACTGTGGACATAGGCTTCGCGCTGGTTCTTGTCGTAGCTGAGAGTGAACCCGACTTTTTGAGGGCTGGCCTTGCTGTCCTTGTCGGAGGGATGCATGCTCAGGGCCAGGTGTTTTTCCAGGCTTTGGGCATCGACCGGATGGGAAAAACGCAGGGTCGCAACGGCCTGGCGGATTTTACGATTTCGCGGATCCTGGTAAAACTCCAGATTGTCGAGGTCGACATCAAAAGCCGGA
The DNA here is from genome assembly GCF_000012885.1 of Syntrophotalea carbinolica DSM 2380. NCBI lineage: Bacteria > Pseudomonadati > Thermodesulfobacteriota > Desulfuromonadia > Desulfuromonadales > Syntrophotaleaceae > Syntrophotalea > Syntrophotalea carbinolica. Next base: position 664,567 of record NC_007498.2, read on the forward strand.
GTGTCAAAGGTATAGTCCAGGCTGCTGAAACGGGATTCCGGGGAAAACAGCTGTTTGTCGAAGCGCAAACGGTAGCGGGTACCGGCCTGCCATTCCCGGTCGGGGACAAATATCAGGGTGCGGTCCCCCTCCCAACTCCACGTACCACTTATGGCAGGCTTCAGGCGGATGCCGGTTTCGATGCGTTGATCCACCAGGTCGAGGCGCGCCACCGATGGCATGATCTCGGGTATCTGTTGTTCCGGCTGCAGCCGCTGGGTATTGTAACGAAAGCTGACGCGCAGGGCATCAGGCTGCAGGGTTTCGTCGTTGGGGGTGATGCCCGGAGCCTCGATGTCGGCCGTCAACAGCAGAGGCCTGGGCAGGTGCCGATAGTAGCCGTAGCCAGCCACGACGGCGAAAGCCAGCAACGCCAGCAATCCCAGGCCGCTCCAGAATCGTTTAGGGCTTTGCTTGCGTGTGCGTTGCAACGCTGCGGCCCAGGGCGGCGGCGTCCAGGAAAACGATCCGGCAAGTTTATTTATCCCCAATCTGACGGCGCGGAGCAGTCTCTTCATCTTCTCATCCTTTGGCGAACACGGTGTTGGTGTGCAGAGATGTTGCGAAGCGTTTCCTTTCCGCATACCTCCGGCTAAATCCCTCAGGATCAAGTGTTTTTCATAATGGCACCCAAATATATCATGCGTACCGTTTCGTTAACAGGGGTATCGCAAGTGTCTATATAGAATGAAGGCGAACAAATAAACCGTAGAGACTTGTCAAGTTATGACTAGTAAAAGCCTTAACTATCCGAGCAATAAAAAGATTTTTTTATTTACATTCCTTATCGTGATCAGTATATTCCCCGACAAATAATTCTTTACTAATTATTGTATACATATTCTATTTGTTTAATTTTACCGTATACCGAAAAACGCTGGTGCCTTGCCTTTGTAACGAGCAAAGCTGTGTTCGATTTCAGAAGAACCATATCCGTTTAGCATAATCGTTGTTGATGAAACTAATACGTTTTGGCTTTGGAGGAAAGTATGACATTAAATTTGCGAGGGAAAATTTTATTGCCGACCATTATTGTCGTTGTGGTCGGGCTGGCATTGTCCGGGTTCTTGAATTACCGATCGTCAAAAGCGGCCCTGGAGACGACGATTAACGGCCAGTTAACCGAGTTGACACGGGGCTTGGCCGGCCAGTTTGAAGGCTGGATCGACGGCTTGATTCATGATATCGAGATCTGTTCTCAACGCGATGTTATGCGCAGAGCATTGCAGGCCGAGGGTGAGGATCAGCAATTGGCAACCCTGGACGCGGGTAAAGATCTCGAGACAATGCTCAAGGAGTACGGTGGTTACGAAGGATTTCATGTGGCCGGTATAGATGGCCGGGTGGTGGCATCCTCCGATCCGGCCGCTGTCGGCAAACTCGATATCAGCCAGCGAGACTATTTTAAGCAAAGTCTTGCGGGCAAGACAATTGTTTCCGAGGTATTGCGCAGCAAGGTGACCAACAACCCGATTTTTGTTATCGCAGTACCGGTGCATGACGGCACCCGGGTTGCGGGGGTGATTATCGGTGTGCTGGATCTTTTACAGTTTACCGATCAATACATCAAGCCGGTCAAAATCGGGCAGCGCGGTTATGTTTACGTGCTTGATGGCCAGGGGCGTTTCATTGCCCATCCCAACGGTAGCAATATTCTCAACGTCAATGTTGCCGGTTACGATTGGGGACAGGAGGTATTAGGCAAAAAGAGAGGCTTCACCTTCTACCAGTGGGAAGGTATCGACAAGCTGCTTGCTTACGACCAGGTTCCTTCAACCGGCTGGATTGTGGCGGCTTGCGCAGAAAACCATGATGTTTTTTCCGCCATCGACGGTATTCGCAATCAGAGTATTCTTGTCGCTCTCATTCTGCTGGGGGTACTGATCGGGGTGGTCTTTTTAATCGTGCGGCCGATTGTTAACGCCGTGCGTCTGGGGGCTCATTTCGCCGAAACCATCAGTCTGGGAGATCTGTCGGAGCGGCTGCATCTTGCCCGACAGGATGAAATCGGGCAGTTGGGGCAGGCTCTCGATACCATGGCCGACAGTCTGCAGGAAAAGGCACGACTTGCCGATCAGATCGCGCAGGGGAATCTGGCGGTGGAAGTTTCGTTGGCTTCGGACAAGGATCAGCTCGGCAAGGCCTTGCAGGGTATGACCGCCAATCTTAATGAGGTGCTCGGGGAGGTCAACGTTGCCGGGGAATATATCGCCAGTTGCGCAGCTCAGGTATCGGACTCGAGCCAATCCCTGTCGCAGAGTGCTACCGAAGCCGCCGCTTCCATGGAGGAAATCACCGCTTCCATGACCGAGATGGCCTCTCAGACCCGCCTCAATGCCGAAAATGCCGAGCAAGCCAATGAACTTTCCAAAGAGGCACATGGCGGTGCCACGCAGGGCGCCGAACTGATGGAAAAGATGCTTGCAGCCATCTGGGATATTAACGCATCGAGCGAAGATATTTCGAAAATTATCAAGGTGATCGACGAAATAGCCTTTCAGACCAACCTGCTGGCCCTCAATGCGGCCGTCGAAGCGGCGCGCGCCGGCCAGCACGGCAAAGGCTTCGCTGTCGTAGCCGAGGAGGTTCGGACTCTGGCGGCGCGCAGTGCCAAGGCAGCCAAGGAGACGGCAGAACTTATTGAAAATTCGGTGGCCAAGACGCGAAATGGCACAGAGCTGGCCGATAAGACCTCCGCGTCTTTGCAGACCATTGTCGATGGTGCCACCAAGGTATCGGATCTGGTCGCCGAGATTTCCATGGCGTCCAACGAGCAGGCTCAGGGTTTTAACCAGGTCAACATGGGCTTGGGGCAGATTGACGGCGTGACCCAGCAGAATACGGCCAATGCCGAGGAGAGTGCGGCTGCCGCCCAGGAGCTTACCGGACAGGCCGAGCGTTTGCAGCATGTGCTGGCACGTTTTACCCTGGCGAGCGCGCAAGCCTCCCGGCGTTCTGCGGCCGGACAAAAGGACATTTCAATCGAGGCTCAGCAAAAGCTGGCGCTGCCGCCTGCCTGACGTTTGTCGATGTTCGGCATAGAACAGGTTGCACCATAAAAAACGCCGTCCCTTCTGCCTGGCAGAGGTGGACGGCGTTTTTGTACAAGGGGCGGGCCGGAGTGTCAGCCCTCCCCATTTTTCGACGATTGTTATTAATGGCGCATGAATTTGTCCATATCCAGGAGGATTTTCACCGAATCGCCGGTTTTGCCGATACCCAGAATATAACTGTCGGTGGCGGCCATATCCCCGGAATGGGATTTTTCGATCTTGTCCTGCGGAATGTTGGATACTTCGTTGACACGGTCGACAATCATGCCGGTGGTCTGATCGTTGACTTGAATGACGACGATGCAGGTACGTTCGTCGTATTCACGTTCGGATAGTCCGAAGCGGATGCGTACGTCGACGACCGGAATAACCCGACCGCGCAGATTGATCACGCCTTTGATGAAGTGTGGCATGTCGGGTACTTTGGTAATCTTCTGCACGCCTATGATTTCGATGACATGCTCGATACCCATACCGTATTCCTCATCGGCAATCCAGAAAGTGAGGAATTTATCCTTCATGGTATCTTCTGACTCGACGGCGGTTTCAAGGCCACTGTTGATCGAAGCTTGCGACATCTGTTTGGCTGTGCTTTGGCTGTTAGGCATGGCTTCCACTGTTTTCTCCTCCAGGATAAATGCGATGGTGTAGCAATATCTTTGGGGCTCGAATCCTCAGAATGCATATGTCGATTGAAATAAAAAAATCCACCTTGCAAACCGAAGGCGGATGGAGACATGAAACCGGCCGCAAGGCGGTGTCGTGTCTGAAAGGCATCGATTTCTTCGGTAGCCTGGCGGCCCGCCTGCAACGGGTCCATGGCTTTGCGTCCCCGAGTTACCCCGAGTTTGCTATTTTCGGAAAACTTTATGTGATCCGTATAAGATCTTCTCCTTTGTGCCATATATCGGCCGGCAAGGTCAATAAAACAAAATAAAAAAACAGGGCCGACAGCATCGGCCCTGTTTTTTTGAATCGCGGATCTGCTTATTCAGGCAGTACGACGCAGCAGATGAGTTCTACCCGGCGGTTCAGGTAGCGCCCTTCTTCGGTATCGTTGGTGGCGACAGGTTGGGCCTCGCCGTAACCTCGCGACTTAAGCTTGGCGGCATCCAGGCCGTAATTGTCGATGAGAGCCTGGCGAACCGCCTCGGCCCGTTTTTCGGAGAGCCGCTGGTTGTAGGTGTCGCGGCCCTTGCTGTCGGTATGTCCGGCCAGCAGGATGAATGGGACGTTGGCGTTGGCCCGGACAAAAGCTGCGGCCTTGTCGAGTTCCCCTTTGAATTCGGGTTTGATAACAGCCTGATCAAAGTCGAAATTGATCCGCAGCGTGAGTTTGAGATCGCAACCTTTTTCATCGACATTCATGCCTTTGGGGGTGTCGGGGCACTGGTCGAGGTAGTCGAAGACGCCGTCACCGTCGGTATCCAGGGGGCAGCCCTTGGCATCGACGGGAGCGCCTTTGGGAGTATCGGGGCACTGGTCGAGGTAGTCGAAGACACCGTCGCCGTCAGTATCCAGGGGGCAGCCCTTGGCATCGACGGGAGCGCCTTTGGGAGTATCGGGGCACTGGTCGAGATAGTCGAAAACACCGTCGCCGTCGGTATCCAGGGGGCAGCCCTTGGCATCGACGGGAGCGCCTTTGGGAGTATCGGGGCACTGGTCGAGGTCATCGGTGACGCCATCGCCGTCGCTGTCCACGGGCTCTTTTTTAACGGGCTGTTCGGTTCCGGCAAATTGAAACTGGAAGCCGGCCGTATAGATAATATTGTTTTCCAGGTTGCTTTCGTTGAAGCCGATCATGTGGCGCACATCGGCGCGCAGAGCGACGTTTTCGCCCAAGAAATAGAGCAGTCCGGCTCCGTAGTTGGTCATAAACTCATCGTCTCCATCGAGACTGTATCCCCCGACACCGGCGGCCAGATAAGGAACCAGTTTGTTCTCGGGCATGAAACGATACAGACCGTCGAGGCGATAATTCCAGAAATCGACATCGTCGCCGCTGCCTTCTTCTTCCAGATTGGCGCCACCCACAACCGCTTCCAATCCCAATTGTTGGGTGAAGTTGTAGCCGAGGCCGAGGCTGTAGGCGAGTCCTTCGCTGTCGACGGGCTGGTCACCTTCCATGGTGATGCCGCCGATCATGGGAGACAGGGTAAGGACGCCGGTTTTGATTTCGGCGTGAGACATGACGGGGATGGCACTGCACGTCAGGACGAGCGCAGCTGCAAGAAATCGTGCGAGTTTCATGGGGTACCTCCGTGGTAAATTTCATGGGTGGAATAAATGCGTACCGTATTAGTAATGTTTTGGCGATGATAGCACTTCAGGTGATATTCTTCAAGAGTTATAATATTGCTATTTTAACATTCAAAAGTTTGACGCCTTGGGTGGTGTGCCAGTGATATACGCCGGCATGGGTGGATATCCAGGACCGTTGATTTTATGTATATTTTTTTATGCTATCACTTTTAAAGGGTTCGTCCAGAGATGATCAGGCATAAAAAAACCCGGCAAGGGGTGCCGGGTTTCGGAAAGTATCTGCAGGAGAAAATTACATATGCTGGAAGGATACTTCCACATCCTGGCGGTGTGCGGGGTTGATCTTCCACAGAGAACGTCGGCGGAAGCTGAATGTGCTTGCGATAAGGACATCGGGAAATTGTTCGATGCGGATGTTGTACAGATTCACCGAGTCGTTGAAAAATTCGCGGCGATCGGCGATCTGGTCTTCGATTTCCGTAATACGGTTGCCGAGGTTGCGGAACATCGTGTCGGCTTTGAGGTCCGGATAGCGTTCCACCACCATGAACAGCGAGCGCAGGGTGTCGCTCAGCATGTTCTGCGCGTCAAGCTTTTCCTTGGTGCCTCGGGCATTCTGCACCATGGACCGGGCTTTGATGACCGCCTCAAGGGTCTTTTGCTCGTGCTGCATGTATCCTTCACAGACCTTGATGAGCTTCGGCAGTTCGTCGAAACGTTGCTTGAGCAATATGTCGATGTTGCTCCAGGCGCGGTCGATATTGTTTCTAAGGCTTACCAGGGCGTTGTAGATGGTGATGATGTATCCGGCCACAATCAGCAGCACCAGCGCCAGAACTCCCAGAAAAACAAGAAAAAGCATTGTGTCCTCCTTGCCAGCAGATCATATCACTGCGGCTGCAAAAAATTTATCAGCGTCATTAAGGTCCAGACCAGACCGCCAAGCGATCCGGCAAACAAAGGCAGGGTCAGCAAGATATAATTGCGAACCAGGTGTCGTTCCGATTCGGCCTCGGCGATGACGAAAGGAATCGATCTTTGACGGGGCCGGCCGACAATCACCCGATCGCTTTGTGTTACCCGGGTGTGATCGCCGGCGAGGCTGTCCTGCAGTACCTGCTGTTCGATGTTGTTGCGTGCATGTTCCCATTCCGTTTCGCAAATGCGGCCGTCGCCATCGCGGTCGTACTGCTGCAACGCGTCCGGATTGCGTTTGAGTTCCTGCAGCGCACGGGTGACCCGCGCTCGCAGAGAGGCGTCCCTGCGTTTGTTTTCACGGGCCTGGCCGAGAATATACAGCTGCGTACCTTCGGTGACCATCTCTTCGATCCATTTTTCACTGCTGCTGCCGCCAACGCTGCCGAACATGGTGTTGGAACGGCCGCCGTAGGATTCCTGGCGGTGACGGGCGGTGACGGATGCGCCGCACGGATCGATGGTGACTCTGCCGGTGTCGTCCTCCAGATAAAAAGGCACGTGGCCACTGTCCGTGGTACTCGTAAGCCGCCAGTTGTTCTTGCTGTCGCGTCGGTATTTGCGGAGCCGGTAAAAAATGCAGGGCAACTGACTTAACGGCGATACCAGTGCGAATTTTCTGGTGGCCCGGCCTTGCAATTCCACCAGTCCCATGGACAGAGAACGGGCCTTGCTTGTCGGGGTGTTTTCCACATGTCGCTTCAGACGCCAGAAGTGGAGGGCGCCCCAGAAGCAGAGGCCGGTCAGCAGTGCCGGCAGAATAGCGGTTCTTATGCCGGCGCGTAAGGTGGAAACCACCGCGTTAGTGCCGGTAGCGGTCAACAGGCCGAAGCCCACCGCCACGGCAATGCCCAGGGTCAGTTGCGGGCTGGCCGTGCGTTGCGCTCCCGTTTGTGGCGGAGGCGGCGGCAGGCTGACGCTGGGGGCGGGTTGCGAGGGGGCGGTAGCAGCAGGTGCTTCCTCCCCAAGCTCTTTTCGCAGCATCTCCAGCAAAGGATGGGCTACCGTACCGGCGGACATTGCAGAGGCTGGGGAGACAGAACCGGATTCGTCCAGTTCGGTCATCAGCCAGCCAAAACGGGTCAGGGCGGCCAGGTTGTCGCGTTGCCAGTTCGGGCCGTCTTCGTCGGTTTTGAGGCGACACCCGGGCAGGTTGGCAAGACCAAAATCGAGTTGCAGTCGGCAAGAAGCGACCTGCCGGCGAATCTGCTGCAAAAGGACCTTCAGGTTGCCGACAGAGCTGAGGGTGGCAAGGTCGCCCAGTCCACGCGGGTCGAACCGCCCCGGTAGGATGCGGACCGCAGCGTCGACTTCGCCCTGGTCATTGAAACGGTACACATCGAGTACCGGTTTGCCGCGCAAAGTCGCCTTGGCCAGTTCCGCATCGCCTAACGGGCGGGTTTCGCGCACACCGTTATAGACGCGTTGGGCCATGTGAAATTTAAGGTTTTTGGCGGCAGCCTGACCGGAAAGGTCGGCGAGCACCGCCAGCACCCGATGCTCGGCGGTGAGGTTTACCGTCCCTTCGCCGGTTACCAGGGCAAGTTGTTCGTCGCCCAGGCGTACGCTCCGCAATCTCTGCGGTGCAAAGCGCGGTGTTTTGGCTTCGATAATCCAGCTACGGATATTCTGCTCCGCCAACAAGTCTGCGATGTTCGTCAATCGCTCCCGTTTGCCTTCGGCAATGCAGTTGCATCCGCGTCCGATAAGGCGTTGCCGCAGGATATAACCATCGAGATCAAACTTGCGCGCCAGCAGCGGGCGGAGTTCCGCAAGCCCCTGGTGGTCGGCGGCGACGCTGCGGGCGATGAGCTGGTATGTGGGGTCGGACTGAGACATAAAAAAATCTTTCGCTGCGGTTGTGATTCGGCGAGCACCTTTTATACCGTGAGCTCTTGTGGGGGATCAAGGACTTTGCGTCAAACCGTTTCATACGGGGTCGGAGGAATTGTCTTGGTGGCCCGGTTTGTGCTAGTCTTGCAGCGCGAATTTTACTACATCCCAGGAGAACAATTTATGGCTACAACCGCGGATTTAAAACGTAATCTGGTGATCCAGATCGACAATGCCCCCTGTCTGGTGCTCGATGTGAACACCCAGACTCCCTCGGCCCGGGGCGGCAGTACCTTGATCAAAACCAAGTACCGGAATCTGCTGACCGGTCAGGTGCTCGAGAAGGCCTTCAAGGGGGGCGAGCGCATCGAAGATGCCGATTTTGAGCGGCGCAAGGGCCAGTTTTTGTATGCCATCGACGAGCAGGGCGTATTTATGGACCTTGAAAGTTACGATCAGTATGAGCTCGGCGGGGATATGTACGAAGATATCCGCGGTTACCTGGTCGACGGCATGGAGCTGCAGATGGGCGTGTTCCAGGGACAGGTGGTCAGTATCGATCTGCCCCAGACGGTGGAATTGACCGTGGTCGAAACCGCGCCGGCCCTGAAAAACGCCACGGCCACCGCCCAGACCAAAGAAGCGGTTCTGGAGACCGGTCTGCGTCTGCAGGTGCCCCCGTATCTGGAATCCGGCGAACGCATCAAGGTCGATACCCGCGAGTGCCGTTTTATCTCCAGGGCTTGATGGCCTTTCGAAATAGTCGAAATTCGCCGTAGAGGCTGCAGGGTAAAGGCATGAGACGCATGCTTGTTATTCGTTTGCTTTGCGGTCGATCGGGTTTTACATGCAACCATGACAAGAGGAGGATGTTATGCCTGTTTCCGTGTTTCGCGTAGTCCGGGAATTTCGCGAATACGTTATCAGCCAGGGTGAGGACTGGGAAAATTGGTATATCGGTATAGCTGTTGATCCCAGTGATCGCCTTGCCGACGATCACCTGGTCAAGTTCGGTCAGGATCGTTGGTTCTGTCGCGAAGCGTACACCCCGCAGGAGGCGCAGGAGGCCAAAGCCAAGCTGGTCGACGATTACGGTATGGATAGCAACGACGAGCTGGACGAAAAGACGGGCTTATTCGTGTACGGCTACAAAAAGGCGCCCCATACCCAGCCCTGACCGATGGGCGCATGGGTTTTCGGGGGGATATTCTCTACCCCGGAACTATCGTTTTTACAGGCAATATAAAAAAGGCCGCTCCCGGGGGAGCGGCCTTTTTGCACACTGTTTGTAGCCTGCTGCTTACAGAGGCAACAGTTTTTTGCCGTACACTTCGTTGATGACCTGAGCCAGGCCGGTGTAGATGGCGCTGAGGCCGCAGAAGATACCTTCGTAGCCGGCAATGTGGCCGATGGTGTGACGCAGTTCGCCGGTGAGGGTGTGCTCGTAAGCGAGCAGGAAGAACAGGATGGTCAGCGTGCCGAAGACCACCTGCAGGGCGCGGGTCAGTTTGAAGGTGCCGATGAACAGAACCAGGGTGAACAAACCCCACATGAACAGATAGGCGGTAAGGCCGGCATCGTCAACAGCCACGGCTTTGCCGAAGCCCATGTCGGGCAGAATCCAGAGACCTACCAGGGTCAACCAGAACATGCCGTAGGAAGTGAATGCGGTGGTTGCGAAAGTGTTGCCTTTTTTCCACTCCATGATGCCGGCGATTACCTGAGCGGCGCCGCCATAGAAGATGCCCATGGTCAGGATCATGGCGCTGAGGCCGATGATGTTGGCGTTGTGCAGGTTGAGCAGCACGGTGGTCATGCCGAAGCCCATAAGGCCCAGAGGTGCGGGATTCGCGGTTTTGTCGACGATCGAGAGCTGATCTGCCATTGTTTTGTTTCCTCCCAGAAAAATATAGGTTTTGCCGGCGACGGGGGCCGGCACGAATGATGGTCTCCGTCTTATGTGTAGAACCGTGTTTGTCGAATCGCGGAATTATTATTTAGAATGAGGCGCGAAGTCAAGTCCCCAGTGTCTTAAAATGGCTTACAATATGGTATACGTTTTTGTTTCAAGGAATCTGTAACGACCTGATGTACGGTTGAAAATTGTTTCGGTACGGTTCGCTCCACGGATGTCCCCGGCAAAGGTTGACCGTCGGCGGACGGGCTTGCTACTCTCCTTTGTTACAGGTGGCGCCGGGCCGGCGATTGTCGGTACGGTATGGTTTGCCTGCAGTTTCAACCTCTTAAGATGACGGAACAGCGATGTTTACCTTTGAAGCCGCCAAATATCCCACCGCCAGCGGTGTTTATCTGATGAAAGGCGAAGCGGGGACGGTCTTTTATGTCGGTAAGGCCAAGAACCTTCGCAGTCGTTTGCGCAGTTATTTTTCCGAACATGGGGACAATCGTCCGCAGATCCGTTTTTTGCTCAAACGGGTACATGACATCGAAACCATCGTGACGGATACGGAAAAAGAGGCACTGATCCTCGAAAATACTCTCATAAAAAAGTACCGGCCCCGCTATAACATCAACCTGCGGGACGATAAGACGTATCTCTCGCTGCGTCTCGACCCGCGGCAGGAATTTCCCATGTTGCAGCTGGTGCGGCGGGTGCGGCGCGACGGTGCTCTCTATTTCGGACCTTACGCGTCGTCGACGGCGGTGCGCGCCACATTGCAGGAGATTTATCGGATATTTCCGTTGCGCAGGCATCCCTGGGAATCCTGTCGCAGCCGCTCCCGTCCCTGTCTCTATTATCAGATCGGGCAGTGCAGCGCACCCTGCCACGGCAAGATCAGCGCGGAGGATTACCAGCGCCTGGTCGATGGCGCACTGGCTCTGTTGGCGGGGCGGGAATCGGAAGTGGTGGAGTCCCTTCAACATCAGATGGCCGCCGCGGCCGAGCGCATGGCGTTTGAGGAAGCGGCCCGGTTGCGCGACCAGTTGCGGGCGATCGAGCAGACGGTCGAGCGGCAGAAGGTGGTCGAAGCGGGCGGCGGGGACCAGGACGTTGTCGGTCTGCATCGCGAAGGGGGAGAGGTGGAGCTTGCCATCCTGTTCGTGCGCGAGGGCAAGGTGATCGATCGTCGCAGCTACAATCTCGAATGGCGTCTGGACGAGGAAGAATTGCTGTCGACGTTTCTGCAGCGATTTTACGGCCGCGATGTCTGCATCCCGGACCGGGTGTTGTTGCCTTTTCTGCCGGAAGGGAGCGAAGTGCTGGCCGAATGGCTGAGCGAGCAACGGGGTAAAAAAGTACAAGTGCTGGCGCCTTTGCGTGGCACCCGTCGCAAACTGGTGGCCCTGGCCGCGCGCAATGCCGAGGAAAGCTTCAGGGAAAGGGGCTCCAGGCGCGAGGCGCGTCAGGGTGTGCTGGAGGAAATTGCCAGGCGCCTGCATCTGACGCGGTTCCCCCATCGTATCGAATGCTTCGATATCTCCAACGTACAGGGGCGCTTCAGTGTCGGCAGTATGGCAGTGCTTAGCGATGGCGAGCCGGACAAAGGCGCTTATCGGCATTTTCGCATCCGCAGTGTCGAGGGCAGCGACGATTACGCATCTCTTTACGAAGTGTTGCGGCGTCGCCTGGAGCGCGGTCTGCGCGAAGAATCGTTGCCGGATTTCATTCTCATGGATGGCGGCAAGGGGCAGCTGAACATCGTTTGTACCGTGCTGGACGAGCTGAATCTTACCGGGCGCATCGATGTGGCAGGCATCGCCAAAAGCCGGGTGATGGCTAATGTGCGCGGCAAGGCGGTGGAGCGCAGCGAGGAGCGGTTCTTTTTGCCCGGTCGCAAAAATTCCGTTAATTTGCGTCAGGGCTCGCCGGCATTGTTCATGCTCGAACGTTTGCGTGATGAGGCCCACCGGTTTGCCATTACCCACCATCGCAAATTACGCCGTCGCAGCACCCTCGGCTCGGTGCTCGAGGAGATTCCGGGGGTCGGTGAAAAACGCAGGAAGGCATTGCTGAAGCATTTCGGCAGCCTTAAGGCCGTTCAAGCCGCCAGTCTCGATGAATTACGGGCCATGCCCGGCCTGCCGGCCGCTTTGGCGGAACGGATTCATGCGGCTTTTCAGGAGAGGAAAACCTCGTGATTGTCTCCGTCGAACTCGGTGCCCGGTTTTTACCCTGATCTTTTGGGGGCTCGACCGAAGCGGCGGGTCAGGTCGGCCAGGCGTTGCTGTAATTCCGAGGTGAGCGCCCCCGGCAGGTAACGCCAGCTCCAGTTGGCATCGGCGCGGCCGGGATAGTTCATGCGTGCCTCGCCCCCCAGGGACAGCACATCCTGCAACGGACAGATGGCAAGCTGCGCAACGCTGGCCCAGGCCAGGTGGATCAGATCCCATGGCATGTCGGTAATGGGGTGGCCGAGATAGGCGGCGGTTTCGTTACGGATCTCCGTGTTTGCCGTCTGCCACCAGCCGAGGCTGGTATCGTTGTCGTGGGTGCCGGTATAGATCACGCAATGCTTCGGCAGGTTGTGGGGCAGGTACGGGTTGTCGGGGCCGGAGTCGAAGGCGAACTGCAGAATTTTCATGCCGGGCAGGTCGAGTCGGTCGCGCAGATGTTCGACTTCGGGGGTGATGACGCCCAGATCCTCGGCTACCAGAGGCAGGTGGGGATGGCTGTGACGCAGCGCGCTGAAAAGGGCCTCGCCGGGAGTCTCCCACCATTGCCCGTTGACGGCGGTTTTGTCGCCGGCCGGGATGGCCCAGCAGGAGACAAAGCCGCGGAAATGATCGATGCGAAGCAGATCGCACTGTTGCAAGTTCCAGTTCAGACGGCTCTGCCACCAGGTGAAATCATCGTTCTGATGGGTCTCCCAGCGATACAGGGGGTTGCCCCAGCGTTGGCCGGTGGCGCTGAAATAGTCGGGCGGTACCCCGGCAATCACCGTCGGCTGCAACTGGGCATCAAGATGAAAAAGCCCGGGGTGGGCCCAGACGTCGGCGGAATCGAGGGCTACAAAAATTGGCAGATCGCCCAGGATCCGCACGCCGCGCCGGTTGGCATAGTTACGTAGGGCCAGCCACTGCTCGAAAAACACGAACTGTTCGTAGCGGTGGACATGCAGGGCATCGGCCAGTTCCTGCCGGACCTGCTGCAGCGCATCCGGCTGCCTCGAACGCAAGGGAGGCGGCCATTGTTGCCATGGCATGTCATTGAATTTGCTGCGCAAGGCGCAAAACAGGACAAAATCTTCCAGCCATGCCGCCTGCACACGGCAAAAATCATCAAAGTCGGTTTTGCGCCGTTCCGTCGCCCCTTCGCGAAAACGTTTGGCGCCTTTGTGCAGCAATCGCTTTTTAAAGGGAGCGACGAAGCCAAAATGCACCGTTCCCTCATCCAGACCGACGCCCGTCAGATCTTCGGGCTCGAGATCTCCTTCCTCGATCAGCCGTTCCAGAGATATAAGCAGGGGATTGCCGGCAAAAGCCGACAAGGCACTGTAGGGCGAATGCCCGTAGCCGGCCGGCCCTAAAGGTAGAATCTGCCAGATGTTTTGTCCTGCACCGGCAAGAAAGTCGACGAATCGCCAGGCCTCGTTGCCCAGATCGCCGATACCGTGAGGTCCCGGAAGGGATGTGGGATGCAGCAGGATACCGCTGGCGCGTTGTTTGAAGGTCATGGTCGGTCCGTCAGTCCAGGGTTGTTTTTTCCGCTGCGATCAGAGACTGGCGTGCGGCTACCAGACGTCGGTAATAATCGGCGGCCTTCTGGTGTTTGCCTGATGTCAGCGCCTTGTGCAGGTCCCCTTCCAGTTCCGCCACTTCCAGACGTTTATAATAGTCAAGGGTTTCGATCAGGTGAGCGACAACGATGCGTGCGGTAAGCAGGGGATGATTGTTGGTCACATTGGCTGCCGGGTACATGGTGCCGTGCTCCAGTTCAACCTCCAGTCCGGTGCGAAAGTCCTCCAGGGGAATCGTCATGCCTGCGGTATCGGTGTTGGCCAGAATCATGCCGGCTTCGTCTTCCGTTACGACCGGCTTGTCCAGCTGCGTCCAGTCCCTGATATCCAGCGCTTTGCAGACTTTTCGTACTTCTTCTTCGGTGATATAGACAGGTAGTTCCATGGTGTTATCCTTTGGTGTGAGAAGGGCTGGCGGCGACAACGGCAACACGACACCATTATAACCCATAGATCGAGGTTTCCCACCTCCCCGGGGACACGTGCCCCTTCAATATATCGGATACAACACAAATGCACCGGGGAGAGAGTGTGAAACTCATTTTCAGGAGGCTGAAGATGACTCAGCAGCGTGTGATGGAAGATGTCGGCATGTCCAATCTGCAATTTCCCATCAGGGTATTGTCCGGGCGGGATCTCCAGGGACAGGCGACCGTGGCCCATATAACCGTCAATGCCCGGATCGTCCAGGCCTTCGAGGCGCGCTGGATCGATCGGTTCATTCAGGTTCTGCACCGGCACCAGGGGGTCGTCGGTGCCGGCGCCCTGCAGGACCAGGCCCTTGACTATCTGCATGAACTCGATGCCCGCTCGGTATGTGTGGCGTATGACTTTCCTTACTTTATCGAAAAAACGACTCCCGTTTCGCAGGAGAAGTGCCTAGTGCGCTACCGTTGTGCTTATGAACTGCGGGTGCATGCTCTGAGTCGCGAACCGACGGTTATTTTTCGCATCGAAGTGCCGGTTGTCACCACCTACCCCGGATCGAGCAGGGAAAAGCCCGGTGGGCTGTTCGGGCAGCTCAGTCGCATCAGTCTGGAAGTTATGGCACGGCGGGACATCTATCCCGAGGATCTCGTGGAGATGGTCGATCGCCACGGGCTGGCACCTTTGTATTCCTACCTGACCGAAGACGATCAGCAGCATATCATCGAGCGCATTCATGCCGAGGATAGAAACAGTGTGGTGGTGGTCGATGCCATCAAACAGGAACTGGCGCGCCGCCGGGATATCGAATGGTATGCCGTCAGGTCGGCTAATTACGGCATGCTGCACTCCTACTCGACCATGGTCGGCTTGGAAAAAAGTCCCTGGATTCCTTTCAGCGGCTATGAATCGGGGGATATCTGATGGCTCTGTCGTGTTGCTACCCAAGGTGAAGGCTGCGAGCTTGTTGATCAACGCGGCTTGTAGTCGGGGTGGGCGAAAGAGTAGGCAAAGTCCATGTGGTCGGCATAGCTTCCGTCTAGAATGGCGGCGACATCTTCGATGAACACCAATTCTTCATTGGTGGGAATGACAAACACCTTGATCGGGGAGTCCGGACTGGAAATGGCCGCTTCCAGGCCGCTTGCCAGATCGCGGTTGCGTTGCTTGTCGAAATGGATGCCCAGGTGCTCAAGGTGCTGCAGGGCCATTTGCCGGATGAGCCACGAATGCTCACCGACCCCGGCGGTAAAGACGATGGCATCCAGCGGACCGACCGCTGCCAGGTAGGCCCCAATGTATTTCCGCAGCCGATAACATTCGATTTCCAGGCTCAGTTGGCAGCGTTCATCGCCGGATTCTGCTGCCTGGATAATATCGCGCCGGTCGGTATAGCGGCCTGTGATGCCAAGTACGCCGCTTTTTTTGTTGAGAAGCCTGTCCATCTCATCCGGCGAAAGATCTGCCATTTTCATCATGAAGTGCGGGATGGCCGGATCGATGTCGCCGCAGCGCGTGCCCATCACGGCGCCTTCCAGCGGCGTAAGGCCCATGCTGGTATCGATGGAAATACCGTTGCGGATGGCGCAGTGGGAGACGCCGTTGCCGATATGCATGGTGATCAGGTTGCAGTCGCGGGCATGTTTGCCGAGCAGGGCCGCGGCCCGCTTCGACACATAGAGGTGGGAGGTGCCGTGAAATCCGTAACGGCGCACCCCGTACTGTTCGTACCATGCGTACGGCAGGGCATAGATATAAGCGTGCCTGGGCATGGTCTGGTGGAAAGCCGTATCGAAAATGGCGATGTTGACTACCTGGGGCAAAATGTTCTGCACCGCCTCGATGCCGGCAATGTTCGGTGGGTTATGCAGGGGCGCCAGGTGCTGCACCGAGCGAATCGCCGCCAGGACTTCCTCGTCGATACGTACCGAACGGGTGAACTTTTCTCCCCCGTGCACCACGCGGTGGCCGACGGCCGAAATGGCATCGATGTTGTCCAGAACCGCGCTGGGGGCTTCGGTCAGGGTTCGGATGATGAGTTGGATGGCGGTGGTGTGGTCGGGACAATCTTTTTCCAGACGATAATCTTCCCGTCCGGGTACACTCTGGGTGATGAACGATTCGCCGATCATGACCCTCTCGACCACCCCTTTGGCGAGGGTCTGTTTGCCAGCCCAGTCGAAAAGATTGTATTTGACCGACGAACTGCCGCAGTTCAGTGCCAGAATCAACATGGTGTCACCCCGCTGTTTTGCACGTGTCATTAAATGATTAGCAACAATTCGGAGAAATGCAATGGTAGGCGCTTGTCGGCAACGATCGGTTTGATGCGAAAACATGGTGACGCGCTATACTTCGCTGTATCGGACGGCCTTATTTGCGAAAAAGAATACCGGGAGGACAACATGCGGAAAAAACTTGGCTTGACGGTGATGGCATGCCTGGCGGCAGGTTTGATGGTGGCGGGCGGTTGCGACCGCGAAAAACCGCAGGAAACGAACGCCCCTCCGTTGGCGGACACCAAGCCCATGCCGATGGAACATGCGATGGATTCCGGCACGGATGGTATGGGGCACGACATGGGCATGATGGATCATAAGAGTATGGCAGCCGCCACGGACAACGGTGCCGTTTTGTTTCAGCAACACTGTGCCGTGTGCCACCCTGGCGGCAGCAACATTATTACACCGGAGAAAACCCTTGATCGCCAGACTCTGGAGAAAAACGGCATCACATCGGTGCAGGATATTGTAGCCATCTTGCGCAATCCGGGGCCGGGGATGACGACCTTCGGGCCGGAGGTGTTGTCGGACAAAGAGGCCGGCCAGGTGGCTGAACATATCCTTGCGACTTACTGAACTGTCGAGGTAGCGGTCATGAATGGCGTTTTCTGGCCCGGCGGTCGACAAGATAGGCGATCAGCATGCCGAGAACCAACCCTACCAGCAGAGTCATAAGCAGCAGTGCCGCCAGCGGTGCATTCATGGTCAGATACAGGATCCTGACCTGAACTTCGACGGTGTTCTGCAGGATAATGAGCAGGGCCAGTACGGCCAGAACAATAAACGTGTAAAGCTTCAGATTTTTCATGGCAAGCCTCCTGCTGCAGCACTAGAGTTTGATTTCCCCCGCCTTTTGTAGCGCCCGTCTGGCCAGCAGGGGACCGATGATTTCATGGATAACCGTGGCTCCAAGGGTCACGCTCATAACGATATCGGCAACCCCGGCAAAGTCGGGGTTGTTTTTTAGCAACAGAGCCAGGCCTATGACGATGCCGCCCTGGGGTAAAAGAGCCCAGAAAAGATGGCGTTTAACCGGTTTGGGAGCGCGGGAAAGGAGCGCGCCGGTTCGGCTGCCCAGCCACTTGCCGAGACCGCGCAACACCACGAAACCGCAAATCAGGCCTATGCTGGTGCCAAGCATCCCGAGATCGAGCAGCATGCCACTGAGGGTGAAAAACAGGGCAAAGATCAATTCTTCCGTATAGCGCTCGAGCATTTTGAAAATCAATTGTCGCCGCGGGTTGAAGTTGGCAACCATGGCACCCATGCACAATGTGCCGAGCAACTCATCGCCGCCGAAGAGTCGGACGGTACCAAAAACCAGCGTCAGCGCCGCAAAGATCAGAACGATCAAGGCCCCTTCCGTCTCCCGGCGGAAAAGTTCCGTCAGGATGTTGAATGCCCACCCTCCGGCAATGCCGATGCCGACACCGGTGAGAATCATGCTGGACGGATGCCAGAGCAACGTGCCGAGATTGGTGCCCGGCGCGGCGGACAAAAGTCCGGCAAGGCCTGTCGCCAGGGAAAAGTTGAGGATCGCCAGCACGTCGTCCAGGGCCGCTACGCCCATGATGGTGGTGGTGACGTCTCCGCGGGCCTGGTATTCGTGGGCCACCGCCAGCGTTGCCGACGGATCGGTGGGCGTAGCCAGGGGGGCCAGAAGCATCGCCATAAGCAGCGGGTTCGGCCAACCCATCAGATATCCGGCGGTAAAGATGCCGATGCCGACGGCCAGCATGGCGGTTTGCGCTTCCCCTACGGCAATCCAGACGATGCTGCGACCCAGACGTTTCAGATGCGGAAAAAGTAAGGAACCGCCGACGGAAAAAGTGATGAATGCCAAAGCCAGGTTCGTAATGAATTCGGTGTGATCGGTAAAATCCCGGGGAATGATCGGCACAAGGCGCGGGTTAAGGGCGATGCCCGCAATAATGTATCCGGTGATTTTAGGCAGTTTGACGACATGCGCGAGTTCTCCGCCGACCAAAGCGCCTAGCAGGATAATGCCTATAATCAAAGTCGTGTCCATGGCAAAACTCATTTCACAGTATAGCGGGGGCCATTTGCAACGCCACCTTATGCCGGACAAGGTCCGGCGTAACGCCGCAAAAATTCCGCCGGCCATTCCTGGCGTTCATGTTTAAGGGCAAGCGGGAGATGCTCAAGAATATCCTGGGCGGTCATGCCGTCTTCGCCCTGTGCGGTTGCCGCAAGATCACCTGCGGCGCCGTGCAGGAAGACGCCTTTGCAGACCGCTTCCTCGGTATTCAGGCCGAGTCCGTGCATGGCGGCGATGGTGCCGGTGAGCACATCCCCGGAACCGGCCGAAGCCATGCCGCTGTTGCCGCTGAGGTTGATGAAGACGCGTCCGTCCGGGCAGCCGATCAGGGAGTGCGCACCTTTCAAGACGATGGTGGCATTGAGATCGATAGCGGCCTGCTGGACGGCTTCGATACGGTTTTGTTCCAGCTCGGCGACACTTTTCCCCGTCAGTCGGGACATCTCTCCCGGGTGGGGGGTCAGTACGGTGGGAGCCTGTCGTTGGCGTACCAGATCCAGATTCGCACAGATCGCGGTAATGCCGTCGCCGTCGAGCAGCAGGGGGCGGTCGATGCCTGCTGTCAGCTCCCGTACCAGTTGCTGAGTTTGCGGATCGAGGGATAAACCGGGACCGAGTATGGTCATGTCGAGGGCATTGGCCTGTTGCAACAGCGCATCGCGGTTGCACAGCGCGATGCTGCCCGAATCCGTAGCCTGCTGCGGCAAAAATACCAGTTCGCTTCCCTTCATGGCGATGAAAGGGGTGATGGCCGCCGGCGCCGCAAGGCGGCTGTAACCGCCACCGGCCTTGAGGTAGGCGAGGGCCGCAAAGCAGGGTGCGCCAAGATAACCGGCGGCTCCGGCAACGAACAGCGCCTGGCCGAAGCTGCCCTTATGCCCGGTCTGGTCGCGGGGCGGCAAGGGGGATGGCGTATTGATGGCGATTTTCAAATCATCACTGCGATACAGTTCCGGCGGAAAACTGATGTGGCTGACGTGCAACTGGCCCCCCAGGGCAAAGCCCGGGTAGAGCAGATTGCCGATTTTGGGCAGTCCGAAAGTCACCGTATGCTCTGCACGAATGGCGCAGCCGAGTATCTGCCCCGTGTCGCCCTGCACGCCGGAAGGGATATCGAGACTCAGAACGGGTTTACCGCACTGGTTGACAGCCTCGATTACTTCGCGATGCAGGCCGCTGACTCCGCGGCTAAGACCGGTGCCGAAGATGGCGTCGATGACGGTGGAGCAGTGGGCGAGTTCCGTGCAGATCCCCTCTGAATTATCGAGTTGCCGGATGTCCATCGGCAGCTGGCGAAGGATTTCCAGGTTAAGGTGTGCGGCGCCGCTAAAACGGGCCGGATCGCCGAGTATCCGAACTTTGGCCACCCCGCCGGCCGAGTGGATTTTACGGGCCACGACAAAGCCGTCTCCGCCGTTGTTGCCGAGACCGCAGAGGATGACGAAGGTGCGATTTGCCAGGGGCCCCATTCTTCCCAGGACGGAAAAGGCTGCCTGACCGGCGTTTTCCATCAAAATTTCTTCGGGAATCCGGTACCGGTCGATGGCGGCGCGATCCATGGCGCGCATCTGAACAACATTGCTGACTTTCATCGCTAGTTTCCCCCGTAACCGCTGTCTCCGGGCGATCCGGCAGTCCGAAAATGCGGCAGTGCATCGGATCGTTCCAGACGTTTGAAAGGATCCTTGTATGGCTTCGGTTGGTTAAGAGCGTCTTTGTTCATGTCCGTCAGGCTGTGAACGGTATTGGCTGGCGGCTGTCGCAGGAACGGTTTTTTTACTTTCCGATAATATCCCACCACCGGGCCCGAGTCAAAACATCCTGAAATGAATAAGCTCTTTGCAAAACTTAGCTTTTGACGGAAGGCCCTGAACGGCTCCTTTTTCCGGACAGATTATTATCGGGTTATCGGTTGTACGGGATAAGAAGCTTTTGACCTGAAAAGAAACTTGCTTATATAATCTCTCATAAATTCTTTGCAAGAATATCTATCAAAGGAGAACTTACGTGAAAAAGTGGTATGTGGCAGTAGGCGTAGGGTTGGCAGCGCTGGTGGTGCTTGTCGTTGTCGGGGTGTCCAATATCGGCCCGATTATCAAGCAGGCGGTCAATAGCAAGGGCCCCGAAATTACGGGTACGGATTTGCGCGTAGGGGATGTCGATATCGCATTGTTGACCGGTCGTGCCAGCCTGAAGGATTTCTTTTTGGGGAACCCGAAGGGTTTTGATTCGCCTTATGCCGTATCGGTCAAAGCCATCAAGGTTGATCTGAATGAAAAATCCCTGACCCGGGATACGGTGATCGTGGATCGGATTGAAGTGGTTGCTCCGCATATTATTTTTGAAAAGAGTCGCAAGGGGGATAATTTCAAATCCTTATTGCGCAATGTGCAGCGGTCTGTCGGCAGCGGCACCGAATCGCAGGGGCAGTCTTCGTCGCAAAGCGGTAAAAAACTTGTGGTCAAAGAGTTTATCCTGCGGGAGGGGAAGGTGAATCTGGCCATCCAGGGGCTGAAGGGCAAAGAAATCAGTGCCACCTTACCGGAGATTCGCCTGCAGAATATCGGTCAACAGCAGGGCGGGGTGACGCCGGCGCAGGCCGCCAAGGAAATCTTTGCCGCGCTCTACGGTCAGATGACCTCCACGGATATGACGGCTGCCCTGAAAAGCAGCCTGTCGGATCTGAGTGTCGATGTCCCCGATGTCGCCGGGGAGTTGGATGCGGCAAAGAAACAGACGACGCAGGGGATCGAAGACGCCAAAAAATCCTTTAAGGATTTGCTGGGCAAGTAAGGCTTTCCCCCATGGAGTACTATAAGAAACGGGCCTGTTGGTGCAGGCCCGTTTCTTATTTGTTTTTGGGGACGTTCTCGGCGGGCAGGTCGAATTCGGCCAGGATTCCGGAAAAACTGCGATCCATGGGAGCGGAACAGCGGTAGTTGAAACTGTCCATTTTCAGATAGGCCTTGCCTTTAGCCGGTTTGTATCGGATGCGCATGCGTCCCTCGGCGGTATTGGTTTCCGAGGACAGGTAGAACTGATGGAAGGGTTCGTTCCGACCGAGGGTGAACTGGGTGAGGATTTCGTCGTTGATGGTAAAACGAACATTGACCTGCTGTCCCTGGGTCATTTCCCACTCCAGATCAAAACAGCCGAATATTTTGTGCCCGGAGGTTTCACCGGCCGTGGCGGTAAAGGCGAAGACCCCGGTCATCAGCAGTGCGCAGAGGATGATTTTGATGTATGGCATGGTAACTCCTGTATCCGGTGAAAAAATTGTCCACCCGAAGAGGTAAGGCATCGCCGGTTATTTCGGGCGGTACCCTGGACCCTACAACAACTTATCACCGGCGTGTACA
This sequence comes from Syntrophotalea carbinolica DSM 2380, assembly GCF_000012885.1. Lineage (NCBI taxonomy): Bacteria > Pseudomonadati > Thermodesulfobacteriota > Desulfuromonadia > Desulfuromonadales > Syntrophotaleaceae > Syntrophotalea > Syntrophotalea carbinolica. The sequence goes on from NC_007498.2 coordinate 686,554, forward strand.
GCAAATTTGTAACGTGAGGCTCCGAATCGGGCAGTTTTCCGATTCGGAGTTTTTCAGGGGATCAAGGCCAGCAGGGGGTGGTGTCCGTTGGTTCGATCCTTGACGATCAGGTTGGTGACGGGCGCTTGCGAATGTTTGTGGAACAGCAGGTCGTGTCCCAGGCACAATCCCATGGAAATATTCAGTTGGGTGTCCGCTTCTGCCAGTCGCTGTGCCTGGCCGATGGGATTGCAGGCGATTCCGCGGCCGTTGGCAGTGACCGCCGCCGCCGGCAATTTGCAGACTTTGCAGTCGATCCGTGTAATCTCGAAACCTGCCTGTACCAGCATTTCCTCGAGGCGCATCCCGGCATCCTTGACGGCGACACAATGGGCGATCCCCAGTCGGGAATAACCGGCGGCGCGGGCGAAACGCACGATTTCCTCGATCCGGTTCAAGCCTTTGCCTTTGGCGGCGTCGGCAAGCGCCATCAGATGCAGATCGGATTCGTTGTAGCTGTCCAGGCAGCGTTGTTGTTCTTCGTCTAGAGCGGGTGTTTCCAAAGGTGCAGTGTGCATAAGCTTTCTCCGATTTTTGAAATATATCGGTGACGGTGAATGTTTCTCAAAGGTCACTCGCCATCGGAGTGAAAGCTTGCGCGATTATGAAAGGCCTGTCAAGGAGAAACCGGCACGGCGGATGGTGCCGGGGGGCGTCTGGCCCGGCCGTGTAGCGCCGGGCCGGGGCTCTGAAGGGCTGGCAGGGCGGCAGGCCGGTGCGGAGGTTTGGACGAAAAAACCCGGACAGGCAGGGATATGCCGCTCTCAGGTTTTCGGGGGGGAGAGTTGTTCAATGTAGCGATACAGCCATCCCCCCGCATAAAGGGTGACACCTACCACCAGTAGGCATCCGATGCGTACCGGCGGAGCGGCACCGGCAAGATCGTTGAACAAAACTTTGAGAGCGGAAAACGCAAACAGCAGCAAAGAGGAATGCCCCAGAATCCGGTCGCGCAAGGGTAACGCCAGGCCCAGGCAGACCAGGGCCAGCAGCCCCCAGGCCAGAGAGACGCCAAGACTGCTTTGCAGAATCTGCCAGGCCGCGGCCATGGCGGCGAAGTGGCCAAGATAAACCAGTACGCCACCCAAAACGCGCTCCATGCGGTGTTGTTTGCGCAGCAGCGCGTATCCGGCATACAGTTCCGCGGCATGCAGCAAAGGCAGGATTTGCAGGCCGCTGACATGTGCCGGCAGGTCGTTGCCGATGGTGCGGGAAAAATTGACCAGCCACATGAGCCCTATGGCGGCAAGCAAGGCCCAATCGGTAAAGAGGTTGCGCTTGCTTGTGACGAACCATACGGCAAGTGCAGGCAGTGCCAGCAGCGCCAGCCACGGACGCCAGTTTTGCGGCATCAATTCCAGATAGCCGGCATGAACCAGGGCCAGACTGCCGTAGCAGAACAGAATCAGGCGTCCGCCTGGTAATTCCCGTTTGAGCAGCAGGCGCGGCACCAGGTAGCAGATTCCGACCACTATGACGCTGGCAAGGGCTATCCAGGGTGCAAGTTGCGGCAAGTGGCGGTGCAGCAGGGTGTACTGCAGGATGTAGAAGATCAACAGGGCCGGCAGGTGCAGTGCGGCGCTGCGTCGGGTCAACGGCCGTTTGTGCCGAAGGGTGAACAGGGCAGCGCAAATCCCGAAGATGGCCAGCTGGGCTGTCTGGTAGAAAAGCGCTGCCTGCCATGGGTCGCCGGCGGTTCGGCGCCAGATAATATCGAAGCCCGCGATGGCGAGATAGAGGGCCAGCAGGTAGTGGCGACGGCGGCCGGTAAACAGCGAGAAGATACAGAAAACGACGCTCCAGGCGGAAAAATAGAGCATCAAAGGCCAAATCTGATGCGTTGTGTTGCGGATCAAAAAGGGCGCCGCATACGAGCCGCCGATGGCAAACAACGCATACAGGTTGCTATCGAACAGGTGGCACAGCCAGAGGGAAAAAAGACAGGTTAGGACCACTCCGAGACCGGCAACGCCGCTGCCGATAAGATCGTAGTAAAGGTGGGCCGCATAGATCGCGAGAAACAGGATGACGATACCTGCGGCAGGCAGCAGCGATGCATAGCTGCGATCTTTCTTACGCAGATAGAGTCCCGTCGTAATAAGGGCCAGTCCGCCCAGCATGGCAAGCCCGATCCGCATCTGCGGAGAGAGCGACAGCCAGCCGCTGTCGTAGGCCAGTTTGATCAGATAAGCCGCTGCCAGCACCAGGGCCAGGGAGCCTCCCAGTCCGAGGAGTCGGGTGATGATGCCACTCTGAGGTGATGGTGCGGGTTTTTGTGCAGGGGCGGGAGGGGCCGTCGGGGGTGTGGCAGGACCGGAGGGTGGAGCAGATTGGCCGGCTTTTCCGCTGGTCGGGGGATGGAAGGAAAACGTTTCCTGGGGGGGCTCGGGCGGCGTTGGCTTCAAATTGAGGTGCTGCTCAAGCTTTTCAAGACGGGCTTCCAGTCTTGCCAGGCGCTGATCCAGGCTTTCCATATGCTCATCCTTCCGGGATTTGAAGGCTTATTCGGCCAGCAGTTTGTACAGGCGCTCCTTGGCTGCAGGGTTTTGCATGAAGATTTTATCCAGCTTGTTGCAGGGAAAGTCGGAGCAGATGGCACAGATAGGTTGTCGGTTGCGCTGAGCGCACAAGCGAATCTCGCAATCCCCAGCAAGAATATTGGCGGTGCTGCCCTCCGATCGGCAACCGGTACAGCGGTCGCTTTCGCTTGCGGCGGCATGAAACGATTCGCAGTCCTCGCAGTCGCGTCCACAATAACCTAGCATGATGACTGCCCTTTCCTTGGAAAGACTCTATGTATTGAGTTCGTGTGAATGAAAAAACGCTACAAAATTAACGGAATATGGCAGGAAAAGCAACGATTGATTTGCCGCTCATAAGCTTTCCCTGAATCGATTTTTCGCAAAGTGAGCTGCAAAACGCTGGCGTGGCGCATCTAAATCCTCTGTTGACTTGCCGCGGGAAATAACCTAAATCTACAAGCCGCAGGTTGTATTTTTTTTAGCCGAATAGCATAGGAAGGCATGGCCCAAGGTTTTTGGGGCGCAAAGAAGCTTTAATGGCCTGTTTTGGTATGAGACAGCAGTCTGCCGGGTTTCGGCCTGTAAAGGTTTTGTCTGGATGCCGGATCGACCTGCAATGTTGTCAAAAAAAAATTCGATGACCCATCCGAGGAGTATTGTCAAAGATGGAATTTAAGAAAATTATTGAGCAGGTTGTTGCTGAGATCTTTTCGAGTATGGTGTTCCTCGATATTAAAAGCCTCGACGGAGTCGATCCGGAGCCCATGCAAGGCTCCATGCTATCGGGAATGATAGGGCTGGCCGGCGATCTCCAGGGAACGTTGTTGATTCATTTGCCCGACCAGGCCGCAATTGCTATCACCAATGCCTTTCTGGGAATGGAATTGTCCGCGGTGGACGATGATGTTAAAGATGCTGTGGGTGAACTGGCGAATATGGTCGCCGGCGGAATAAAATATCTGATGCCGGAAAATACCCGGGATATCGCTTTGGCGATACCGTCGGTGGTGCGCGGGAAGGGATACAGTTGCGAGGCCACAGGACGTTTTGAACGTGCCGGTGTGGTGTTTGAATTGGCCGCAGGGCGCTTTATCGTTGAGGTACAGGTCAAAGACTCCGGCAGCTTGTTCGGTCGTTGAGGCTTTTCTTATGTTTGAAACAGGGTCGTCGCACCGGCAGGAGTGTGGTGGCAATACCGTTTTGCAGCAATCGCTTATGCAAAGACGAAGACCTTGCAATAAAACCCCGCATTTTCGAATGCGGGGTTTTGTTTTAGCATGTTTGGGTCAAGCTTCCTGCCGGATGGCGGCGAAGCGTTTGAAAATTTCACAGGATTCGAAATTATCGATGCAATAGAGCACGGTTTTTTGAATGTCGCTGCTGGTCATTTTCATGAAATAGCACTCCGTGTGCTCTTCCTTGACCAGAGGGCATAAATGTTTGGCCTGGCTCAGTGTGGACAATGTCGGAACCTTTTGCATGGTGTGGGGCAGGAAATGATATTTCGCCCGCTGCAAAGCAGATCGTTGCCTGCAATGAAAAAGAGTTTATTTGATAACCGGGGTGCCGGCGGCACGGATTTACGTTGGGCTTCATGCCAGCCTTGGTGCGAATGCCTATCGGGCAAATATCGGATGTCGACTGCTGTCTCTATGTTTTCGCAACCATTGTGCCAAGTGGAAGAGGTTTGATGGGAATTTTCTTAAAGACGAATTATGGCGGGAATTGCCGGGAGGTGATGGGCCGTTCCGGTTAAAGATTTGTATTGCGGGCGGATACGTAGCGCTTTGCCTGCACGCCACAGGTGTGGCAAACGCCCCTACATGTCAGCATTGTTGGGGCAAACCGCACACTTTCAGATACGTAGGGCATGCCCGCTGCGGCCAATGGTGCGCTGTAACGCGGCCTGCCCGGGTGACCGGGGATAGGCAATGCCTGTGGGTCACAGGTGGTGCCACTGGAAGGAGGGCTGAGCACGGAGAGAAGACGGCGTGATTGTTATTCCGCCAGCCAATGGAGGGCGTGATCCCGGTCAAAAAAACAGTGCAGCCGGCCGGTTTGTATCGTCTGGCTTTGCATCATGGACATAACGGAGGCACTACTTCGGTGTTGCTCGGAAAACAACAGGGCCGTCCTTTTCGAGTGTCCGGAAAAAAACTGATAGGCCAGGGTGCCCAATGGGTCTTCTGAATCGTGCATCGGAAGCGCCGTTGTTTTTCGCTTATCGATGAGGACTTTGTCGATATTGTGAGCCTGCGCGAAAGACAGCGTTTCCAACAGTGCGCTTATCGTATTCTGTTCAGAGAAAGGGCCGTATATCTGCAGTTGAATGATCTCGGGATCCTGCAGGGTAGATATTTGCCATCCGGTATGAGCCATGATGTTACTCGGTGATTGGTTTGGGTGTTCGAGACATTGTTACGGTTGATCGTCACTATCGCAAAACTGGGGCCAGTTTGTTGCCAAACATCGGGGAGAGCTGCGGCAGAAAGGCGGTGATTATGGCAAAGGCTTATGAATACAATGGCTTATGAAGAGGCGTAGAGTCCGGATAGTTTTTTTGAGGGCCGGCATAAGGGCTGGTCGGGCAGGATCTTTTGTCTTGAGGTTTGCACTATTCCGAGGCAGGGATTTAAAAATGGGACAGTCTGAAACGCATTATACCAGCGGCGCACGCCAGCCCGGCAGAAGCCCGGGGTCATGGCCGGGCCTGAGTTTTCAACCGGGCATGTGGCTGTCGACGGCTACCTGGTTGCGACCATTGCTTTTGGCTTGATACAGAGCCTGGTTGGTTTTGGCAATCAGGTGCTCGTAGTGGGTGTCTTTGGTGGGAAGCAAGCTGGCTACGCCGACACTGACGGTAACGACACCGCTGATACCTTCGCCGCTGTGAGGGATCTGCAGCGCTTCGACCTGCCTGCGGATCTTTTCCGCAACGGCCTGCGCCACTTCGGCGTCGCTGTCGGGCAATATGACGGCAAACTGTTCGCCGCCGAAACGGGCGATACGCACCTCGTCGCCCTGGGTACACTCCGCCATCGTATTGGCGATTTTTTTGAGGCACTGATCGCCGGCCTGGTAGCCGTAAGCGTTGTTGAACTGTTTGAACTTGTCCATGTCGACCAGGAGCATTGCCAATGGCTTTTTTTTCTGTTTGGCACGCTGCCAGAAAGACGGCAGCGAGGCATCGAAGCTGCGGCGATTGGCCATGTCGGTCAAGGGATCAAGCATGGCCAGTCTTCGCAGGAATTGCTGGGCCCGTCGGCGTTGCTGTACTTCCAGTTCCAGCTTGGTGTTGGTGTGCGCCAATGTTTCCGTGCGTTCAGCCACCCGTTGTTCCAATTCCCCACGAATGATGCGCAGCTGCTCCAGGGCATCGGCCAGTTTGCGGGTTCGAACATTGAACCAGTAAGCGAAGGTGCCGAATTCGTTGCGAAAGCTGTCATCCAGGCAGAGCATTTCCTCGGCATTGATATCGACGGCATTTTTCAATTGATGGGTGATGCGGGCCAAAGGGCGCATCATCATGTTGTTCAGTGTCAGAAAAGCACCGATAACCGCTGCCGAGACACAGACAATCAGGGCTGCCAGCACGGCATGATAAATAGCCGTGGCGGCGGACATGGCATGGCTGACCGGTGTCACGGTGACGATGTTCCAGTAGGTGTTGGGGACATGGAAAATGGCAACGCTGCAGGGTTCCTGGAGCAGCAGGTCCCCGGGCGTTGTGAAATGCTTGAGCAGTATCTGCCCCTCGTTGCTATGGAGGGTTGTGTTCTGCAGTACCGCCGCAATGAGGTCCGCCTCCGCGGCAGATATCTCGGACGTGTCCCGGGCGATGACTTCGGCGACCTGCCGGTCATAGCGAGCGGACTGTTTGGCTTTTTGCAGAAGATCGTTGCTGATGCTGTCCAGGGCGTCGGCCAGGGGCGCAAAGAGAGGCCGTTTGTCGGCCAGGTCGCGGGCCAGAATATACTCGATATCTTTGCGGCCGAATCTGTTCTGGTTGCTGATGCGGGTGAGGGCGACATCCGGAAACGACAGAAATTTTCCGTTGCGGTCCACAGCAAAGGCGTATCCCCCCATTTTTTTTGCCTGAGCATCGAAAAAAGCTTCCAGACCGGCGAGTTTGAGGTCGACGGTGACCACGCCGACGAACCGGTCGTGCCTGTAGATGGGGGCGGTGCAGGTAACCATGGGGACGAAGGTGTGCGGGTCCACATAGGACTTGGACCAGAATATCGATCCGGGTTTCAAGAAACGTCCGGGTACATACCATTCCTCGTGGTGGTATCCGGGGCCTTTCGGATCGTTGTAGTCCGCTACGAATTCGAGAACTCCCGAGGCATTGCGACCCCAGAAAAAACTGGCCCGCTCGCGATGGGGATCGAAAGCAAAGGGGTCGTACCATACCCCACCGCCGATAATGTAGGAAGACGGTCCGAGTTCATCGATCAGGCGAGGGATGATTTGCAGGTGGTCTTCCGTTTTGAGGGGCAGGGTTGCACCGGTGGTTGCCAGCGCGCGGGCCAGGGTTTCGGCGACGGCCAGTCGCTCGCCCAGTTGCGCCACCATGGTATTGCCCACCTGGTTCGCCATGCGAAAGGATTGTTCTTCCAGGCGAGGGCGGCCAACGGTGTCCATGATGATGGTAAGGCTGAGCACCAGTACCGCAAGGAGCAAAAGGAACAGAAGGGGCGTTCGAAACAGCAGACTGTGATACCAACGCACGGAAAAGGCATTCCTTTTGTTCATGCATGACCTCTGAAAGACGGAAATATTATGAAACCGGTATTTCCACGTACAAGGCGGCAGTACCCGATAACCTTGTCGATAACATCCTGTGGAGCATAGCATACGGCATCGGCGGGAATCATCCCTTTTTTGTCCCGGGGCGGTGCCGAGCGGTTCCCGATGCGGTCCATTCTGAAAATATCATTGACTGCAAGGTCTGCAGGCTGTTATATTGAGCGACTCAAAGTCGCTTTCCATGCAACACAACGAAACCCATCGTAGGCCCCGGAATGCATCCGGGGCTTTTTATTTTATACGGTATTAAAAGGACACTATGGAATTCAACAGTTTCAATTTTCACCCGCAGGTCGCCAAAGGTATTGTCGCCGCGGGTTATGTTACACCTACACCGATACAGGCACAGGCCATCCCCTCGGTTATTGACGGGCGCGACGTCATGGGCCTGGCCCAGACCGGCACCGGCAAGACGGCAGCTTTTGCTTTGCCGATTCTGCAACGTCTGATCGACGGCCCCAGGGGGCGCTTGCGGGCCTTGGTGGTGGCGCCGACGCGCGAACTGGCCGAACAGATTCACCAGGCTATCGGCGAACTGGGACGGCATACCGGATTACGCAGCATGACGGTTTATGGCGGCGTGAATATCCGGCCGCAAATTGCCGGCCTGAAGCGGGGCGTTGATATTGTCGTGGCCTGCCCGGGCCGTTTGATCGACCATATCGGCCAGAAAACCATCGATCTCTCAAACATCGAGGTTCTGGTACTGGACGAAGCCGATCAAATGTTTGATATGGGATTCTTCCCGGCGGTGCGGCAGATTCTGCGACATGTACCCGCGCAGCGTCAGACGCTGCTGTTTTCCGCCACCATGCCCGCTGCAATCCGCCGTTTATCCGGCGAAGTTCTGACCAGCCCGATGACGGTTCAGGTCGGGAACACGACGCCGGCTGAAACCGTAAGCCATGCGCTGTATCCGGTAGCTCAACATCAAAAGACGGCCATGTTGCTGGAGTTGCTTTCGGCGGTCGATAGCCGCTCGGTGCTGGTTTTTACCCGTACCAAGCATCGGGCCAAACGGCTGGGACTGCAACTCGGGAAGGCCGGTTACCAGGCCACGTCGTTGCAGGGGAATCTGTCCCAGGCCCGCCGTCAGGAAGCCTTGACGGGATTCAGGGATGGCAAGTACGAAATATTGGTGGCGACGGATATTGCGGCCCGCGGTATCGATGTGTCCCAGGTTTCCCATGTGATCAACTACGACATACCGGATACGGCCGAGGCCTATGTGCATCGCATCGGTCGTACCGGCAGGGCTTCGCGCAAGGGGGAAGCGTTCACCTTGGTCACCGGAGAGGATAACGCCATGGTCAGGGCTATCGAAAAGGTGCTCGATGCTTCTCTGGAGCGACGCACCATCGAAGGCTTTGATTACAACACCCCCGCTCCCCCGCGAACCGACAGAGCTGGCCGGGGGAATGCTTCCAGGCGTTCACCGCGCACCACCCGTTCGTCGAAACCTGCGGCCGGCCGTGGCGGCGGTCAAAGGCGTCGCCAGCCTGCCGGTGCAGCCAATGCTCGGAGTTCCTCTGCAAAAGGGCGGACTACGGAAAGGTAAGGCAGGCGCAACAAGCGTTTGGATAGAAACATAAAAAGGACCGGTTGGAGACAGCCGGTCCTTTTTTATATGCAACGGAGTCGGCAGTGATGCAATCGTCAGTCGCGTATCAGGGCGATACGCAACCCAAGGGCGATCATCACGCCGCCAAAGATGCGGTTAAGCTGAAAAAGTGGGAGTAGGTTTTTCCTGGTGCAGACCGCGGGAAAAATTGTGCAGTTCCCTTGCTTTGGATCGGATGTGGCGTTAGGGTGTCTTTTTTCTTCGACCGGATACTGTTGCGGTCATGTTGTTCTCTTGTATGCATGAGTGGGTTGAGTATGTTTCGTAAAAAAGATGCGATTTTATTATTGACCAGTTACGGCACCATGGCGCTGGGGATATTTCTTCCGCAACTGGCGCAACCGCTGCGTCATGCGCCGGTCACCTTTGTCATGGTTTTGCTGCTGCTATCGTTTCTCGCCATCGATATGCGGGGGTTGTTGACGCACGCCCTGAAAGCGCCGCTGGCTACGGCGGGTCTGCTGGCGGTCAAGGCCGTTTTGCTGCCGCTGCTGGTGTATTTGCTGTTTCATCTGGTCTGGCCCACCTATGAACTGGCGGGGATGCTTGTGGCCGGCGCTTCGACCGCCGTGTTGGCCCCGTTTTTCGCCAATCTGTTCGGTGCAGATATCGTCTTGACAGCAGCCGTGGTGATTCTGTCTTCGCTGCTGCTGCCTTTTTCCCTGCCTCCCCTGGTGGGGATTCTGGCCGGCAAGAGCATGGATGTCGGCATCGCGCCTATGGTGCGAATGTTGGCGCTGATGATTTTCGTGCCGGCGATTCTGGGCAGAGGGTGTGCCAAATGGATGCCGCGAACAACGCAATGGCTGTTGGGTAACAGTTATCCCTTGTCTTTGCTGGCGGTGGGGATAACCAATCTGGGTGTTTTCTCGCGCTACTCGGGGTTTTTCCTGGAAAACCCCCAACGGGCGTTGGAGGCCATGGCTGCCGGCGGTGTCATGGTCGCTTGTCTGATGGTGCTGGCGGTTTGGTATGGTCGCCGTCTGCCGCTCGGGCTTCGTTCCACCTCGTTGGTATGTCTGCTGTTTCCGAACTATATCCTGATACTTGCTTTCAGCTGTCAATTTTTCGGCCCGGTTGAAGCGACTTTTGCCGCGACCTATAGTGTGCCGTTTTTCCTTCAACTGCTGTTTATTCGGAAGCTTGGCGGGCTTGCATAAAGCTGGGGCCGGCCCGGGAGCCGGCCATGGCCTGCAGGCGTCAATCGATGACGGTGACCTTGCTGATCACGACCGGTTCCAGGGGGACGTTTTCAAACCCCGCTGAGGCACCGGTAGCGACCCTTTCGATTTCATAAACCACATCCATGCCATCCACGACCTGCCCGAACACGGCGTAGCCATAGACCTGCGGGTTGAGTCCGCCATGGTTCAGGTCGCGGTTGTTCTCGGTATTGATGAAAAACTGGGCGCGGGCACTGTCAATTTCTTCGGTGCGGGCCATGGCGATGCTGCCCGTGGTGTTTTTCAGTTTGTTGCGCGCTTCATTCGCAATCGGCGGTCCCGTCGGTTTTTCCTCCATCTCGGGGGTCAGTCCGCCACCCTGAATCATGAAACCTTTGATGACCCGGTGGAAAATGGTTCCGTCGTAATGACCGGACCGGGCGTAGCTGAGGAAGTTTTCGACGCTGACCGGGGCTTTGGCCACATCCAGCTCCAGGATGATTTCGCCGAAATTCGTTTCCATCTGAATCAAGGGGTTTGAGACGCTCATGGTGTAATACCTCGGGAGTTAAGGGGACAAGAAATCATGGGTGTAGTTGGTTTAGGGCCGGCGCAAGAGCGGGAGGACTTTGCTGTCCCAAAGATGCCGTAAGGCCAGCACGGGATGATGCCATAACATACGTGGCCCGGCAAATCGCATGACCATGCGGAGAGAGTCCCGCTGTGACGGTGCATGGCAGTTGTTCGGACAGGCGCTGCACGACGGTTTGTTCGCGCCGAAAGGGCATTGTTGCAATCTGCCGCTGGCGTACTCCAGCACTTCCCGACAAGCAGGGCATAGTTGTTGTTCGGTGCCGTGGTGGGACCGGCAATAGATGCGCAGCATGTATGCCAGGGTGCGTTGTTCCCGCGCGAGGCGATGTCTGGACATGTGGGTTGCCATGGCTTGGACCGGGTTTGGAGATAAAGCAATGTGCCGAATTGCAGAAAAAGGGCCACAGGTGCGATCCTTATTACCATGTCGGTCGGCGCATTTCAACGATATGTGGCATCGGGAACGTCGAGGCGGGGATTCACAGGTTCGACAGGGGAAAAGCCTGTGCCGGTGAAGGCGTTTGACAAGCCCGGCGATCGTGGTTCAATTGAGGTCGTTGTGTGTAGCTGATTTTCAAACATATTCGGTGAGGTGTGACATGCATATCAATGAAGTGCGCGCGCGGGCCAAAGCCCTGGGTCTCAGTGGTGTCGGTAAAATGCGCCGGGCGGATATCATCATTCAAATCCAGCAGGCCGAAAACCATACGCCCTGTTTCGGTTCAGCACAGCGGGAAAACTGCCCGCATGAGGATTGTTGCTGGCGCGAGGATTGTTTTCGGCTCTGACGGCAGACGGGCCGTTTGCATTTACCAGCATCCGCTTTGGAAAATTGCAACGATCATGCAGCCAAAATGGCGCGTATTTTGCGCGCCATTTAGGCCATGGACAGTTAAGATGACTTGGTGAAAGGTGCGGATACGACAACGTCGGAGCTTTTCCGGCGCCTTGTTTTAACTACCCAGAGTTTGCCACACTTCCAGTTTGGACGCGACTCGCCGAATGACCTCGTCGGTGAATTCGGTGGTCGTACAACTTCCTCCCAGGTCGGGAGTACTGAAGCCCTGCTGCACGGCTTCAAAAACGCTCTCGGAAATGGCTCTGGCAGCGCGGCGAGCGTCAGGATGGTTGATGTATCGCAACAGCGCCCCGCCGGCCAGAATCATGGCCATCGGGTTGGCGATATTTTTCCCCTGCAGTGATGGGGCCGTACCGTGAGGGGCTTCCGCCATCACTACCGCGGGGGTCCAGGACTCATCGAACGATAGCAGCAGGGACTCGGCGCCGGCGATGGAACCGAACATCTGCAGTACGAAATCGCTCAGGCAGTCGCCGTCCCGGTTCAGGGACGGTATCACCATGCCGTCGCCACCGTTGGTCAACAGCAAGGCATAGGTGGCGTCGATAAGCTGCGGCTCGTAGACCACGTCGGGAAAACGTTCGGCGGCAGCATCCATCTCCTCTTTGAGCATGCCCTCGTAAACCGGACTGACCGTGAATTTAGGCCCGCCGAAAACCTTGACGCCAAGTTTCTGAGCATGGCGGAAGGCAAATTCGGCGACGGCATGGCAGTTGCGACGGGTGATCGATTCGGTGCGGGAAGCGACTTCATCCAAACCGGTTCCTTGGCGGGATTCCTGGGCGCCGTAAGAGCCTCCGACGGCCATGCGGACCACCGAAATCGGCGCGTAAGCACCGCCGGAGGGGCGGATTCCGGGAATGCGCCGACCGGTGCGGACGATGACCGTGCCATCGACCTGATCGCGAAGAATGGCATTCGGGCTGCCGACATCGCCTTTGATGGCGGGCGTAATGGTGGCGGCTTTAAGCCCCAGCCCGGTGGATTTCATGGACTCGGCAGCTTCGTATACGACTTTGTTTTTTGTTGCGCGACGGTTGTCCAGACTGAGATCGAAGTGCTTGAACGTAACGGTCACTCCGGTGACCGCTGGATCCAGAATGCGTAAAGCTTCTTCAAGCAGTTCCTGGCCGGTCTGATCGCCTTCCAGAACAGTTATTGTCGGTGTCATGGGGCCTCCATGGGGGTAACGATAGAGTGCAAAATGTTCGGAGCGATCATCCTGTGAACCCGATAACGGCGGGCTTTTATGCTTTTTACGCGCGAAGGGCAGGAGTGCTGACCGCTTTTCCATCATATAGCAAAGTTCGCCGCATACAAGCTTATTCTCTCCTGCTTGTTGGTTCGATAAGATCTGTATATTCAGCCTCTTGCAGAGCCTGGCGGCAACGGTTTCCGCACTTGCCGAAAAAGACTTTCTCGTAAGCCGGGTGTTAGGGTATCCTGCCGCTTATGAATTCAGCCATGTCAAAACGGATCCGTGTCATCCTTGTTGAGCCGCAGAGTCCCGGAAATATCGGTATGGTGGCTCGGGCCATGGGCAATTTCGGTGTCAGCGAACTGCGCCTGGTCAATCCCTGTACCTATTTGCATCCCGAAGCGCGCAAGTTCGCCGTGCGTGCCGCACCGCTGCTCGGTAAGGCACGCGTGTTTCCCGACCTGGCTTCGGCACTGGCGGATTTGCCCATGTCGGTGGCCGCTACCCGCCGCGCTGGAAAACTACGTGGAGAGCTGCTTGATGTGGCCGATGCTGCCAGGCTGGCAGCCGGGTTGCCTGCTGTTGAGGGTGTCGGCCTGGTCTTCGGACGTGAAGATGCGGGTTTGACCAGCGATGAAGTGTCTGGTTTATTCCAGTCAAGTTTTTATCGCACCTTGCCCGACACTGGTGATTCGAGGGTCTCGACAGAGCCCAAACCTTGCTTTATCTGGGCTAAGGTGCAAGCGGGGTGCTAGATTGCTTTGCGTGAAGGTCGACGAAGTCGCCTTAATAACACGAAATGGTAGTCACCCCGCTTACACGCTGGAGTTTTTATGCCGCCTGCGCTAGTTGCGTCTGCTGATGGCTATATTCCCTCTGAGTACGCACCAGGGCCAGCATGATACCAAGCAGCTTGCGGGCGATGGCAATCAGGGCCTTGATACGGGGCATGCCCTTTTGAAGATGCCCCTGGTAAGGCTCATGCATGATGCCGCCCTTGCGAACTGTGTTGAGGGCCGCGAAAAAGAGCAGTTTACGCAGTAGCGGCCGGCCTCGCTTAGAGATGCGCCGCTGTCCTCGGTGCTTGCCGGAGCTGATTTCGAAAAGGTCCAATCCGGCATACTTGAGTAACTCTTTCTGAGTTTCGAAATGCGTAAAGTCAGCAACTTCGCCAATCAGTCCTGCCACGGTGATCGGGCCGATGCCTTTCATGGACAGAAGCAGGCGGCTATAAGGAATCTCTTCAAGATGCCGAGCCATCTCGGCTTCCAGTTGCTTCACGAAGCGCTCACAGACCTCGATCGCTTCGAGCATTGCCTGAATCTCCAGACCAAGGCCGAGGCGTCCCTCGCGAATGCCGACAGAACTTCTGGCGGCCTCGAAAAGCGCCTGGGCTTTCGCCAGTTTCAGCTTGCCGCAGCTGATACGTTTCAGAACTTGGGCCAAGGACTCTAGGCCCAGGGCCATAACGTCTTCAGGTCCCGGGTGATGCCGCAGAAGGTATTGGGCGCTTTTGCTCTTGATGTCCTTCATGACCTGGAGGAATTCGGGGAAACTGATAAACACCAGGTCGTGAAGCTGATTGAACAGTGCGGTACGCCGCTTGACCGCTCTCTCCCGAGCCTGGGTGAGCCGTCGTAGTTCCGCTGCCGCTCCCTGTGGAATTATCACGGTCAGTCCATGGCCCAGCTCAATAATGTCGGCGATCACCTTCGGATCCTTCTGGTCCGTCTTGTTCGGCGAATTGCCGCAAAGTTCCTTCACCCTCTTGGTATGCATCGGATTGACCTGCACCAGGTGCACCGGCTTGTTTTTGAGAAAATGCATCAGTGGTTCGGCATATGCTCCGGTGGATTCGAAGCCGAGAATAATTTGCTCCAGACCGTAAGCCCTCTGCGTTCGAATCAGGATGTTCCAGAAGCGGGAAAAACCTTTAAGATTGTTGGAAAAATCAAACGGTTTCACTTCGCTTCGATCAGGACAGCGGGCGTATCCGGAAAGAACGTTCTTTCCAATGTCGACCGTAGCCAAAAGGGTGTTACTGTTGACGGATTTAAGCTTTTTTGTTTGAATCTTCTTCATGGCTATACCCCTTTGTCTCTTGGATTAACCAACTTGCCGGGAGGTTGTCCAAGAAAGGGTATAGCCTTTTTATTTCAATATCCACAGGGCTTACCGCTTTCTGCAATATAGCAAGCTTTGTGCAGTCACAGCGCCACCATCGCCACCAGCGAAGACGTGGGCTCTTTGAACCTGGCTCAGGCGGTGCTGTTGTTCCTCTATGCATTCACCTGCCAAACAGGCCCGCTGGAGAATTCGGAACCGGCGGCAGGCGAACGTCCGACGCATGCCGAGCTGGAAGGACTTTTCGCCCAGATGGAACAGGTGTTGACCCGCATCGCTTTTCTCAATCCCAGTCGGCCGGCATCCGTTATGAACCGCCTGCGTCGTATGATCAATCAGACGGTCATGGACAAAGACGATATTTCCCTGCTGCGGGGTATGTGGAGCCAGCTTCAGTGGAGTATCAACGATTGGCGGGGCCGCAAGCGCGGCGGTTAGCCCCCCCTTTTTTTCATTGCGTATAAGAACACCTTTTCAAGGGGCCGCGGTCGATGGGATGCGCGGCCCTTTTTTCTGGCCCGTTCCTTGCTCTTCTATCCCTAAAGGATTGCTGCATAGTTGGATTACAGGGGGTTCATACCCTGTCAGTTTGCCAAAGGAAGGGTGCAACGTGGAAAATCTTACCGAGGAAAAGGTCACAAAACTGGGCATGGCGCCCCTTTATGTACTGTATCTGGTGGCATCGGCATATGTCGCCCCGGAAAAAATCAACGAACGGCATGTTGTGCGTGCCATGGAATACGGCCTGTCATGGCGGACCCCCTTCAGCGAAGGTATTTTTGAGCTGTTGCGTTCTCATCTGCATGAATTTTATGCAGAATTCCCTCACGAATACAACGATACCTTCAGCGAATCTCTGCGCGAGGAAATACTTTCGATCAAAGAACTGCTGACCCAATTGTCGGGGCCTGTCGAAATGCTGGATGATTATAAGTCGGCTCTATGTAAGCTTGCCGCCTTTGTCGCTGCCGGTGGAGCTTTTCGCAAGGAAATCTCGGATGCCGGAATGCAGGCGCAGGTCGACTGGATTGCCGAAGTATTTGGCTGATATTACAAGGCGACCCTTTGGCACGTCCTCGATGCCAGGTTTGCAGTAGCCAGGTTCCAGTCCATGACGATCACCGTGGAGCTCGGTGCACTGAAGCTCCATATGCGCCGGCCATCCTTCGCCACGATGCTTTGGGCTTTGCGGAAGTCCAGATTGCGATCGGCCCCCGAGCGATTGCATACCAACAGCGGCAGACCGGTATCCCGCGTACAGCGTTCCCACTCCCCGGCGGGACCATGAAAGCCGGGCGCCCAGGCGGCACTGGATATAAGCATACGGGCGCCCTGATCTTTGAGCCCCAAGGCGATGTCCGGGGAAAAGGCATCGCCGCAGATCATGAGACCCACTTTGCCGACGGGCGGCACCGGAAAAGGCGTGGCTCGGGTTCCGGGAGTTGACCAGGCTTCAGCTCCCTTGCGCAGCGCATTGATTTTGCGGTGCCGGCCAACGACCCTGCCTTCGCTGACGGCGAATACCGAATTGAAAAGGACTCCCGATTGGGGCTCCCGTTCCGGCTGCCCCAGGAAAAGCGTCATGTGCAACGCCGCCGCCTTTTGACAGAGTTGAGCCATCCATGGGTCCGGCTGCGGTTCGATCCACCCTGTGCCGATAGCGTCGGCAAAGGAGTAGCCGCAAATGCAGAGTTCCGGGGTAAGCACCCATTGCGCCCCGAGTTTTGCGGCCGCCTCCATGCCTTTTATCAGCAGGTTTCGATTGCCGCCGACATCGCCGGCAACAGGAGCAAGGTGTAAAAAGGCGATGCGAAGAATCTCCTGATCTGATGGTTTCATGTCGTATGGTCTCCTGTTATTCAAATGCCGGAGGGCTTCGTTGTTGTCGGCGTTGCGTTTTGACGCCGATGGTACATTCAAGCCCTTGCGCGACGAATTAAACAGTATACGATCCTGTGAGAAATTACCTCATCGAACTTCCAGATGTGCTAATATCTAATTATGAGCATAAAGGTAAGCATTTGTGTCTGGAAAGGATATACCATGAAAAAAATATATGAATGCGAAAAATGCGGTGTGGTGACCGATGACCGTGGGCATCTGTGTGTCCCCAAAGCTGTGGACAGTATGGACAGTTATTGCGGTAGGTCAGGGGATGATGCGCACATGTGCGACAGTATCAGGGAAAAAGCAGGCTACACCTGTGTTACCTGCGGCCGCACGGCGGAAAAGCCGGAACTGGTTTGCAATACGCTTAAACTGCACTGAAGTCGATAAAATTTCTGTATTGATAGACAAAGGGGCCAGGCTTGACGCCTGGCCCCTTTGTCGTTGCATGGCGTATGCTATTCCGTTTACCGGCTGTTGCGGATCTGGGCACTTTTCTTGCTTTTAATGAACTGTGATTGCTTTCGGTTGATTTTTTTGACGTTGGTGGCAGGTTCACGGCCTTTCGGGTGAAGCAGGGGGAGTGGTGAAAAAAATTTTGGTTGCTGAGGATTCCGGCTTTTTTGGACGTATGCTGAAAAAAAAGCTGGAGGCGGAAACGGGTGCGCAGGTTTGCTGGGCCCAAACGATGCAGGAAGCTTGTCAATTTATTGAACAAAATCCTGACGGCTTTGCCGCCGGTATCGTGAATTTCAACCTTCCGGACGCACCGGCCGGAGAGATTGTCACCAAACTGGGTGAGCGCAATATTCCGGTGATCGTTTTTACCAGCGTCGTCAATAAGCAGATCCGCGATCGCATCTGGGAAAAGAAGGTCGTGGATTACGTGTATAAGGAAGGCGCCCAGAGTCTCGATTACCTCGTTTCGCTGCTCCATCGACTGGAGCGCAACCGTAAAATTACGGTCATGGTCGTGGACGATTCCGCCATGCAGCGCGAGGTTATGGCCGACCTGCTGCGGGTGCACCGCTACCAGGTGCTGGAAGCGGGGGATGGCAACGAAGCTCTGGAGTTGATGGCCAGGCATCCGGATGTCAAACTGGTTGTCAGCGATTTCCACATGCCGCAAATGGACGGGTTCGAACTGACCCAGAATCTTCGCAAAACCCATTCTCGTGAAGAGTTGGCCATTATCGGGATTTCCGCTTTGGGCGACAATGTCATGGCGGCCCGTTTTCTCAAGTGCGGCGCCAACGATTTTATCATCAAGCAGAATTTCCTGACCGAGGAGTTTTACTGTCGCGTTTCTCAGAGCATCGAAAATCTGGAAAATATCGAGGCGATTCGCAAGGCGGCTATCACCGATTTTCTCACCGGCGTATCCAACCGGCGGTTTCTGTTCGATCATGGCGAACGTATCTACAACCAGCTGGGCGGTTCGGATAAAAACCTCTGTTGCGCCATGCTCGATATCGATCATTTCAAGAAAGTGAACGATACTTTCGGTCATCATGCCGGGGATATGACTTTGAAGCGGGTCGCCAATCTGCTGCAGGATAAACTGCCGGAATCGAGTGTCCTGGCGCGCATCGGGGGGGAAGAGTTTTGTGCTCTGGTTCCGGGCAGCAAAGAGGACGTGGTGCGGTTGTTCGAGCGTATCCGCTGCGCCATAGCCGAATTGCCGGTTTCGCTGGCTCCCGATAACGAGACGGTGCATATTACGGTCAGTATCGGGGTCTGCTCCGAGCCGGGCCGAAACCTTCTCGACATGCTCAGCCGCGCCGATGCGTATCTGTATCAGGCCAAAAAGGAAGGCCGGGATCGGGTCATATCCTGATTTTTAACGCGACTTCAGTGTCGCGCGATCGTCTTCAAGGGGATGGCATGCCTGTGTCGGTTCGGGACACGCAGGCGGGCCGTCCCCTTTTCTCATGGTACATCCTCCTTGCGGATTGCCCGGCGGAAGAGTAATCTTAACCGAAACAAACACTTCGTTACGGGCACCCTATCGAATACTGAAAAAAGGAGGCACCTTTATGTTGCGCGTCAAAAAAATGCTGGCATTCGGAATGTGTGGCATGGGCATGGTTGCGTTCATGTTTTTGGGCGTTGCCCAAGCCGGTTTCGAAGATTTTTTCAAGGGAGTCAAGGACGTCTTTACGCAAAGCGGGGATCTCAGCGACAGCGATATAACCGCAGGTCTTAAAGAGGCGTTGTCGGTCGGCACCGGAAATGCCGTGGCAGAGGTCGGCAGGGTCGGTGGTTACCTGGATAACCTGCAGATCCGGATCCCTTTGCCCGGGGGCGTGGAAAAAGCGGAAAAACTGTTGCGCCTGGCCGGCTATGGCTCACAGGTCGATGCCTTTTCCCAGAGTATGAATCGTGCTGCCGAAGCTGCCGCTCCGCATGCCAAAGAACTTTTCTGGCAGGCGATTCGCGAAATGAGCATCGACGACGCACGGCAGATCCTCGGCGGCGGTGAAACGGCGGCCACCGACTATTTCAAAAGTAAGACCAGCGGCAAATTGCAGGAAATTTTCACGCCCATCGTTCATGACTCCCTGGCCGAAGTCGGAGCGACCCGTTATTTCCAGGACCTGAACGGGAAGCTGAAAACCCTGCCCTTCGGCGAGAGTATGGGGTTTGACCTGGACAGTTATGTCACCGACGGCGCCCTTGACGGTTTGTTTTATGTGGTTGGGGAAGAAGAACGCAAAATCCGCCGGAATCCTGCCGCGCGGACTACCGATCTGCTTAAAAAAGTGTTCAGCTCGGGAAAATAACCGGTCTGTCTGCCGACGCTGATCACTTCGATACCATCGATGCCGCATACATGGCATGCGGAGTGGGGAAGGGTTGACGTCGATGGTTTGCCGGCATTGACCTTTCCCCTTGTTTTACGCTATGATCGCACTTCCATCGGGCCTGCTCGGCCCGGTTTTTTTTCATCCAAAGTACGAGGTTGCACAGTGAGTAAGAACCACCGTAAGGAAGTCGATCGCCGCCGCACGTTCGGTATCATCAGCCATCCGGACGCAGGAAAAACCACCCTGACCGAAAAATTGCTGTTGTTTGGCGGCGCGATCCAGATGGCGGGTGCGGTCAAGGCCCGTAAAGCGGCGCGTCATGCCACCAGCGACTGGATGGCCATGGAGCAGGAGCGCGGCATCTCGGTCACGTCGTCGGTCATGAAGTTCAACTATCGCGACTACGAGATCAACCTGCTCGATACGCCGGGGCATCAGGACTTCTCCGAAGACACCTACCGGGTGTTGACGGCGGTGGACAGTGCTCTGATGGTGATTGACAGCGCCAAAGGGGTCGAAACCCAGACCCGGAAGTTGATGGAAGTATGTCGCATGCGCAATACGCCCATCATGACTTTCATCAACAAACTTGACCGCGAAGGTCTTGAGCCCCTCGACCTGCTGGCGGATATAGAAGAGACCCTGCAGATCGAATGCGCGCCCCTGTCATGGCCTATCGGCATGGGCAAACGGTTCAAGGGTACCTACAACCTTTATCGCAAGCAACTGTGCCTGTTCATGGCCGGTCAGGAGACCCGTCCGCAGGATATGCTGGTGATCGAGGATCTCGACGATCCGCGGCTGGATGAATTGCTCGGCAGTCAGGCCGATCAATTGCGCGAGGATATCGAATTGCTCGAGGGCGCCGCGAATCCCTTCGAGCCCGAAGAGTACCTCAAGGGGAACCAGACGCCGGTCTTTTTCGGCAGTGCCATCAACAACTTCGGCGTGCAGGAAATGCTCGATGCGTTTGTCGAGCAGGCCCCCGTGCCGCGCCCGGCACCGACCACCACCCGCGAAATCTCCCCCTACGAAGAAGACTTCTCCGGATTTGTCTTCAAGATCCAGGCGAATATGGATCCGGCGCACCGGGACCGCATCGCATTTTTCCGCATCTGTTCGGGGACCTTCCACCGTGGCATGAAAGTTCGCCATCATCGCATCGGCAAGGATGTCAATATCGCCAACGCCACGATTTTTATGGCGCAGGACCGTGCCAATGTCGAGGAGGCTTTTCCCGGCGACATTATCGGTATCCACAACCACGGCACCATCAAGATCGGCGATACCTTTACCGACAAGGAACCCCTCAAATTTACCGGCATCCCAAGCTTCGCACCGGAGCACTTTCGCCGTGTGCGCCTGAAAAATCCCCTCAAGAGCAAGCAGCTGGAAAAAGGCTTGATCCAGTTGGCCGAGGAGGGGGCCGTCCAGCTGTTCAGGCCGCTGTTCAACACCGACTACATTCTCGGGGCGGTGGGGGTCTTGCAGTTTGATGTCATCATGTCGCGGTTGAAGAACGAATACAGCGTCGATGCCATCTACGAGGGTGTGGAATATGCCACCGCACGCTGGGTGGAGTGCGACGATCGCAAGGTGCTGGAAGAATTCGAGAAAAAATGCCAGGTTAACCTGGCCTACGATGCCGAGGGCAATCTGACCTACCTGGCTTCGAGCGAATGGCGCCTTGGGCATACCATGGAACAATGGCCTCAGGTGGTTTTCCATAAGACCCGGGAGCATAATTAGGGATCCGGTCCAAGGTTGGCAGAATCCCGGATTCCGGGAGTTCAAGCAAAACTTAAAAAGGGGGAGCGTTATCGCTCCCCCTTTTTTTGCTGTTTTTTCATCTCGCCGCAGGCCCTGTTGTCACTCCTTGTCTTCCGGCGCCTGTTTTTCCAGTTCGCCCACCTTGGCGATAAAGTCGGTCATGGATACCGCCATGCGCTCGATGAGCTTTGTCCAATGGTGAAGGTATTCGGCACCGGCGGGTGTCAGGCGATAGAGACGGCGGGCCGGTCCGGCTCCGGAAACATCCCAGTCGCTGGTGACATACGCCGCGGCTTCAAGTTGCCGCAGTGCGCGGTACAGGGCGCCGCGATCGATGACGGTCTCGCCGATGGCGTGTTCCGGCAGTTCCCCGGCCAATTGGTAGCCATGGGCCTGACCGGATTTTTTCAGCAGATAAAGCAGCACCGGTTCAATGAAGCGGGGCAGATTGCCGAAACCGCCTTGGGGTTGTCCCCAGCCGTGGCGACAGGGTCCTTTTCCGCGGGGCATGCACGTTCCTTTCTGATGAATGAATAGGGCAAGAAGGTCAAAGATTAGCCGAAATGGCAGGCAATTGCAAGCTTGGGACGGGCCTGGCAAGGTTTCGCCGATCTCGGTTTCGGTTCGGATCCGCAGGTGTGCTTGCGGAACATGACGGCGTGTTTTGCGTCCGTATCCGTTGAAGGGATTTTCAGGTTAAAATTCCCCCATTTGGGGGATGGTTTAAATCTTATTATTTGTGTAGGTTAATGGGTCGTTGTTTGCCGTTCATTGGTTGCGTACTGTTTGAACGCATTTTTATCCATGGAGGAGGTTTTTCGTGAAGATTCGATCCATTCAACTGAAAATCACCCTGTTTGCCGGGTTTTGCCTGGTTCTTACCGCTGGAATCATTATTCTGAATTCCGCCATGACGGTTCGCCAGCAGGCCATGCGTGTCGCGGAAGGCCACGCTCAGGCCGCCGCTGAAAAATATGCGGGCGATATTCTTTCCAGGTTTGAAGAGGCCCATGCGCTGACCCACGACATGGCCGCCATTTTGGGCGCGACAAAGAGCAAAACGGCACCAATTCAACTGGAACGCGTCGAAGTGCAGGCTCTGTTGCGGCAAGCCTTCCTGCAAAACCCGCAGTTTTTTGCCGGCGGGATGGCATGGGAGCCGAATGCCTTTGACGGCAGGGATGCAGAGTTCGCCGGCAATGGGATCTATGATGCGTCGGGGCGTATGATCTCCTATTGGTATCAGGACGGTACCAACGGCGTCACTTATGACATTCTGGTGGACTACGATAATGAAGAGGCGGGGACTTGGTATTTTTTGCCCAGGAAATTGCACCATGAAATCCTCACCGAGCCGTATTCTTATCCTGTCGCCGGCACCGAAGTTCTTATGTCGACGGTGGCTTCTCCCATTATGGTGGACGGTCAATTTTACGGGGTGACAACCGTCGATTTCACCCTTGGATTCCTACAGCAGCTGGCGGATGACAACGCGATTTTCAATGGTGCCGGCAAGATCGCCATTATCACCCATGGAGGCACGGTGGCGGGCATGACCGGCCATCCCGAAGCCGGGGGCAAAGCCTGGGCCGAGAGGGATGCCATGGGGGCCTCCTATTACGACCGGTTGATTAAGGGAGAGACGGTTCTCGATTGGAGTAAGCGGGGCCTGGAGGTGTTTATACCCCTGAACCTGGGCAAGACTGGGACACCCTGGTGGGTGCATGTCATGGTCCCTCGCGACGTGGCGCTGGCGAACGTAACCTCTGTCATGTGGCATGAGATCGGCATGGGGTCGATATGCATTGTGGTGGCCTTGTTGTTGCTCTGGGGGATTGCCCGCGGTCTCGCCGGGCCGATCCGCAAGGGTGCGGACATGGCACGGGAAATCGCCCGGGGTGACCTTTCGCAGCGCCTGGTGCTCAAGCAGCGGGATGAAGTCGGGGTACTCGCAGCGGCCCTGAACGATATGGCCGTATCCCTGCAACAAAAGGCGGAAATGGCCGAGACGATTTCCCAGGGCAACCTGAATATCGACGTGCCGCTGGCGTCGGAGAAAGATCAGCTTGGCAAAGCGCTGCAGCGGATGACCGGCAACCTCAATGCTTTGCTGGCTCAGGTACAGATGACCGGGGAGCAGGTCATGGTGGGGACAACCCAGATTTCCGAGGCCAGTGCGTCTCTTTCGCAAGGCGCTACGGAATCGGCCGCCTCCATGGAAGAGATTGCGGCCTCCATGACCCAGCTCACCACCCAGACAACCAACAATGCCGACAATGCCGAGCAAGCCAAAAAACTGTCCCTGAGAAGCAAACAGGGAGCGGTGCAGGGAGATGCCCTGATGGCGGATATGGTGCATGCCATGGCCGAAATCGAGCATTCCGGCAAGGGCATTTCCAAAATCATCAAGGTCATCGACGATATCGCTTTTCAGACCAACCTTCTTGCCTTGAATGCCGCTGTTGAAGCGGCCCGGGCCGGACAGCACGGTAAGGGCTTTGCGGTTGTCGCCGAGGAGGTGCGAAGCCTGGCGGCGCGTAGCGCCAGAGCGGCCCACGAAACATCGGATTTAATCGAAAATTCGGTTGTTAAAACCCATAATGGTGCCGAAATCGCGCGTAAAACCGCCGATGCTCTTGCCGAAATTGTCGCCGCTACGACCAAGGTGTCCGATCTGGTGGCTGAAATTTCAGCATCGTCCCAAGAACAGTCGCGTGGTCTGCAGGAGATCAATAACGGGTTGGGGCAGATCGAGCAGGTAACGCAGCAGAACACGGCATATGCCGAAGAAACGGCGGCATCGACGGAGGAACTTTCCAGCCAGGTGGTTGAGCTGAATCGCATGCTGGAACAGTTCAAGCTTAAAGAGGAAGGGGCCGGTGGCCATCTGGATATGGCAAGGCCTACCGAAACCCCGGCTTTGCCTGGAGGTGCCGCATAGTTCCTTTCCACGGCGTGTGTCGCATCTTCGATTCCGTATCCTTGGAAACCAGATGCGGGGGCGCGTCTCTGAACCTCAAAGGCCATCTCAAGCGAGATGGCCTTTTTTGCGGAGTTGTTTGCAGAAAAAAATGTAGGATCGGAAGCCTCGTTTTTGTTATGTTTTGAGGCGCGTATCAGCATTGCTGGATGTTTAGCGATGAGTCCACGATCGTTGTGATGCCGGATAAGGCCTACCTGTGCCTATCCGACCCGTAAATTCAGGAGAAATTCAAGATGGCGACAAATCATGGCCTGCGTTCGCGCAGGATTCGTATTAAAGAGATACTGCCCTCATCGCAGCCGATGTCAGCGTTGTGTGTATGTGGCTGGGTGCGTAGCGTACGACGCGGTAAGGAGGTCACCTTCATCGCTCTGAACGACGGTTCGTGTATGGCCAATTTGCAGGTGGTGCTGACCCCCGAGGTGGACGGTTTCGCAACGGTATCACGTTGCGGAACCGGAGCCGCCATGCAGGTGGAGGGCGAACTGATAGCTTCGCCCGCCGCCGGGCAGGAGTGGGAACTGCACGCCCGACAGGTGAAAATCCTCGGGGATACCGACAGTGACTATCCCCTTCAGAAAAAGCGCCATAGTTTCGAGTTCCTGCGTTCCATCGCGCATCTGCGTCCGCGCGCCAACACCTTTGGTGCGGTTTTCCGCATGCGCAGCGCCTTGTCGTTCGCCATCCACCGCTTTTTCCGTGAACGCGGTTTCCTCTATGTGCATACCCCCATCATTACCGCCAACGACTGCGAGGGGGCGGGGGAAATGTTTCGCGTCAGTACCCTGCCGGCGGATCGGCCGCCCCTGACGGAGGGGAAAATCGATTGGCGGCAGGACTTTTTCGGCGAAAAGACCGGTTTAACCGTCAGCGGTCAGCTGCAGGGGGAATTGTTCGCGACGGCCTTTTCCGATATCTACACGTTTGGGCCTACTTTTCGTGCCGAGAATTCCCATACCAGTCGCCATGCCGCCGAATTCTGGATGATCGAACCGGAGATCGCTTTTGCGGATCTGGCCGACGATTGCGCCCTGGCTGAGGAGTTTCTGCGTTATCTGGTGCGCTTTGCCCTGGACGAATGCGGCGAAGATCTGGCCTTTTTCAATCAACGGATCGAGCCCGGTCTGATCGACAAACTCGAAACACTGGCCCGCGCCGATTTTTCCGTCATGACCTACAGCGAGGCGATCAGGCGCCTGCAGCAGGCGCCCGTCGATTTCGAGTATCCGGTGGCCTGGGGCGCGGATCTGCAGTCCGAGCACGAACGCTACCTGACCGAGCAGGTGGTCGGAGGACCTTTGTTCGTGACCGACTATCCGGCCGATATCAAGGCGTTTTACATGCGTCTGAACGATGACGGTCGTACCGTGGCGGCCATGGATCTGCTGGTGCCGCGGGTCGGAGAGATTATCGGCGGCAGCCAGCGCGAAGAGCGTCTCGACGTGTTGATGGGCAAAATGAACTCCGTCGGCATCGAGGCGCAGCATCTCGACTGGTATCTCGACACCCGCCGCTGGGGCAGTTGCCCCCATGCCGGTTTCGGACTTGGTTTCGAGCGTCTGTTGATGTATGTCACCGGTATGGAAAATATTCGCGATGTGATTCCGTTTCCGCGGACACCGGGACATGCTCGTTTTTGATCATGGCACAATCCCGCAGGGACCGGTTGCAACGAACCTCTGCGGTTAAACGATTTTACCGTTGGAAGGAAAAAGACAATGGTGGAGTACAAGGTGGTGGAAACCAGTGTGGTAACGGATGAAACCCTTGAGGAAATCCTCAATGCGTGGACCGCGAAAGGCTGGCATTACGACGGCATGCAGTTCGCCATGACCGAAGCCAGCAAGCGGCCGGCTATGGCGTTTGTGCTTTTTACCCGGGCGTTGGCGAAAGACTCCTGAGACGTCAGTCGTCCCAGTCTTCCTCGTCACGATAGATGATGGTTTTTTTCGGATCCGAAGACGGCGTCGCTCCGCAGAATTCACATGCCGGTTCCACCGGCTCATCGTCAAGTATTTCTTCGCAGGTCAGCTCGATCGGTTGGCCGGTGCAGGTGCAGTACCATTTGCGATAGACGGTCATGGTGCCTCCTTATCGCCAGGCGTTTCGATTCCCCGTACATCTCTATCGTACAATTAACTATAGCAGAAAGGTAAAACTTCGCGGGACGCGAAAATCGAAAAGCGGGTGATTGGTGATTCGTGATTGGTCATTAGATTACCGCCTGTTTTTGTGTAGGGAGGGTTTTCTCCCCTTGTGACGATGCCGGAGCAACGGAGACGGTGGGCGCAACCCCGCGGTGTTGTGATTCTAAGGCAGAGAGCCGGAAAACAGCCTTCTTCCCGGCTCTCTGAACGTAGTGTTAATATACCAACCCGGTCTTTTTGCGCACCTTGCGCAAGATTTTGGAAGCGGCATAGCGGGCTTTCTGCGCACCCTCGGCGAGAATCTTGCGCAGCTGCTCCTTGTCGGCGAGCAGTTCCTCGCGGCGGCGTGTATAGGGTGCGAAGAAGTCGCGTACCGTTTCGAACAATTCCTGCTTGACCTCGCCATAGCCCAGCCCGCCGGCCAGGTAGCGCTGGCGCAGGGCTTGTTCCTGCTGTTTGTCCAGAAACAGCCGATAGATCTGGAAAACGTTGCATGTGTCCGGATTTTTGGGGTCCTCGACGGGGGTGGGATCGGTGACGATGCGCATCACCTGCTTGCGCAGGGCTTTGTCGTCGAGGAACAGGTCGATGGTGTTTTTGTAGCTTTTGCTCATCTTCTGTCCGTCGAGACCGGGGATGGTGGCGAGTTCGTCGTCGATGTCCGGCTCGGGGATGACCATCACGTCACCGTATTGATTGTTGAACTTGATGGCGATGTCGCGGGCAACTTCCAGATGTTGTTTCTGATCCTTGCCGACCGGCACCAGTTCCCCGCCGAACAGCAGGATATCGGCCGCCATCAGCACCGGGTAGGCAAATAGCCCGTGATTGGGGGCGATGCCCTTGGCGACCTTGTCTTTGTAGCTGTGACAGCGTTCCAGCAGTCCCATGGGGGTGAAGTTGGACAGCGCCCAGGTCAATTCCTGTACTTCCGGGACGTCGGATTGCACCCAGAAGACGCTCTTCTCGGGATCGAGCCCCAGGGCCAGGAAATTGGCGGCGGCTTCCAAAGTGCCTTTGGCCAGCGCCTTACCGTCGGTGACACTGGTCATGGCGTGATAGTTGGCGATGAAGCAGAACAGTTCATGATGCTCCTGGTAGTCGACCATCTTTTTCATCATGCCGAAATAGTTGCCCAGGTGCAAAGAGCCGGAAGGCTGAATGCCGGAAAGAACGCGCATGGGGGGTACCTCATTGGTTGGGAAGAAGGCAGGTGCTTTGGCGAAATTGGGGCGGGGCACGACTGGTGCCGGCTTCCGGTTTTCGCTGTGAAGCCCTGCTGGTTCTGGTCAATAAAAAAAGCCGCGGTCGTATGGCCGCGGCTTTTGCTTGTTTATTCCCCGCGGACCGGCTGGTCCGCGACGCTCGTTACCGAAGGCAGGCGCGCGAACCGAAAGAAGAATCGGTCCAGCGCCACCAAAGGCGGTTCGTCAGATTTTGCTGTACGGTTAAGGTATGCATAGCCAGCCAAAACTAACAGGTTGTCGCTTCATCGTCAACGGTGAAAATCACCTGTTGGTCTGCTGAGCCCCCATGGCACCGGCGAGTTGCAGCAGCTGGGACAGTTCGATGCCGCTGTCCTTCAGGATGTTCATGAAAACGGGAAACAGTTGCAGCAAAAAGCTGCTGTCCTGCATGGCGTCTTTGGCCAGTCCCGGCAGGGTCTCGAGGATAAAGGTCTTTTTTTCTTCCGGGCTCAGGCCGTTAACGGCCTGTTTGATTTGGTCGACGGTCATGTCCGGTACGACTCCTTACTACTGATGGAAAGTGGCTAACGTTTCTCCGGAGATCTTGCATCTTATCCGAAGGCGACTTGGTAAACATCCCGGTAGTCCCCGGCGAAATGTACGCTCAGGTTTTCCCGCAGATGGTCGGGGAGTTCCTCGAAATCCTTGCGGTTGGCTTCCGGAAGGATCACGGTGGTCAGCCCGATACGTTTAACGGCAATGATTTTTTCCTTTACGCCGCCGATGGGCAATACCTTGCCGGTCAGGGTCAGCTCGCCGGTCATGCCGAGCTTTTTAATCACCGGTTTGCCGGTGATCATCGACAGCAGGGCGGTGGCCATGGTGACGCCGGCAGACGGGCCGTCCTTGGGGGTGGCGCCGGCCGGTACGTGCAAATGCACGAAATGCTTGTCGAAAAATTCGGGATCGGCGCCGTACTCCTCGAGATGGGCCATCACATAAGAATAGGCGATGTCGGAACTTTCGACCATGACTTTGCCGAGCTGACCGGTCTGTTTGAAGCCCTTGTTTCTGCTGGGCATGGCGGTCGCTTCGATCTGCAGCGTGGCACCGCCCATACTGGTCCAGGCCAGGCCCGTGACCACGCCCGGTACATCCTCGAAAACCTCTTCTTCGGTAAAAATAGGTTTGCCCAGAATAGCCGCCACATCCTTCTTGGAGACGGTGATCTTGTCGGTGCGGCCCTGGGAAAATTCCATGGCGGCATGGCGCATGATCTTTTTGATGCGGTTTTCCAGGTTGCGCACCCCGGCTTCGCGGGCGTAACCGTCGATAATGGCGCGCAGGGCATCCTTGCGGATGGTCACCTGGCCTTTTTTCAGGCCATGGTTTTCAAGCGCCTTGGGGATCAGGTAGCGCCGGGCGATTTCCAGCTTTTCCTCAAGGATGTAGCCGGCCAGGCGGATGATTTCCATACGGTCCAACAACGGCGCCGGAATGGTGTCGAGCTGGTTGGCCGTGGCCACGAACAGCACGTTGGACAGATCGAAGGGCACGTCCAGATAATGGTCGCGGAAGCTGCTGTTCTGTTCCGGGTCGAGCACCTCGAGCAGAGCCGAGGCCGGATCGCCCTGGAAGGAGGCACCGACCTTGTCGATCTCGTCGAGCATCAGCACCGGGTTGGCGGTGCCGGCGCTCTTCATGGCCTGAATGAAACGGCCCGGCATGGCGCCGATGTAGGTGCGGCGATGCCCCTTGATCTCGGCCTCGTCACGCATGCCGCCGAGGGAGAAACGGTAGAAGGTACGGTTCAGGGCCGCGGCGATGCTTTTGCCGATGGATGTCTTGCCGACCCCCGGAGGGCCGACCAGGCACAGAATCGAACCGGAAATATCGCCTTTGAGCATGCCGACGGCGATGAACTCGAGAATCCGATCCTTGACATCCTTGAGACCGTAATGGTCGCGGTCGAGAACCCGCCGGGCGCGTTCGATATTGTAGTTATCTTTACTGAACTTACCCCAGGGCAGGATGGTCAGCCAGTCGAGGTAGTTGCGCGATACGTTGTATTCCGGCGAGGAAGGCTCGATGAGACGGAGTTTTTCGATCTCCTCGTCGATGGTTTTTTGGGCTTCTTCGCTGAGGGTCAGGTTTTTGAGGCGCTTCTGGTACTTTTCGATTTCGCTGACCTTGCCCTCTTTTTCCAGGCCGAGTTCCTTTTTGATGGCCTTGAGCTGTTCGCGCAGGAAAAATTCCCGTTGCTGGGCACTGACCTTCTGCTCGATCTGCTTGGAGATTTTGGTCTGAAGTCGCGATACTTCCAGTTCCTTTTTCAGCAGCACCAACACTTTGTCGATGCGATTGCGCACATCGATGGTTTCGAGGATCTCCTGCAGCAACTGTCCGTCGCCCGAGGTCAGGTTGGCGGCGAAATCGGTCAGGCGCCCGGGATCGTCCATGCTCTGGCGATTGAGGAACATTTTGATCTCTTCGCTGTATAGCGGATTGATCTGAACCAGTTCTTTCAGGGTGGTGATGATGGCCATGGAGTAGGCCTTCAGTTCCGGATTGACGGAAAGCTCGGTGGCGTAATGGTAGTCGACCCGGGCGAACAGGCCCTCCTCGGACTCGGTCAGTTCGCGAATGGAGAAACGTTCCAGACAATTGACCAGCAGGTGGATGCTGTCATCATCGGTGTGCAGCACTTTCATGACGCGGCCAACCACACCGAAGCGGTGCAGGTTCTCCAGACTGTCAGGCTCATCGACCTCTTTGGCCAGTACCAGTCCCATCATTTTGGAGGGTGTATCCACGGCACGCTTGGCCAGGGCGACATGCTTTTCCCCGGTAAAGACCATCGGGGTCAGGATGCCGGGAAAAGCCGGACGGGGGCGCAAGGGAATGATCGGCAGGGTGCTTGGCAGCACATCCGTAGCCACCACCAGCCCTTCTTTGGCGTCTTCCGCGATGTCGGCGTCGTCCGGATCCTCCGGGTTGAAATCGGCCTCTATGATTTTCTCAGGGTCTTCGTTTGTTTTGTCCCGGTCGTCAGTCATGGTGAGGTCTCCTTGTGGGTGCGGGATATACAAGGCAACCTAATCATTTAATCAGCGGTTGTCAACCGTCGCAGAGCCTGGCATCTCCGACGCTGGTGACAGGTCTGTTTTGTCGGGAATGCCGCAGGTAAGATCTTTTTGAAAGGTTTTAAAATAAGCAGCTGTAATTGATGAGAGAATATTTGGGCTTGGGCAAAAGGCTAGAGGCAAAGAATCGGATTTTTTCTGCTGTCGTATCTGCCTATGCCGTGATTGCTTTTTGAGTGCGCGTGGGATAATGTTGGACACTGTATCGTATTGAAATTCATGCCATTCGTTTTGAAGGATTAGATCTTATGACCGACCAGGCCCAGCGCATTTATCTTATCGATGGTTCTTCCTACATCTATCGGGCATATTACGCCATCCGCCAGCTGTCCAATTCCAAAGGGCTTGCGACCAATGCCGTGTACGGGTTTACCAACATGTTGCTCAAGGTGGTGCGCGACGAGCAGCCCGATCACCTGGCGGTGATTTTCGATGCCAAGGGGCCGACCTTTCGTAAGGAAATTTATCCCGAATACAAGGCCAACCGTTCTGCCATGCCTGAAGATCTGCGCCCGCAGATCCCGGTTATCAAGGAACTGGTGAAGGCTTTTAACATGCCGGCTCTGGAACTTGAAGGTTACGAGGCGGACGATATCATCGCCACCCTGGCACGGCGCTTCGCCGAGCGGGGCATGGCGGTTACCGTGGTAACCGGCGACAAGGATTTGATGCAGGTTGTCAGCGAGCGGGTGCGGCTGCTCGATACCATGAAAGATCAGGTCGTCGGTCTGGCTGAAGTGGCCGAGCGTTTTGGCGGTACTCCCGATAAGGTGGTGGAGGTGCAGGCCCTGGCCGGCGACAGTTCGGACAATGTGCCGGGAGTGCCGGGAATCGGTGAAAAAACCGCGCGTACCCTGATCGCGCAATTCGGCACGCTGGAAAATCTGCTGGCCAATATCGATCAGGTGTCGGGTAAAAAGCGCCAGGAAAACCTGCGCCAGTTCGGTGAACAGGCCCGTTTGTCCAAAAAGCTGGTTAGCCTGGTGGACGATCTTTCGCTTGACGTCGATTACGACAACTTTGACCTTAGCGAACCGAACCACGAGGCTCTTACCCATCTGTTCAAGGAACTGGAGTTTCACAAGTTGCTGCAGGAATTCTCCAGCGACGAGAGGGCCAGCGGCGAGCATTACCAGACGGTGGTTACGGAAGACCAGCTCGATGATCTGATTCATGCCTTGAAAAAGGCCGGCCGCTTCGCGTTCGACACGGAGACCACCAGTCTTGTCGCCACGCGTGCCGACCTGGTCGGGATATCCTTTGCGATCAAGCCCGGTGAAGGCTGGTATCTGCCGGTGGGGCACCGCTATCTGGGGGTACCGGAGCAACTGGATCGGGCGTTGGTGATCGATAAATTGCGACCGCTGATGGCGGATACGCAGTTGGCCAAAATCGCGCAGAACGCCAAGTACGACCTGCTGGTGTTGCGCCGTGCCGGGCTGGAAGTGGCGGGGTTGAGCTGCGATACCATGCTGGCTTCCTATCTGGCCAACCCGGCGGCCAAATCCCACGGTCTCGACACCCTGGCTTCGGAGCTGCTCGGCTATCGCACCATCGGTTACACCGAGGTGACGGGCAAGGGCAAAAAACAGATCGGCTTCGAAGAAGTCGAGATCGAAAAGGCCACGGTTTATGCCACCGAAGATGCCGACATCACCCTGCGGCTGGCCGATAAGCTGGAACCGCAGCTGGCGGAAACGGGTCAGGGCGAATTGTTTCGAACAGTGGAACTGCCGCTGGTGACGGTACTGAGCGATATGGAGTGGCAAGGCGTGCGCATCGATGCCGACTTTCTCAAGGGATTGTCGGCGGATATGAAGACGCGACTGGCGACGCTGGAGGGGGAAATTCACGAACTTTCCGGTCGGTCGTTCAACGTGGCGTCCCCCAAGCAGCTCGGCGAGGTGTTGTTCGAGCACCTGAAGTTGCCGCGCGGTAAAAAGACCAAGACCGGCTGGTCTACCGATGTCGAAGTCCTGACCAACCTTGCTGAAGAACATCCGATCGCCGCCAGGGTGCTCGATTATCGCTCGGTGGCCAAGCTCAAAAGCACTTATTGCGATGCGCTACCCAAGCTGATTCATCCCGATACCGGGCGGATCCATACCTCTTTCAATCAGGCGGTAACGGCAACCGGACGCCTTTCTTCGAGCGATCCGAATCTGCAGAATATACCCATCCGTACAGAGGAGGGGCGCCGTATTCGCGAAGCCTTTGTGCCGGCCGAGGGAAATCTGCTGCTGGCGGCGGACTATTCCCAGGTGGAATTACGGATTCTGGCACACATGGCTGACGAGCCGGCTCTCAAGGAGAGTTTCGCGCATGGCGAAGACATTCATGCGCGCACCGCAAGCGAGATCTTCGGTGTGTTTCTGGAGCTTGTCACGCCGGAAATGCGCCGCCAGGCCAAAACCATCAATTTCGGTGTGCTTTACGGCATGAGCGCCTTCGGCCTGGCCAAATCCCTCGGCATCGCGCGCAAGGAAGCCCAGACCTATATCGACAATTATTTTGCCCGTTACCCCAAGGTGCTGGAATTCATGGAGGCCAAAAAGGCCGAAGCGCGGGAAAAGCAATATGTCACGACCCTTCTCGGAAGGCGTTGCGCCGTACCGGAGATCGCCAGTAAAAACGGCGCGGTCCGCGGTTATGCCGAACGCAATGCCATCAACTATCCGATTCAGGGCTCGGCGGCCGACATCATCAAGGTGGCCATGCTGCGCATTCACGAACGCCTGAAGGCCGAAAAACTGGAGACCAAGATGGTGCTTCAGGTGCATGACGAACTGGTGTTCGATATGCCTGCCGCAGAACAGGCCGCCGTGGAAAACCTGGTGCGGGAGCAGATGGAACACGCCTTTGAGCTCGATGTGCCGCTGTTGGTCGATATGGGCGTCGGGCGTAACTGGCGCGAGGCGCACTGATCGCTATATTTTAACCCTGTTGCCGCCATCGAGGGCGCCGCATGAAGTTGACGCATCGTAAAAGTCTTTTGGCGGGGCTCGTTCTTCTGGGCGTCCTCTGCGGTCTGGTGTCGGGTACCGGCCTGCTGTTTTCCGACCGGGTGCTCGATGGCGTGGTGCGTCCGCGTCTGGTGCGTATGGCTGCCGGCCGATTGCAGGCCGAGGTGGGCGTCGAACACCTGGTTTGGGAGGATGGCGGACTGACGCTCACCGATCTGACGGTCGAACGTCCCGATCTTTACCGCATCTCTCTGGCGCGCATGCGGATTATCCCGTCGCTACGCGATCTTTTGCGGCGCCGTCTAAGCGCAGTCGAGTTGACGGATCCCCATGTCGAAATAACCCCCTTCCCAGCTTCCGGGGGCGGATTTGCGCTACCTGCAGAACCGCCTTTTACCATCGGCCGCCTGCTGTTGCGGGGCGGGCGTTTCGCTTATGCCCATCCCATCCATCCCATAACCTTGCACCATATCAATGTCACTGTGCAGGGCGGTAACGCCTTCGAATTCACATTTGCCGCTCAGGTTTCTAGACAGGCACCTATCGCTATTGCGGCCAACGGGACGGGACGCTGGCGTCAGGGGCTGCAACTGCAGTTGGCTTCGTTGCAATGGCATGATCGCTCGCTGCTGCGCGAACCGCTTATGTTGTCCTTACCCGCGGATCAAGGTGGCCATTTGCGCCTGGCTTTTACTTTAGGCGATGTGGAACGCTCCGATGTGGAGCAGTGGCTGGCGGCTTTTCCCATCGCGGCTCCGATGCCGCCAGGGTGGGATTTTTCCGTGAACGATCTGCGCTTCGCGGTGGATTGGCAAGCAGGCATGGTGGATGCCGAACTGTCCATGGGGCAAGGTCTGCTGAAATCCTCCGATATTCGGTTGCCGCTGGCGTCGCTGGCGCTGACGGCACGTCGGCAAAACGGCCGCTGGCTCGGCGAGGGCCGGTTTGCTCTGGACGGTGGCGCGACGGGTACGCTGGGATTTCAAGTCGGTGCTTCGAGACCGCAGGGCTCTCTGACCTTGACCGTGCCGGATCCGACGGCACTGCAGAAGCTGGTGCTGGGGCGCATCGCTCTGCCGGTGGCAGGTGCGGCTGATCTGGCGGTCGAAGGCGGTTTGCCGGAGCAGGGCGCATGGTTATCTTTTGTTCTGCAGGGCAAACCCGGCCGCGGCGCGCCGACCGGGGCGCCGCTCGATATCTCGGCGCTGACGCTCTCCGGTGGCCTGAACAACCGCCAGGGACGCTGGCAGGTTGAGGCCGGAGCGCGTCTGGCCGGCAAGTCTTTGGCAACCCTCGCCGGGGATATGCAAAGACTGCGGGCGAAGTTGCTCACAACCCCCTGGTCGCGTCTGCAAAGACTGTTGCCGGTGAAAAGCCGACCGCAGTGGCTGCAGGTCGCGCAAGGCCTGTCCGCCGAAGCGGTGCTGGTACGCGGCAAGCAGGGCTGGCAGGCCGATGCGACCGGGCGTGCCGAGAGGGTCGCGGCACGGCACGGCACGCTGCGGGATCTGGTTGTCACAGGGCATATTGCGACTGCGGGGCCGCGTGTTTTGTTGTCCAGAGGCAACCTGCGCGGTCGGGTCAGCCATGACCGGTTGGGACAAGGCCTTTTGCAGGCGCGCTTCGATGCCAGTCAGGCGCAGGGCGGGGGCTGGGAAGTGCGTTTTTCAACCCTCGATCTAAGCTCCCTGGAACTCATGAGTGCCGATGGTCTGGCGGGCCTGGCCGGAGGCCGGCTGCATCTGCAGGGGCGCATGTGCCGGGCAGCGGTGACGGCTCCTCTGGAACTGCGTGTGGACGGTCGGATGTCCGCCAGCGAAGCTTTGTGGGGGAGTTGGTACGGCCAACTGGACACCTTGCCGGTCGATTTTGCGGTGTTTGCCAATTGGCACCCGCACCGTTCCCGTTTGGAATTGCTTGACCTGAAAATCGATGCCGGGGGGCTGGCCCTGGTGCGTGCTCAAGGGGAGTGCCTGCCGGATGCCACTTCCCTCAGCGGCAGCTTGAAGATCGCCGATCTGGCCAAGGCCTGGGACGGTCGCGGTCGCGCTCTGGTACGTGAATTGCGCCCTGCGCTGGGGGATCTCGGCCTGGCCGGAAGGCTGGAGGCCAGGCTCACTTTAAGTGGTGCGGCCGACCGGTGGCATCTGCAGGGCGAGATGGGGTTGCAGGAACTGGCGGCGGCCTGGCCACGGATCCGACTGACGCTGCGGGGTGGGCATGGCACCATTCCTCTGGACCTGGTGCTACCTGCCGATGCCGGACAGGAGGGAGGGATACGGCGGGGACAGCTGTCTTTTGAGCATTTTGTCTGCGGGCCGGTGCGCCTGGCTGCAGGTCCCCTGCAACTGGCTGTCGGTCCCAACCGTTGTTCCCTGGAGAATAGCCTGCGCCTGTCGGTGGGGGGCGGTCAGGTGACCATCGAACAGCTGCAGGCGGGCTATGCTGCCAGTGGCCTGCAACTGGAGACGCGCATCCGGCTGGCCGGGATCGATCTGCATCTTCTCACCTCCGAGCTGGGTATGGTGCCCATGCAAGGTGCCATCAACGCCGATTTGGGGCATATTCGTTATGTCGACGGTGTCTTGCGTTCCGACGGCGAGGTGCTTGTCGAAGCATTCGGTGGCGCTTTGCGGCTGCGCAATCTGCAACTGGATCCGATTTCGCTGGGTCTCCCCCAATTCCAGGCGGATCTCGACCTGACCGGCATCGATCTGTATCTGTTGACCCAGACCTTTGCTTTCGGCGCCATGCATGGCGTGGTTGACGGCAAGGTGCGCGGATTGCAGTTGTATGGTGCGACGCCGTCACATTTTTCCGCACAGCTGCAAACCCGTCTCGAGGGACGCCGCAATATCAGTGTCAAGGCGTTGAATAACCTGTCCATTCTCAGCCAGGGCGGCCTTTCCGCGGCCCTTTCACGAGGTGTCTACCGGTTCATCGATTTTTACCGCTATCGCCGCATCGGCTTGGACTGTCACTTGAGGGAAGATGTTTTTACCCTGCGCGGTACCGCCCGTCCGGACAGCCGGCGCTACCTGGTCGATGGCGGATTGCTGCCGCCCAAAATCGACATCGTTGCGCCGGAACGCCCCATTTCATTCAGAGAAATGCTGCGGCGTCTCAAGCGCATCGATCGGACCGCAAGGGGGGCGGATTGATTTTGCCCGCCGCCGACGATATAGTGAGATTGTATGAAAAAAATTACATATAAACAGCGCTTGCAATTTGGGGGTGAAATCATGAAAAAACGATCTTTGGTATGTTCTTTGGCGGTTGTTTGTCTGGTGGCGGCTTGCGTAACCATCAATATCTATTTTCCCGCCGAAGAGGTGCGCAGTGCAGCCGATCGCATCGTCAACGAAGTCTGGGGTGAGGGCAACGGCCAGACGCCATCCTCGCCAACGGAGTCGGCACCGTCGGTCGAGCCCGGTCCGACCGGTTTTTTGAAGATGCTTGTGGGCCCGTCTACGGCCTGGGCTGCACGGGGCGTCAATGGGGCGGACATCAATATAAGCACCCCGCAGATCCGCGCCATCAAGGCGGCCATGAAACAGCGTACAGGCGATTTGCGCCCCTATCTCGATGCCGGACAGATCGGCATCGGGCAGGATGGTCTGCTCAAGGTCAGGACGCTTGAGGGGCTTGACCTGCGGGGGCGCGGACAGGCTCAACGCCTGGTGAACGCCGAGAACCAGGATCGTCTGCGTTTGTATCGCGAGATTGCCAGTGAAATCGCCAAGAATCCCGAACGTACCGCAACGCCTGCTCAAGTGCAGGACATATTTGCCGATTCCTGGCGGAGCCAGGCGGCGGCCGGCTGGTATGTGGAGGCCGGTGACGGAACCTGGCGGCGCAGGTAGTCGGCATGTCAACATCGGTGATGGTGCGGATGTCCAGCCATCACCGATGTACGCCTCCCGGGTTATGCAAGGACCGCCAAATTCGACACCGGAGGCGATTTTTCGGGGAGAGCCTGGTATGACGCATCGTGCGGTTTGCAGTGAACGTGGCAGTACTCTGCTGATGGTGCTGGCGGCCATGGTGATTCTGGGGCTGACGCTGGGGATCGCCGGTAACTCATGGAAGAATATCGTTCAACGGGATCGCGAAGAAGAGCTGTTTTTTCGCGGAGATCAGTATCGCCGGGCCATTGTCAGTTTTCACAATGCCTGGGGCGTCTATCCCAAACAGCTGGACGAATTGCTCATGGATCGTCGCGCGTTGCATGTGCGTCGTCATTTACGGCGGCTGTATTCTGATCCCATGACAGGCGCTCCTTTCGAGCTTGTCAGGGACGGCGCCGGGCGCATACATGGGGTTTTCAGTGCGGATAACGCTCGGCCTTTCCGGCGCCAGGGGTTTCCCCCTGAATACGAAACCTTCGGCAAGGCCGGCAGTTATCGGGATTGGAAATTCGTGTTTGAGCCTGGGCGGAACGACGAGGGCGACGACACGGCTGTGTCCGCTTCCGGTCCTTTTCAGTAAGGGGGGAGCCGACTCTTTGGTGGGTCGTTGACATGGTGCGAACCATGGTGTTATGTTCTATCGTTTTGTATAAACGATTTTACGCGGAGGGACGCCATGGATCAGAAACAGCAACTTCTTCTGGATACCGTTAAAAAATTGATCCGCCGCGGAGCCTACTCCAACCTTTCCAAGGTTATCGGTAAAACACACCCCGCCGATATCGCCCATCTTTTTCCCCATCTGACGCCTAAAGAACAGCAAACCCTGTTTAACCTCATCGAGGATACCGAAACCGCTGCCAGCGTGCTGTCGGAACTCGATTATGTCAGTGGCGCGCAACTGCTGGAAAAAATCGGCCAGGAGGCCATTAGCGAGGTCCTCCAGGAGATGCCCTACGACGATGCCGTCGAAATCATCCGCAACATGCCTGAGGAGATTGCCGAAGAAATCCTCAGCACCATGAAGGATGAGCATTCCGAGGAAATCGAACAGCTGCTGAAATACGACGAAGATACCGCCGGCGGCATTATGTCGACGGAGTTTTTCTGTCTGCCCGAAGAGACGACGGTACAGCAGGCCATTGACGCTTTGCAGCAGGCCAGCGATGTGGAGATGGTGTTTTACGTGTATGTCGTGGATCGCCATAATCATCTGGTCGGGGTGTTGTCCCTGCGGCAGTTGCTGATGGTTCCGCCGTCCAGGCGTCTCAAGGAGATCATGGTCACCGACGTGATCAGTGTGCGTACCAACAAGGACCAGGAAGAGGTCGCGCAACTGGTCGAACGCTATAACATTCTGGCGTTGCCGGTCGTGGACGAGTGGAACAAGCTGGTCGGACTTATCACCGTCGACGATGTCATTGACGTGTTGCGCGAGGAGGCCACCGAAGATATCTACAAGATGGCCGGTGCCAGCGAAGAGGAATTGCTCTATGGGCACAAATCCTTCAAAGTCGCCCGGCTGCGTCTGCCCTGGCTGATTACCAACCTGTTCGGTGGCATCATTACCGGTTATCTCATGTGGCGTTTCAGGATGACCCTGGAAGCCGTTATCGCCCTGATAACCTTTATCCCGGTCATTACAGGTATGGGCGGTAATGTCGGCGGTCAGTCGGCGACCATCGTGGTGCGCGGTTTCGCTACCGGTAATATCGATTTCTCCACCTTGCGCAAGGTCTTCTTCAAGGAGTTGCGGGTCGGTATGATCATGGGGACCGTGTGCGGCATGACCGTGGGACTGGTGGCATATTTATGGCATCACAATATTTACCTGGGGCTGGTGGTCGGTTTGGCCATGGTCTCGGCCATGACCGTGGCTGCAACCATGGGGGTGCTGGCGCCGAGCTTTTTCAAGCGGATGGGGATCGACCCCGCTATCGCATCGAGTCCTTTTGTTCAGACGGCGAACGATATTACGGGGATTCTCATCTATTTCGGTACGGCCACCCTGTTTTTGGCCTATCTGCATTGACGATATCGTGACGCCTTGCGCAGGCAGGCTGCTCCGATGGAGCCGGGTGTGTTCTCGCGCAAAATTTGCCGGTGGGTAGTCAGGAGGTACGCTGGCTTATGGAAAACTGTTCTTCGGATGCCGTGGTTCTGCATCACTTCGATTATGGTGAAGCGGATCGTATTGTGACCTTGTTCAGTCTGGAAAAGGGTTTGATCAAGGGCATTGCGCGTCAGGCGCGTAAAAGCCGCAAGCGTTTCGGCGCGGCTTTGGAGCCGTTTTCCACGGTGCATATGCGCTGGCAGTCGCGGTCGGGCCGCGACCTGGTCACGCTTCAGGATGCCGAACTCATCGATTTGCGCAGCGGTTTGCGGCACAATCTGCTGGCGATGGCCCTGGCAGCCTATGGGTGCGAGTTGGTCGAGAACCTGGTGGGTGAAACCGGGGCTCAGCCGCCGGTGTACGATTTGTTGACAGCCTTTCTCACCCATGTCAACCACCATGGCGGCTCCGAGGAGGCCCGCCTGCTGTTGGAACTGCGCCTGCTATGTCTTTCCGGATATGCTCCCCATCTTGTGCATTGTTGCAAATGCGGCGCTTCGTTTACGTCCGAAACCGTTGCCTTCGCCGCCTCGCTGGGGGGCAGTCTTTGCCTGGATTGCGTTACCGGAGTCGATGTGCAGTATCTCTCGCTTCTGTCTTTGGGGAGTCTGGCCCGCGCCCTCAAGGCCCCGTTGGCACTGTTTGAAGGTTTTCGCTTCGGGTCGCAGACGTTGCAGCAGGGGGGGCAGGTGGTTTCCTCTATGCTTCGGCAGCAGTTGACCCGGCCCGTCAAATCCTTGTCCTTTCTCAGTCAACTGACTGAAGGCAGCGCCCGCGTCGCTGCCATACGTTAGACGTGTGGTCCGGTTTGCCCCCTGCTTGTCTGCGCCCGGTTCCGTTCTTGATGGGGTTGACGATCTGCGGGAACACACGGCAGAGGCTGCTGTAACGTTTTTCATGATAGATAATAGCCGCCGACGTTTGCCCGGTTTTGGCGTCAAACGGGTTGACAGATTTAACGCAAACAGGCTAAGGTTGGCTGCTCAAATGGTAGCGTATCCCGAAGCCGGAAAGAGCGTCCCCCGAAACGGTGCGGACGCTTACCGGGCCTGGAGGCATTGTGAATTTTCAAGAATTGATCCTTGCTTTGCAGAATTACTGGGCAAAGCAAGGTTGTATTATCCAGCAACCGTACGATATGGAAAAAGGTGCGGGAACCTTCAACCCCGCGACTTTTCTGCGCGTGCTCGGCCCTGAGCCCTGGAATGTGGCCTATGTGGAGCCTTCCCGGCGTCCGACGGATGGACGTTACGGTGAGAACCCCAACCGCCTGCAGCACTACTATCAGTTCCAGGTTGTGATGAAACCATCGCCTACGAATATCCAGGAACTGTATCTCGATTCCCTTAAAAGTTTCGGGATCAGTCCGTCCCGACACGATATCCGTTTTGTCGAGGATGACTGGGAATCGCCGACTCTGGGTGCCTGGGGACTCGGCTGGGAAGTGTGGCTGGATGGTATGGAAATAACGCAGTTTACTTATTTTCAGCAGGTCGGTGGTATCGACCTGAAACCGGTCTCGGCTGAAATTACTTATGGTTGTGAACGGATCGCCATGTACCTGCAGGGCGTGGACAATGTCTACGATCTGGAATGGATCGACGGCATCAAATACGGCGATGTGCATCACCAGTCCGAGGTGGAGTATTCGACCTACAACTTCGAAGAAGCCGACGCCGGCATGCTGTTCAATCTGTTCGACATGTATGAGAAGGAGTGCTCCCGTCTGGCCAAGAGCCAGTTGGTGCTGCCCGCCTACGATTACGTGCTCAAAGCTTCGCATGCCTTCAATCTGCTCGATGCGCGAGGGGCCATATCCGTGACGGAAAGGGCTCACTATATCGGCCGTGTCCGTAACCTGGCCAGGTTGTGTGCCGAAGGCTATGTCGCTCAGCGGGAGAAACTAGGCTTCCCCTTGATCAAGGGCCGGTAAATTCCTGACAAAAGGTAACCCCGCCACGGAAACGTTTGTTTTCCGTGGCTTGATTTTTTTGAAATGATGGAGCGCGCATGTCTGCTGAACTGTTCCTGGAAATTGGTACCGAGGAAATACCCGCCGGTTTTTTGCCGACGGCCATGGCTGATCTCGAACGACTGATTCGCAAAGAACTGGAAACCGGGCGTATCGGTTTCGAAACGGTACGAACCTTTGCGACCCCGCGTCGTCTGGTATTGGCGGTAACGGGGGTCGCAAGCGGACAGGCACGTCAGGAAGTCACGGCCTCCGGTCCGTCCGTTTCGGTGGCTTTCGATGCCGACGGCAATCCGACCAAGGCGGCTCTCGGTTTTGCCCGCAGTAACGGCGTGGAAGTCTCCGATCTTGAGCGCCGTGAGACGGATAAAGGCGAATACCTGTTTGTCTCCAAGGTGGTTGAGGGACGCCCGACGGGTGAATTGTTGCCCGAAATGTTACCGCGTATCATCGCTGCCATTCCGTTCAAGAAATCGATGCGCTGGAAAGACCTCGATATCCGCTTTGCCCGTCCCATGCACTGGATCGTGGCCCTTTTCGACGGCCAGGTCGTGCCCTTTTCCTATGGTAATCTGACCAGCGGCAACCTTTCTTACGGCCACCGTTTCATGGCTCCCGATGCTTTTGAGGTCAGCAGCCTCGAGCAGTATCTGGTAGAAGCCGAAAAGCATTTTGTCATTGTCGATCCCGTCAAGCGCCGGCAGATCATATCGGACCAGCTGGCCGAGGTGGTCGGTCGCTGCGGAGGGAAGCTGAATCCCGACGACGACCTGCTCGATGAAGTGGCTTTTCTTGTCGAATACCCGGCGGCCGTGATGGGGGGCTTTGAGGACAGCTATCTGCAATTGCCGCCCGAGTTGCTCATCACCGTGATGCGGGAACATCAACGCTACTTTACCGTGGTCGACGATAGCGGTAAATTGCTGCCCCGTTTTATCACCATCTCCAATACCCGCGCCGAAGACCTGACGGTAGTCCAGCAGGGCAACGAGAGGGTGCTGCGCGCGCGCCTGTCCGACGCCATGTTCTTCTGGAATGAGGACCGCAAGGTCAAGCTCGAAAGCCGGCTCGACGCACTCAAGAATGTGGTTTACCAGGCCAAGCTTGGCACCAGCTACGAAAAAGTCATGCGCTTCAAGACCCTGGCTGTGGAACTGGCACAGCAGCAGGTGCCGGAGGTCGTCGAACTGACCGAACGGGCGGCGTCGCTTGCCAAGTGCGACCTTGAGACTGGCATGGTATTTGAATTCACCGAGCTCCAGGGTGTTATGGGGCGTGAGTATGCGCTGCTCGATGGTGAAGATCCTCGTGTCGCACGCGCTATTTTCGAACACTACCTGCCCGTGCAGGCCGGTGGCGAACTGCCCGGCGACGACGTCGGGGCGTTTGTTTCCATCGCCGATAAGATCGACTCGATCTGCGGATGTTTCGGTGTCGGGTTGATCCCTACCGGTACGGCAGACCCCTTCGCTCTGCGGCGCAGCGCTATCGGTATCCTGAATATTATCCTGGACCGCGGCTATCGGCTGTCTCTGCCCGCTCTGGTCGAACGCAGCCTTGGGCTGTTGGCAGACAAACTGACGCGGCCGGCAACCGAAGTTGCCGCCGATGTGCTGGAGTTCCTCCGCTTGCGGTTTTTCAACATGTTGACCGCGCAGGGGTTGCCGAACGATGTGG
Source organism: Syntrophotalea carbinolica DSM 2380 (assembly GCF_000012885.1). Taxonomy (NCBI): domain Bacteria; kingdom Pseudomonadati; phylum Thermodesulfobacteriota; class Desulfuromonadia; order Desulfuromonadales; family Syntrophotaleaceae; genus Syntrophotalea; species Syntrophotalea carbinolica. Next base: position 730,040 of record NC_007498.2, read on the forward strand.
TCGATGCCGTTCTCAGTGCCGCGTTCGAGGATCCGGTCGATGCGCTGCAGCGTGTCAAGGGATTGGCATCCTTCCGTGAAGAAGGAGAGTTTGAAGCTCTGGCCGTTACCTTCAAGCGGGTGGTCAACATCGTCAAGGGTGGTGTCGACACCTCCGTGGATTCCGCTTTGTTCGAAGCGGATTGCGAGGCGGGACTTTTCGACGCCTTGCAGAATGTAACGGGGCGGTTTGAGCAATTTGTCGCAGAAGGTGCCTATTTGGATGCCCTGCGTACGGTGGGGGGCTTGCGTTCTCCCGTAGATGCTTTGTTTGAAGGGGTTATGGTCATGTCTCCGGACGAGGCCGTGAAAACCAATCGACTTGCTTTACTGACAGCAGTGGCGCGACTTTTTCAGGGAATCGCTGACTTCTCGAAAATCGCTGCCTGAGCAATAGAGGATACGGCGGCCTATGCCTGCTTGCATCGCGCCGCCGCATACTAAATCTTTCAGGAGGGACTCTTTAATGGCTGTAAAGTACGTATATTTCTTCGGTGCCGATAAAACCGAGGGCGGAGGCCAGTTGCGTAACCTGCTCGGCGGAAAGGGTGCCAATCTCGCCGAGATGACGGCTATCGGCCTGCCGGTACCTGCCGGCTTCACTCTTACCACCGAACTCTGCACCGAATTTTATCGCAATGACCGTCGTTATCCCGACGGCGTGCGCGAGGAAGTGGCCGAAAATCTTCGCAGCCTGGAAATGGCCATGGACAAGCGTTTCGGCGATCCGGCCAATCCCCTGTTGCTTTCCGTACGTTCGGGAAGCCGGGTGTCCATGCCGGGTATGATGGATACTGTCCTCAACCTTGGTCTTAACGATACCACTGTGCAGGGTTTGATCGACCAGAGCAACGATGCCCGTTTTGCCTACGACTCCTACCGGCGCTTCATTCAGATGTATGCCAATGTTGTACTCGGTATGGATGGCGAGGTTCTCGAGCATATCCTGGAAAATATGAAAGAAACCCGCGGCGTCGATCTCGACACCGAGTTGACTGCCGACGACCTGAAACAGTTGGTGACTCTGTTCAAAACCAAAGTCAAGGACACTCTGGGCCATGACTTTCCCGATGACCCCGAGGAACAACTGTGGGGTGCCATCAACGCCGTATTCGGTTCCTGGATGAACCCGCGTGCCGTAACCTATCGCAAGCTCAACAGCATCCCGGCCGACTGGGGTACTGCCGTTAACGTTCAGGCGATGGTGTTCGGCAACATGGGTAACGATTGCGCCACCGGTGTTGCCTTCACCCGTAATCCCTCCACCGGGGAGAATTACTTTTTCGGTGAATTTCTCCTCAATGCCCAGGGCGAAGACGTGGTGGCCGGTATTCGGACGCCGCAGCCTATCGACAAGGGTAGCAGCGACGGCCAGTTGCCGTCTCTTGAGGAAGTGATGCCCGAATGTTACCAGCAGCTGCTGGATATTCGCGATCTGCTCGAAAAGCATTATCGCGATATGCAGGATATCGAATTCACCATCGAAAACCACAAGCTCTATATGTTGCAGACCCGTGGCGGCAAGCGCACGGCCTCGGCTGCGGTGAAGATCGCCGTGGATATGGAGAAAGAAGGTCTGATCGACAAAAAAGAGGCGGTGTTGCGTGTGGCCCCCGAGCAGCTCGATCAGCTGTTGCACCCCTCCCTCGATCCCAATGCCTGCAAGGAAATCATCGCCACCGGCCTGCCGGCTTCGCCCGGCGCCGCCAGCGGCGAGATCGTGTTCTCAGCTGAAGACGCCGAAAATGCCGCCAAGCTTGGGCTCAAGGTTATCCTGGTGCGTATCGAAACCAGCCCCGAGGATATTCACGGCATGAACGCTGCGCAAGGTATCCTGACCGCCCGCGGCGGCATGACTTCCCACGCTGCCGTCGTTGCACGTGGTATGGGTAAATGCTGCGTGGCCGGTTGCGGTTCCATCAAGGTCGACTATAAAGCCCAGCAGTTCACCACCGCCAGTGGCGATGTGTTCAAAAAAGGCGATGTCATCACCCTCGACGGTTCCACCGGCGAAGTCATGAAGGGTTCCGTCGATACGGTCCAGCCTTCCTTGACCGGTGATTTCGGTAAACTCATGGAGTGGGTCGATCAATACCGTCGTTTGCGTGTACGCACCAACGCCGATACGCCTAACGATGCTGCCGTCGCTCGTGATTTCGGTGCCGAAGGTATCGGCCTGTGCCGCACCGAGCATATGTTCTTCGAGGGCGACCGCATCATGGCGGTCCGGGAGATGATTCTTTCCGAGGATGTGGAAGGCCGCAAGCAGGCTCTGGCCAAGATCCTGCCCATGCAAAAAGGGGACTTCCTCGGCTTGTTCCGTGAAATGAAGGGCCTGCCGGTCACGATTCGTCTGCTTGATCCGCCCTTGCATGAATTTCTGCCGCATACCGACAAGGAGCTGGAGGAACTGGCCGATGTCATGAAGGTGCCGGCCAAGACTCTCAAGCACAAGGTCGAGTATCTGCACGAATTCAACCCGATGCTGGGTCATCGCGGCTGCCGCCTGGGGGTAACCTACCCTGAAATTTACGACATGCAGGTTCAGGCCATCATGGAAGCGGCTTGCGAACTGATTGCCGAGGAAGGTTACGAAATCGTTCCGGAAATCATGATCCCGCTGGTTGGCCACGTCGCCGAGCTCAAGCTGCTGCGTGCTCGGGCCATCCGCACTGCCGACGAAGTGATTTCGCGCTACGCCGCCGAAGTTAAATATCTTATCGGCACCATGATCGAGTTGCCGCGCGCAGCTCTTACCGCCGATGAAATCGCCTGCGAAGCCGAGTTCTTCTCCTTTGGTACCAATGACCTGACCCAGACCACCTTCGGCCTGTCCCGCGACGATGCCGGCAAGTTCCTGCCCTCGTATGTACAGCGGGAAATCCTGCCCAACGATCCCTTCGTCACCCTCGATCAGGATGGGGTTGGCCAATTGGTGCGGATCGGTTGTGAAAAAGGGCGCAAGAGCCGCCCCGATATCAAGCTCGGGATCTGCGGTGAGCACGGCGGCGATCCTTCCAGCGTGATCTTCTGTCACAATGCAGGGTTGAATTATGTATCCTGTTCGCCTTATCGGGTGCCCATCGCCCGGCTGGCTGCGGCCCATGCTGCCTTGCTCGAGGAGCGTGGATAACCTGTCGGGATCCTAAGCGCCAGTTACACCAGGCGGCCCCCGGAGGATCTTCGGGGGCCGCTTTTTATGTTTTAGCCTGGAATGGAACACGGGGTTTTCAGCCGATGCCGAAAGGTCCCATTTCTTGACAGGTTCTTGCTCTGGATGATAGATTCGGAGTAACGCAATACGCTGTGCCACAGGGACGCGTCCCTGTGGCTTTTTCGTTGTTTTGAGGAGATGTATGAGCAAGCAGTTAGCGGCAGGAGATTTTATCGAGGCTCGTTGCACCCGTTGTCGAGCCGTGACAAACCATACGATTATCGCCATGGTAGGCACTGCACCGGTTCGGGTGCGTTGCAACACCTGTGACGGCGATCATAACTACCGGGCTCCCAAGGTCAAAAGTGCTCCCAAGGAGACGACTAAGGCTCGTCAGCCCGGTGCCACCCGCAAACCCAAGGCGATTCAGCAGGATGAGCAGCAGTGGCAGGAAGCTGCCGCACAGCTGCAGGCCGGGCAGACCGTACCTTATGGCATGGACAAGGCGTTTAAAACCGGCGACGCCGTCGATCACCCGGTTTTCGGAGTAGGGGTGGTTGTGGAAGTGATTCCGCCGAATAAGGTGGAGATCCTGTTTGAGGCGGGTCGCAAACTGCTGCGTTGTAAACTGTCATAATAAAGGCGCAACGCCGTGTTTTGTGAAAACGCAATGGCGAATGGATTCGCCATGCCGGCGATGCAGGCAACGTTATCCATCCGGAGGTTTGCACCTTATGGATTTTCCGGAACTGCACCCCTGGGATTTGACGCCCAAGTCGGCTATTGCCTTGCAGAAGATGCTGGCCAAACGGGTATGTCTCGATAATCGGTTGCCCCGCGAGGTCCGCCATGTTGCCGGTGTGGATGTTTCCTACCGGCGCGGCGGCCGCGATTTTTACGCGGCCGTGGTGGTTCTGCAAATGCCCGACCTGGCAGTGGTGGAAAAGGTCACCGCCCGCGGCACGGTAACCTTCCCCTATATCCCCGGTTTACTCTCATTCCGGGAGTTGCCGGTGGTGTTGCAGGCTTTTAAAAAGCTGGCCCTAACACCCGATGTTGTGATGGTGGATGGCCAGGGCATCGCCCATCCTCGACATTTGGGGTTGGCGAGTCATTTGGGACTATGGCTTGACCTGGCCACCGTCGGGTGTGCCAAAAGCCGTTTATGTGGCGAGCACGGTCCCCCCGGAAGTCGCCGGGGGGACCGGGTTGCGCTACGGCTGGAAAACGAAACGGTGGGTGCGGTGCTGACGACCCGAAATGGCATCAAGCCCCTGTATATATCTCCCGGTCATCTGCTGGATGTCGATACTTCCGTTGACCTGGTTTTACGTTGTCTGGGGCGTTACCGTTTGCCCGAACCCACCCGTCTTGCACATCATCTGGCCAATGAAGCACGTCGCCACGGAATCTCCGCACCATTGCAGCCGTGACGGTGTGACTGTCTATTGTATACCGATGTTCAGCCAGTTCACTCCTTCGATTTCCGCACTGACCTGATCCCCCGGGACGACAGGTCCGACGCCGGATGGCGTACCGGTCAACAGAATATCCCCTTTTTCCAGTGTAAAGATACTCGAGGCGGTACTGATAAGATCCGGGATCGTGTGGATCATCTCTGACGTGTTGCCATCCTGGCGCAGGTCGCCGTTGACAGATAAAGTCAGGTGCAGGTTGTGGGGATCGGAAACCCGGCTTGCCGGCACGAAATCGGAAAGCGGGCAGGAAGTGTCGAAACCTTTGGCCTGGTCCCATGGCAGGCCCTGTTCCTTGAGCCGTTGCTGGACATCGCGCAGGGTCAGATCGATGCCGACACCGTAACCGGCGACATGGTTCATGGCCTCTTGTTTCGGGATGTTTTTCCCCCATTTGCCGATAAGCACGGCAAGTTCCACTTCATGATGACAAAGCTGGCTGTAGGGGGGGATAATCGCCTTTTCCCTGGGGCCGATAATGCTGCTGGCGGGTTTGAGGAAAAAAACCGGTTCAGAGGGCGGCTCATTGCCCAGTTCTGTGGCGTGGGAGCGATAGTTGCGCGCTACGCACAGAATTTTCCCGACCTGAAAAATAGTATCATCGAGCAAGCGTACCGTGTACATGACATTCCTCCTTTTGACAAAACTCAATCCAGGGCGCGTGGCAAGGCCCAGTTAAAACGAATGGCGAGCAAACGCAAGGCAATCACCGTTGCGGCGGCGATCAGCAGTGCCATCGGGCGGGGCAGGCCGTTTTGAATCAGCAGCACCAGCAGCGTGCCGCCGGCCAGACAGGCGGAGGCATAGATTTCCTTGCGCAATATGAGGGGGATCTGGTTGGCCAGCACGTCGCGGATCACACCGCCGGCGGTTGCCGTGATAACCCCCATGATTACCGCACCGAGCAAACCCAGATCGAAATGCAGGGCTTTTTCCGTGCCGATCACGACAAAGGTCCCGAGCCCGATGGCATCGAAATAAAGCAGCGGTTGATGCATGGCGGTCATATGGCGATATAGGGCGAACGTCAGCAACGATACCCCAAGGGCCAGATACAGATAGACCTCATTTTTGAAACAGAAGGGCGGGTTGTCGCCGAGCAGCAGATCACGCAGGGTGCCTCCGCCGATGGCGGTTACCAGGCCCAGGACCATGACCCCGAACAAATCCATTTTTCGACGAATTCCCGCCACGGCGCCCGATGCCGCAAATGCCCCGGTGCCGACCAGGTCCAATGTATAAAGGACTGACAAGGTGTTAAGCCTCCATAGCCTGTTTAAGGATACCCTTTACCATGGCGAATACAACCATGGGGGATGGCCTGATGTTTATGTTAGGATAATGCTGTATGATAACCGATGGCATGCTTTTCGTTAAATTATTTCTTTTTTGAGTCGGGGGCGGATTCGTGGCTTCTCATGATGCCGTGCAGCCGGATCACGGATAGTCCGACAGCCTCCCGGTCTGAGGAGTTCCTATGTTTCTGCCCTATGGCGACACTCCGAATCCGCGCTCGACAGCCTATATCAACTGGTTGCTCATCGGTCTTAATATCGCCGTTTTCGTTGGCGTGACGATGCCCTTGATGTTTGCCCGGGTCGATCTGAGCGATCCGCTATTGCTCGATTATCTGCGCTCATACGGTGTGCGGGGGCTGGTGTCGCCGCAGGACGTTCTGCAGCAGGTCAGCGCCTACGACCTGTTCGTTTTTCGCTACGGTTTTCGTCCCGCCGCGCCCTCTGTAGTCAGCCTTTTTTCGTGTATGTTCCTGCATGGCGGCTGGATGCACCTCGCGGGCAATATGCTGTTTCTGTATATCTTTGGCAACAATGTCGAGGTTCGCCTCGGCAGTCTGGGGTACCTGCTGATCTACCTGGTCAGCGGTGTCGCCGCGACTCTTTTCTTCGCGGTTTTTGTGCCGGGTTCGCAGATTCCCCTGGTCGGGGCTTCGGGGGCTATTTCCGGGGTGTTGGGGTGTTACTTTTTATGGTTCCCCCGCAACCGTGTCAAAACCTTCATTTTTTTGTTTCCGTTCTTGATGACCACGGTCATGCTGCCGGCTCGTTTGGTGCTCGGATTTTATCTGATTCTGGATAACCTGTTGCCGTTTATGCTGAATGGAGGCGGTGGTGCGGGCGTCGCCCATGGCGCGCATATCGGTGGCTTCCTGGGTGGACTGGGGTTGGCTTACGGCATCGACCGCTGCTCATGGCTACGGCGGTTCGGATGGTGAAGCCCTGCCCGGGTCAACGACGCCTGTGATTGTGCCCGACGGTTTCAGAAAGGGAACAGCCAGGGAATCAGCAGGCAGGCGCAGACCCATACCAACAGGTTCAAAAGTACGCCGGTGCGCATGAAATCCGAAAAGCGATATCCGCCCGGCCCCATGACCAGGGCGTTTGACTGGTGACTGATCGGGGTCATGAAGCAGGAGGAGGCTGCGACTGCTACCGCCATGAAAAAGGGGCGGGGAGAGACTTGCAGGGTCATGGCTGCGTGCAAAGCGATGGGCGCGATGAGAACCGCCGTGGCGGCGTGGCTCATGATTTCGGTCAATACCGAGGTCAGTAAAAAGAAGGCCGCCATAACAACATACGGGCCCCAGTTGCCGAGCATGTGCAGCAGGCGCTCGGCCAGCAGACTGGCAGCTCCGCTGTTCTCGAGGGCCAGTCCGAGGGGCAGGGTTCCTGCGATCAACAGGATGATGCGCCAGTCGATGCTTTCGTAGGCTTCCTGTGCCGTGAGGCAGCGGCTCAGGACCATGCCCAATGCACCGAGTGGCGCCGCCAGGGCGATGGGGAGGACCTCCGTAGAGGTGAGCAGTATGACGCCGGCCAATACCATCAGGGCCATGGGGGCCTGGCGGGGGCGATAGGGGACCGGTTCCACGCCGCCGAGCAATAGAAATCCGTGCTGTCTTCCAAGGTGCTTGATTCCGGCATCGTCGCCCTGCAAGAGCAGTACGTCGCCGAATCGCAGTACGACATGATCGACTTTTTTTACCACCGGGGCGCCTTGCCGCCATAAAGCCAGTACATTGAGGCCGTGAGTTTCCCTGAAGCGCACCTGGCGCAGGGTTTTGCCGACCATGTCGCTGTTGGGGGTCAGAGAGGCTTCCACGACAAGAAGTTCCTTGCCGCGACGCGGTGACTGTTCGGCACGTTCGGGGATCAGTTGCAATCCTTTGGCGGCCATGACCTTGAGGATGCCATGGGGGTTGCCTTCCAGAAACAGGATGTCGTCAACACGCAGTTTGCGGTTGCGACGGGGCTGGGGAAACTTTTCCCGGCCGCGCAGTATGGCCCTTACCCGCAGCTGAAAATCCCTTTCCAGAGCACTTCCGGCGATCGTTTGCCCGGCCACGGGAGAGTCTTTCAGGATCTTGACCTGGGTAATGTACTCCTTGACCTGGTAAGCTTCGGTCAGTTTTTCCGATTTGCGCGTGGGCAGCATGCGCCGGCCGACAAGCGCCATATAGCTGATGCCGACGATCACCAGCACGATCCCGAGGGGACTGAAGGAAAAGAGCCCGAATCGTTCACCGGTATACTCGTAAAGCAGGGCATTCATCAGGATATTCGGCGGCGTTCCGACCAACGTACAGACACCGCCGAGCAAAGAACCGTAAGCCAGGGGGATGAGCATTTTCGAGGGGCTGACGTGCATTCGCCGGCAGATATCGACAATCACCGGCATCAGCACGGCCGTCGCGCCGATATTGTTGATAAAGGCGGAAAACACGGCCACGCTGGCCATGATGATGACGGTAAGGCGCATTTCGCTTCCCCCCGCCAGGCGAATAAGGTGTTCGCCGGCTTTGCCCAGTGCCCCGGTGTGGGTAATGCCGGCACTGATGACAAACATGGCGGCCACCGTAATCACTGCCGGGTTTGAAAATCCGCTCAATGCTTCAGGGACGGAAACCAGCCCGGTGATGGCCAGCGCCAGAAGGATCAACATGGCGACCACATCCATGGGCAGCCATTCGGTGGCGAACAGCAGCACAGCCGCCAGCAGTATGCATAGGGTCAAGGTGATAGCCATGCGACCTCTTGCGGTTTGGAAAAGGGAGAGCCGGGTATTATAGGGAAAGTTTAACCGGATTCTTCATGAAGTCATCCGGTGGCGGTGTTCGGGGCGGGATTTTTGTCGGGGAAAAGCAGTGACTGGTGACTGGTAGCTGGTGACTGGTGACTGGTGACTGGTGACTGGTGACTGGTGACTGGTGACTGGTGACTGGTGACTGGTGACTGGTGACTGGTGACTGGTGACTGGTGACTGGTGACTGGTGACTGGTGACTGGTGACTGGTGACTGGTGACTGGTGACTGGTGACTGGTGACTGGTGACTGGTAGCTGGTGACTGGTAGCTGGTGACTGGTAGCTGGTGACTGGTAGCTGGTGACTGGTAGCTGGTGACTGGTAGCTGGTGACTGGTAGCTGGTAGCTGGTAGCTGGTAGCTGGTAGCTGGTAGCTGGTGGGAGTTCGTCAGTGAAGAAGCTTCATTGTATTTCCGCCAGCAACGCCCGCGTTGCAGCCTCGGGATCGGAGGCGGCCAGAATCGCGGAAATAAGGGCGACTCCCGCGGCCCCGGCGGCGCGGACTTCGGGAATGCGGTCACGGCGGATACCGCCGAGCGCCAATACCGGCAACGAGGCCGAAGCACAGGCCCGGCGCAAGGCCTCAAGGCCCTGAGGCGCGCCATAGGGCGCTTTGGAGGGGGTGAAATAAACCGGGCTGAAAGTCACGAAGTCGGCGCCCTGGCGGTATTCCCGTTCAATGTCCCCGGCATGATGAGTGGAGCGGCCGATGATGGCCTGCTTACCGAGTATCTTGCGTGCTGCATGGGTAGGCAGGGAGTGTTCGCCCAGGTGCACCCCGTCGGCTCCGGCTGCGAGGGCTACATCGATGCGATCGTTGATCAGTAACCGGGCACCGTATCGATCCATGAGGGATTTCAGCTCCATGGCACAGCGATAGAGTTCGTCGGCAGGCAGGTCTTTCTCGCGCAACTGCACGGCACGCACCCCCCCGTCCAGGGCCTGTTCCACGGCTGTCAACAAGTCGCGCCCGGCAGGCAGGTTGTTGCGGTCAGTAATCAGGTAGAGGCGAAAGTCGTCGGTATTCATGGTCTGCCCCGTTTATTCCCTATTTCACAAAGGCGCCGTCCCAGTCCTTCCATACCGGCTCGTATCCCTGGGCGCGCAGCATGGCGCAAATCTGTTCGGCGTTACGATCATCGTCGATAGCAAACTGTTCGCTGCCATCCTGCTGATGTCCGTATCCGCCTGGCGCGGTGCTGGACCCGGCACTCAGCTGGGTGATACCCAAAGGCAGCAGATGATCGCGCAAACTGGCGCTTTCGCGCGTCGACAGTACCAGTCCGGCGTCGGGTATCAACAGCCGCAGCGCGCAGATCAGTTGCACCAGGGCACTGTCGGATACCGGTTTCGGTGGCTGAAAACCGCCGTCGGCAGGTCGCATGCGCGGGAAGGATACATTCACCCGGCTGCGCCACCAGGTGCGTACCAGGTGGCGGGCATGCATGCCGACCAGGTAGCCCTCGATGCGCCAGTCACTCAGCCCCAGCAGGCTACCGATGCCAATCGAGCGCAGTCCCGCCGCGCCGCCACGATCGGGAGTGGTCAGTCGCCAATTGAAATCTTTCTTGCGACCGAAGGGATGCAGTTTGTCGTACAGGTCACGGTCGTACGTCTCCTGATAGACGGTCAGGTTGTCGACGCCGGCCGCCACCAGTTGGCGATAACCGGCCTCGTCCATGGGGAAGACTTCGATGCTGATGGAAGAAAAAAACGGTCGTACGCGTTTGACAACATTTTCCAGAAAATCGACATCGACCGCCTGCGGTGCCTCGCCGGTCAGTAACTGCACATGGCGGAAACCGCGCTGGCGCAGGATGCGGGCCTCGGCTTCGACTTCGTCCAGGCTCAAGGTGCGCCGCGCGACCTTGTTGGCGGCGTTGAAGCCGCAGTACAGACAACCGTTGCTGCATTCGTTGGAGATGTACAGCGGCGCATAGAGCTGGATGATCTTGCCGAAACGCTGCTGGGTCAGACGGTGGGCTTTTTGTGCCATCGACTCCAGGTAACCGTGCGCCATCGGCGACAGCAGCGCCATGAAATCGGCACTTCGCAGATGTTCCGCCGTCAGCGCCCGTTCCACATCGGCGGCCTGGCATGACATGATCCGTTCCGCAAGCTCGCTGCGATCGTAGCTGTTGAATTCGTCGAGAAAATTCACTGTTCGTCCCTCAGAAATCCGGTCAGGGGGCTGGACGCCTCGGCCTTCTGTTGCTGGGCCGGCAGACCCGCCAGAAACGCGCGGCGCCCGGCCTCCACCCCGAGGCGAAAGGCGTGTGCCATACCCGCGGGATCCGGGGTTACGGCCAGGGCGGTATTGACCAGCACCGCATCGGCACCCATTTCCATGGCCTCGGCCACATGCGACGGTGCGCCAAGACCCGCATCGACCACCACAGGTACGATAGCCTGCTCGATGATAATGGCGATGTTATCGCGGGTGCGCACCCCCTTGTTGGTGCCGATGGGCGCTCCCAGCGGCATCACCGTGGCGGTGCCGGCTTCCTGCAGATGCTTGGCCAGTACCGGGTCGGCATTGATGTAGGGCAAAACCACAAAGCCTTCCTTGACCAGAATTTCGGCGGCCTTGAGGGTTTCGATGGGATCGGGCAACAGATAATAGGGGTCGGGAGTGACCTCCAGCTTGACCCAGGGCTCGCAGCCGGCGGCGCGCGCCAGACGCGCCAGGCGCACAGCCTCCTCGGCGTCGCGGGCACCGCTTGTATTGGGCAGCAGCAGATACTTGTCCCGATCGATATGGGCCAGCAGATCGTCTTCGGGTCGGTCGATGTCGACTCGACGCAAAGCGACGGTGACGATCTGCGATCCCGAAGCGGCCAAAGCGTCTGCCATCAGAGAGTTAGAGGCGAATTTTCCGGTCCCGACCATCAGGCGGGAGGAAAAAGACCGACCGGCAATGACGAGTTCATCCATGATATAACCTTTGGTCAAAGCGACAGGGTTCAGCCCCCGCCGACGAATTGAACGATTTCCACCCGGTCGCCGGTATGCAGCGCGGTGGTGGCGAAACGGTCCCGGGTGACGATGGTGCCGTTATATTCGATGGCCACTCGCTCCGGATCGAATTGGAGCTGTTGCAGCAGGTCCGACAAGCTTGCCAGATTATGGTAGGTGCGTGTTTTGCCATTAACAGTCAAGGTAAGCATGCGTTTTGGTCCTGTTGTCAAGCGGGCGATTCGCCAAGTAATAGTTGCAGTACGGCATTGGCCTGATGATGCGCCGCCACTCCGACGCGGGGTGCCATCAGACCGGTACCCGGCGCCGCCGCGGTTTCGCCATCGCCGACCAGGTACAGGTTGCCGATGGCCCTTCGGGTGACGATGGCGTTGGCCGGCCCTGCGCCCGCCACCCCGGAGGCCGCCACCAGCGGTGTGTCCGGGAAGCGGGATAAAAAGGTTTCCGTCAGCATGGCTTTGGCTTGCGGGTCGTCAAAGGCTTCCACCATGACATCGACGCCGTCGAAAATTTCGGCTACATTGTCGCGGGTAAGGCGCACCATACGGGTGCTCACTTTTACCCCAGGATTGATGCGGGCCAGCGTCGCGGCCAGGGCTTCGACCTTGGGTTGGCCGATCTGGTCGACGAAATACATCTGGCGATTGAGGTTGGAAGGCTCCACCACATCGTAGTCAACCAACAGCAGTCGCCCCACGCCACTGCGTGTCAGGGCGATGGCAATGGGCGATCCGAGTCCCCCGACGCCTGCAATGCCGACGGTAGCCTGCTTGAGGCGGGCATGCACGCCGGGGGTGTGGCGTGCGACCAGCAGGGCCTCCAGTTCCTCGGATGTCGGGATTTCCCCGCGACGGATCAATACGATACGGTCGCCGTTGCTCAGCGGACGGTCGGAGGTTACCGGAAAGCCGTTGAGAATGACGACATCGGCCTGCGGCTTAAAGCGATCCCGCATTTCAAACAGGCGGGCGTCCTCGGATATGTTATGGGGTTGTTCGTTAATCCAGATGTGCATTCCCTTACCCAAAAAAGAAAAGGCCGCAATATGCGACCTCGGCAGAACACGTCAGGTTCTGCATTTGCGCCGCTTCCCTACGCCGGAATGACCCGGATCAGGTTCAAAGGGTTGTCCCGCATGCGCAGGACTCTCAGTTTTGCAAACTCCCCCAGGGCCTATCTATTTTTCATCCGCCAGGAGCGGATGAGAAACAACTGCCTTTATTCTTATGTTTACGGAATACGTTAGCAGCAGGGCATGGTGGACGTCAATGTTTAACTTGATTTGCGGAAGCGCCATTCTTCAGCGACGCCTGCCTGCCGGCAGGATTTTGATAGCCTTGACTGTCGGTAGATGTTGTCCCATCGGGGCGGATGTGGTTACAATAGGCACTGCATTGCAGTGTCAACCATTTCAAGGAGTTTTCATGAACATCTCAGATCGTTACCGCGTCCTGGTGGACGAAATACGTAATTTACAGTCCGGTGCCGGCGATCCCAAAGCCGAGCGCCTTTTAGTGCAGGCTGTCGAAGAACTTGCCCACCATGAAGAGGGGGTCGGTGAAATTCCCCAGATGCGGTTGGAAGCCCAATTGACGCCGATTCTTCTCAAGGCGCACAATCTGCTGGATCGCGCCCGCTTGTTGTTCGATGAACTTGGCGAGGAGGATCGTGTCGGTGCTGTTTGGGAAGCTGAGCAAAAAATCTATCGATTGCTCAACTCTCTGTAGAAAGCTCTTCTCTGTCGATATGCCGACCGGTTGCATGTTGCCTTACTTCTTTTAAAGTTAAAGTAAGGCTGCGGCGTGCGCGGGGCTTCGGGATCTTCCCGGAGGGATGTTGTCTGCCGTCAGCGGAAAGGAGAGCAGCTCATGTCCCTGGTCAAAACCTGGTTTACGCCGGAGGATGCAGCCGGCATGTTCGGTATCAGCAAAGCCCTCCTGCTTACATGGGTGGATGAGGGTCTGGTGCGCAGCGAGCGTGAACATGGCAAGGTTGCGCGGGTCAATATCGACGACGTCAAATTGCAGGTGGATGCACTGGTGCATCGCGATTAAACATGCGGTGCCCCTGAATTGATGCGCGGCACGCCCCAGAGGCTGTCGGATAGCCGTAATTTGACGCGGCAAAACGCAAAAAGCCCTCCCCGGTTTAATGCCGGAGAGGGCTTTTTATGGCGAAGTCAGCAGGCCCTCGGGGCTGCCGACTCTTTGGATTCTTTCATGGGGTCAGGAAATGGCCCGGCCACCGCATTTCTTCAATTGTTGATGGGCGTAGCGCAGCATACGTTCGGTATTGGCCCAGTCGACGCATTTGTCCGTAATGGAGACCCCGTATTTCAGCTGTTTGATATCGGCGTTCAGGCTCTGGTTGCCGGCTTGCAGGTTGCTTTCGACCATTAATGAGCCGATGGAGCGGTTGCCCGCCACCACCTGTTCGATGGCACTGATCAGAACCTCTTCCTGGCGCTCGTGGTCCTTGAAGGAGTTGGCATGGCTGCAGTCCACCATGATGGCCTGGGGCAGACCGGCTTTTTGCAGCAGGGTTTCTGCCTGGGCGATGTCTTCCGGAGCGTAATTGGGCTTACCGCCGCCACCGCGCAGAACGATATGGGTGTCGGGATTGCCGGTTGTCTCCACAATCGAAGGACGGCCGTCGCGGCTGAGGCCGAGGAAACTGTGGGAATGGCAGGCTGCACCCATGGCATCGATGGCGATTTGCAGACTGCCGTCGGTACCGTTTTTGAAACCGACCGGGAACGACAGGCCGCTGGCCATCTCCCGATGAGGCTGGGATTCCGAGGTTCGCGCGCCGATAGCCCCCCAGCTGATCATGTCGGACAGATACTGAATCGTAATGGGATCGAGCATTTCAGTGGCGATGGGCAGCCCCATTTCGGTGATGGCGGACAGCAGGCCGCGGGCAACGCCGAGCCCCTTGGAAATCTTGTGGGTACCGTTGAGGTCCGGGTCGTTGATAAGACCTTTCCAGCCGATGGTGGTGCGTGGTTTCTCGAAATAGACGCGCATCACCAGGAACAGTTGGTCCTTTAACTCCTCATTCAGCGCGGCCAGCCGCTCGGCGTATTCCAGGGCGGCCTTGGTATCGTGGATGGAACATGGTCCGACGACCACCATGATGCGACGATCCTTTTGATTGAGGATGTCGCGAATGGTCTGCCGGCAGTTCAAAACGAACTCGGCCATCTCCTCGCTGAGGGGAAAAACCTGCTTCAGATCGGCGGGTGCGATAATGGGGGTCAGGGAACGGATATTGAGATTAGTGGTCCGGATCATGGCAGTTCCTTATCTGGTTTCCAGTGCAGTGAATCCTGTCTGCTGAATTGTCGCTTTGGGTCTGCTGTTCTGGCCCGGGCGGTGGCTTTGTGCCCCAGGGCGGCACGTATCGGGGAGCCTTGAGCGTAACCGGCAGCGTCGAATCCTCTGATGCGATGTGCCGAACGGACATGAACAACGGATTCGTGCATGGTCGTTATGTTGCCGTGAAGGTATCCCCAAGTGAAGGCAAAATGTAGCGGTTTTTTGGGTGTTTGTCAAAGGTTGACGACTGTTGAGGGGACTGTTGTGTCGAAACCGTTGACACCTCGGTCGCGGATTGGGTATAAAATGGGGTTAATTATCTAAAAAACCGATAAAATTTACGTCAAGCGAGGTTGAACCGTGGGTATTGTTCAAGGGCTTCAGTATACGTTGATAAAAATGTTTGCTTCCATCTTCGAGATTTATGCCTATATTGTGGTGGCGCGGGCGATTCTCTCCTGGGTCAACCCAGATCCCTATAATCCCATCGTGCGGTTTCTTTACAGTGCCACCGAACCGGTATTGCAACGCATGCGCCGTATCGTGCCCCTGCAGTTCGGAGGTCTGGATTTCACCCCGATGGTATTGATTTTCGGCCTGTTTTTTGTGAGTAATTTCCTGCGGACTTTGCTGCTCCGCTGATCCGGCTCGGTTCGGCGAGGGGTTTGTCTTCCTGCCGCGTTTGTCTGCGGATTTGCCTGGACATTTGCGTTCAGGTGCCGCAATCCAAGCCATCGATTTTTCAGCCTGAGCGAAGTTATTGCTCAGACAACAAAAACTGCATCGGGATCTTTTTCATGTCCATCACCCCCATCGATATTCAGCAGCACCGTTTTAAAACACGCCCTTTGGGTTACGATAAGTCCGGAGTCGACAGCTTCCTCGAACAGGTGGCCGACGAACTGGAACGCTTTCACCTGGAAGTTCAGAAGCTCAAGGAAGAGCTGTCGCGTACCCGTGACAGCCTCGACGAAATGAAGCAGCGCGAGGTGACGCTCAAGGAAACCCTGCTGACCGCTCAGCGTATGACCGATGAATTGAAGGCCAATGCATCCAAGGAGGCGGAAATTATTGTCGCCGAAGCGGAACTGAAGGGTGAAAAGATCGTGCAGGAGGCGCGCAACCGGCATATGGATCTGCTGTCTGAAATCCAGGAATTGCGTCGCCAGAAAGTTTCCTTCGAATCGGGACTGCGGGCCGTGGTTGAAAGTCATATGCGGCTGTTGGATATGAACACCCTGTCCATTCAGGATGCAGGGCGCTTCCAGCCCGTGCTGATGGAGATCCTCGAGGATGACGCGTCTGCGCAGATTGCCCCTCCTGCCCGGGAGGATGCGGATTGATGGCGGAATGTCTGTCGCAAACCGATAAGGGCGTTGTGCTCAGTGTCCATGTGCAACCGCGGGCCAGTCGGAATGAATTGGCCGGTTTGCAGGGGGAAAGTCTCAAAATCCGCCTCACCTCACCGCCGGTTGAAGGTGCCGCCAATAAATTGTGCCGGGAATTTCTCGCCAAATTGCTGGGGGTGGCCAAAAGTCGGGTGACCCTCGTGTCCGGTGATAAATCGCGTCATAAACGTCTCCTTATCGAGGGTGTTACTCTCGATGAAGTACGCAATAAACTGCTTTAACACGCCTTCCTCGGTTGACCGCCACGCCTCCGCCTCCTTTGCTGCCAAATGTTTGGCGAATGCCCATTTACCTTCGGCCGTTTTAAAGGTAAAATTATAACCAGCCAGGTCACAAGGATTCGATAGGGATCAGAAAGGGACGGTGGACCATGGCATCCAAGGTTGTAAGTGTCGACATGCACAGCAAGCATCTCGAGGAAATTCGCAGTCTGAAGCGGGAAAATGAAGAGTTGAAGACGATGAACAAGGAGTTGATGAAGCGTCTGGAGGAGCTTCACGGCGAGTATCAGGAATTGCGCTATTACCTCAAGGGGATGGCCTCCCATGGTGAGGTGCTGGCCTTGCGTAAAAAAATCCTCGAGCTGCAGAACGAACTGCATTTTAGGCGTTAAGATCTCAACGGCATGAGTGAACCACCCATCCGGATTTGCCGTAAGCAGCGTTTTGCATTGGCTGGTTGGCTCGACAGGAGCGAGGCAAGGGTCTGCCGGTATCGCCCCAGCCGTGCGGCCTTTTTAAACATACGATCGGCTATGTGCTGGCAGCGGCGCCCGAACCAGGGGGCGCCGCTGTTCGTTTATGGGTTGGTGCCGCCGGAGTCGGACTCGGACTCGCCGGTGAGTTCGGAGAGATCGAGAATACCTTCTTTGTCAAAGGGGAAGCCGTGGCTGCCGATCAGGGATTTGCCGAGGATGACTGTCCCGGTGATTTTGTAAGGCAGAGGCTTGTGTTGCTCGAGCAGGGGCCCCAGGCGCAACAGGTTGAAATAGGCGGTGGAGAGTCGCAGGGGCAGGTGGCCGTATTGGTGGGCTGCGAGTCGGACGCTTTCCAGAGATGTGCCCTGGGCCACGCGGATGTCGCCGATGGACAGGGCGTAGCGCACTTCACGTACGTTGATGCCGAAGTTGTTGGGGTTGAACAGACTCAGGTCCGCAGAGAGTATGGCGTGACTCAGGGTCAGGTTTTCCACCTGCAGTCCGGCCAGTGCGACTTCCGGCGGTTCCGCGCGCAGCGCGGCGCAGCCCCAGAGCAAAGGCAGAAGAATCACCGCGGGAAGCAGGCGCTGCAAAAGCAAGGTGCGAAGGTTCATGTCAGTCTCCTCGGTCTTTGCCGGAATCATTTGGAGATTGTTCGGACAAATGGCGCCGTTTGCGCTCGCCCAGTCGGCGGGTCAGGCGCAACAGCCAACCCTGGCGGGTCAGCAGGGCACCGTAAGGGCACAATTCCTGACAGCAAAAACAATGAATGCAACGTCGGTAGTCGATATGCAGGCGACCATGTTTCAAAACCATGGCCTGCGGGGGACAGTGCTTTACGCACAGGCCACAGTGGCGACATAACTGCGGATCTGCATAAGGACGTGAGCTCAAGGCGCGCTGGAGGGGAGCTTGCAGCCAGGTCGGGATCCCCCAGACCATGTCGGCGCTGTGGGCCGCGCAAATGCGGGGCAGCGCCAGATCCTGGAGGGCGTCGCCGCGCAACGCGATGTCCTCCAGGCGGCTGCCGTATCGCTGGGTCTGTTGCGCCAGACGCTGGGTCCAGACGTCCGCTGCCGTCATGCCGACCAGATTGATGGCGACGCTGTCGACAGCCAAGGCGTTGGTGCCGGCCAGCAGGGCCCCCATAGTGATCGGATCCCCGCTGCCGGGGCCGTTGCCTTCCATGCCGACGATGGCATCAACGATGGTCAGGGTCGGTCGAATATGTTCCGCCAGTTCCAGCAGCATCAGGGCAAACAGACCTTTGTCGGCCCCGGCTTGCAGGTGCAGCGCCGGTTTTCGCATGCCGACTACCGCTCCGAAAAGATTTTTGACGCCGCAGGTCAATCCCATCATGCCGTGGGTTTTGAGCTTGGGGATGTTGATTATGACGTCGGCATCCAGAATATCGCGTGCCAGCTCCAGTTGCCGGAAGGTCCGCCCCACCGGTCCCACACGAACCGATTCGACAAAAGGCGCAAAACGCGCCCCGGTCTCTTCGATGACTTGCATGATGCCGCAACGGCGGGCGACCTCGGCGGGGGTGCCGACTCCTGGCGAGTCGCCTACGGAAACACTGCCGCCCGCCTCCTGAACCATGCGGATCACTGCGCGCACCACCTCCGGATGGGTGGTTACCGCTTTGTCGTGCGACTTGCCGGCCAGCATGTTCGGCTTGATCAGTACCTTTTGACCAGGCCGCACGAAGGCGTTCATCCCCCCCAGTTCCGCCATCACACGTGCGAGGGCCTGCTCCACGGTATCTCGCTGATAATCGCCGGCCGCTGCCAGCGCCACAGGCAAGGTCATTTCTCGAGTATCCGGATATGCAGCCTGCGGCGTCGCGGACCGTCGAATTCGCAGAAATAAATCCCCTGCCAGGTGCCCAGCACCGGTTCGCCGTTTTCGACCAACAGGGTCTGATCCACGCCCAGCAGGGAGCTTTTGATGTGGGCGTCGCTGTTGCCTTCCGCATGGCGATAGCCGGCATCGCGCGGCGCGAGTCGTTCCAGACCGAGAAGCAGGTCGTGCAGCACATCGGGATCGGCGTTTTCGTTGATGGTAACGGCGGCGGTGGTATGCGGCACATGCAGGCAGGCGATGCCCCGGTTGACACCCGCGTTGCGAATTGCCTGCCGGACCTGGGCGCTGATATCGATGAATTCCTCACGCTGCCGGCTGTTGACTTCCAGGGTAATCATGGCTGCTCCTTTTTGAGATGGTCGATGATACAGCGGATGGCCGATGGCCGAAACAGCAGGGAGGTGTGACCCATGCCGATCATTTCCCGGTTGGCAACTTCCGGCAGCACGGCATTGTCAAACGGCAGAATCATGTTGTCGTGGCGGGAATAGATATTGACGACTCCGGTATCTGCGGGCCAGGCGGCTGCCGCCAGACGTTTCAGGAACTCGGAGCCCGGTAACAGCAGCATGCCCAGCGGCGACAGGGCAAAAGGGGCCAGTTTCGATCCCCGGTGGGGTGCGCCGAGTAGCACGCAACGGTCAATTTTGCCCGCGCCGCCGCGAATCTGCAGATAGTTGCGGGCAATCAGAGCGCCCATGGAATGACCTATCAGGTGAACCTGGCGCACGCCATGGCGGTGACGCAGGGTATCTACGATATGAGCCACCCGTTCGGTGAGGACTTCCACGTTCTTCCAGGGAGGCAGTGCGACAGCGTAGACCGTTTTCCAGCCCTGGCGCCGCAGGTGCAGTCTTAACCACCACCAGCAGGCGCGGCTGTGAAACAGGCCGTGCAACAGGATGATCGGGGTGCGATCGCTGTTGACGGGCGGTGCTTTGCGGTTGAACCATCCAAAGGGGTGCAGTAGGATGGTCAGCATCAGGAAAAGCGTTTCGCCCAGGATCAAGCCGCCTGCCAGGACCAGCCTGCCGGGCCGGAAACGCTGATTGACCAGCTCGGGACGCCGGTTGGCGGTTTCATAC
Organism: Syntrophotalea carbinolica DSM 2380; assembly: GCF_000012885.1. NCBI lineage: Bacteria > Pseudomonadati > Thermodesulfobacteriota > Desulfuromonadia > Desulfuromonadales > Syntrophotaleaceae > Syntrophotalea > Syntrophotalea carbinolica. The sequence goes on from NC_007498.2 coordinate 750,157, forward strand.
CAGTACAAGGCGTAACTCAGTGTCGTCAAGCCGCCTACGGCCCCGAAAAAACATGTCAATATCTTGAAGAAAGTCTGCAAGGTTCCTCCTGTTTTGTGGCTCATTATGGCACGCCCATAGGTAGGCGTCAACGCGCTCATAATACAGTTCGACAACCATTTGATGCTGCCTTGAAAGGCTTTGACATGGATCGTCTGATCGCTCGATTCTGCCGGCACCTTGAAGTGGAACGCAACCTGTCGCCCCATACCTTGCGGGCTTACCGGCAGGATCTGACGGAGTTTTCCCGATTTCTCAAACAGGAGGCCGGGGAGGAAGGTTCGTCAAATACGGCTTCTGCCATAGAGCAGGTCGATGCCCTTGTTTTGCGGCGTTATCTCGCCCGCTTGCACAAACGCAATCGCAAGACCACCATCGGTCGCAAGCTTTCGGCCGTTCGTAGTTTTTTCCGCTATCTCGTCCGCCAGGGCGAGCTGGCCGTCAGTCCTGCTGAGACTGTGGCGACTCCCAAACGGGAGCAGTATCTGCCCAAGGTTCTGACCGTGGACGAGGTGTTTGCCCTGATCAAGGCCGCCGATGGTGACGAGCCGCTGACGGTGCGCGACCGCGCGATCCTGGAGTTATTCTATTCCAGCGGTCTGCGCGTGGGGGAGCTGGAGGGCCTCGACGTCGGCCATGTCGATCTTCGCGACGGCCTGGTACGGGTCAGGGGGAAAGGGGATAAGGAGCGCATCGTACCCATGGGCCGTCCGGCCCGACAGGCCCTGGGACGTTATCTGGCCGAGCGTGGCGTTCCGGATCGGGAACAACCGCTGTTTCTCAATTACCGGGGTGGGCGGCTTTCATCCAGGAGCATCGAACGCAACCTTAAAAAATGGCTGTTGTGTGCCGGTATCCTCAAGGATGCCTCCCCCCATGCCTTGCGTCATACCTTTGCCACCCACCTGTTGGACGGCGGTGCGGATCTGCGTGCCATCCAGGAATTGCTTGGCCATGCCTCCTTGTCCACCACGCAGAAATATACCCAGGTCAGCCTCGATCGGCTGATGGAAGTTTATGACCGTACCCATCCCCGGGGGCGCAAAAAAAAATGAGTTTTGCTTGGTATTTTTGCTTGGTACGGACAGCCGCGCTTTGCTGACGGTTGTGCGAAACAGCTGCAACCCTAGCGCGTTTAGTTGCTTTTTTCGGTGATCTTGGTAGCCTCTTCCATGGCGGTAATTCGATAGATGAGGCCGGCGCGATCGTCGGACAGGTACAAGGCGCCGTCGGGACCGACGGCCGGGCTTACAGGGCGTCCCCAGGCCCTGCGGCCCTGCAGCCAGCCACGGACAATATCCTGCGGCGGTCCCGTGGGGCGGCCGTTCTCGACGGGGATGCCGACCAATTTGTAGCCGGTGGGGATGCTGCGGTTCCAGGAACCGTGGAAAGCTACATAGAGCATGTCGCGATAGGCTTTGGGAAACGCCAGCTTGTGGCCGAAAGTGATGCCCAGGGGTGCGGAGTGGGCCTGCATTTCGACCTCCGGCGGCAGGGTCTGACGGCAACGGGAGACGCTGCCGTAATCGGGATCGGGGATCCGCCGGCCATAGCAGAACGGCCAACCGTAATCACCGCCCGGGACGATACGATTGATTTCCTCAGGAGGCAGATCGTCCCCGAGTCGGTCACGTCCGTTGTTGCTGGCCCACAGCTCGCCGGTTGCGGGATGGAAGGCCAGACCGACACTGTTGCGAAGCCCCCGGGCATGAATTTTCGCCTGTCCGCCACCGGCCGGGATGCGCAGGATGGCTGCGCGGCGCGGATCTTTTTCCATGCAGGCGTTGCAGCTGGAGCCGGCCGCCACGAAATAGTCGCCCGTCGGTCCGATGGCCACGCTACGGGTCCAGTGACCGCCGCCGACGGGAAGATCGTTGGAAAGCACTTCGATACGGTCGGCACGGAGATCCGTGTTGCCATCCGGCAGGCGTATCAACCGTCCATTTTCGGCGGCGATCAGATCCTGCCCGGCAAAAGCCAAACCGTGAGGCAGGTCGAGATCGTCGGCAAAAGTCATATGACGGTCTGCGACGCCGTCATGGTTTTCATCGGGCAGGACCATGATCCGGCCGGCTCTGGGCAGCGATACGTAAAGATCGCCAGCCGGACTGAAAGCCAACATTCGTGGACCCGTCAGGCCGGAGGCAAAAACCGATATTTCGAACCCCGGGACGGTCTGCAATATTGGCGATTCGGGTTTTATGGTTCCGGACCAAGCGGGCGGGATATGCAGGGGCACGGTAACCAGACCGTCGTTGCCGGTTTTGGCCGGAAGCGTGCCTATTCGCGGAACAACGAAGGTCAAAGCCAGTGTGGCGAAAAAAGCTGTCGTGAGTTGAATCATAGCCCATCGGAGGTGGACAAGATTGACCATGGCGCCGAATGCCAAAATGGTTAGAATCAGCGGCAGCAGGCAGTACCACAGGGGAAGGTCCGGTATGAGATAAAGAGCACGGGCCAGCAGGCAACCGGCAAACAGGGCGGCAAATCCCATTATGGCTAGCAGGATACGGGACATAAGGGCAACGCTCCGGCGTAAGAGAGTTTGGGAAAAGAATATCACAGTCAAAGGTCGTGCACGCGAACCTGTATTTTTTTACTCTTTTTACAACGTATGGGTAGGACATGAACCATATCGGCATCGTCTTGCTATATTTGGTGTGTATCCTTGGCGGGATCTTCATCTATGTGCGCCTGCACAAGATGCACGGCCAGATTAAACGCCTGAAGAAAAGCCTGTCGGCTGAAGTCGCATCCCAAAACCGGGGTCTCTATGAACAACTGGAGTGCCTGATAGGGCTCTATCGGGAACTGGACATGCATAATAGCCTTCCCCTGATGCGCGGTTGGGCAGGTTCCCCCGATTTTTTGTGGCACCTTGCCCGTCATGCGCGCCGCTGCAGCCCGCGGGTTGTTGTGGAATGCGGCAGCGGGGTCAGTACGGTGGTTTTGGCCAGGTGCATGCAGCTGAACGGCGAGGGGCACGTCTACAGTATGGATCATGACCCCGTTTTTGCCGAAAAGACCCGCCGGGAAATCATCGCTCAGGGTCTGGAAGGGTGGGCAACGGTTCTTGATGCGCCGTTGCAGGCGTATGACCTCAGCGGCGATTCCTGGCTCTGGTACGCAAGTGGAGTTTTGCCGCAGGACATCGGCATCGATATGTTGGTCGTCGATGGGCCGCCGGACACAACGGGTGACCTTGCACGTTATCCGGCGGGACCGATATTGCTGCCCAGGTTAAACCGGGACGGGACGGTTTTCATGGATGACTATGCCCGCTCCGGCGAGTCGGCGGTCGCCCGGCGCTGGCGGCAAGAGTGGCCCGATTTCCAGTTTACCGACCTCAAGGCAGAAAAAGGGCTTTTGCATATGGCCCGGACCGTGCCGGAGGGGTAAGCTTCTGGCGATGTCTTTGCTAATCGTGTCCGGTCAGGCGATAGTAGGCGTGAGGGCGCAGCTTTTTAACGATTCTGCCGGTCAACGGGGCGAACCATATGCGTGCCGGTACGTGTACGACCGACAGCCCCAACTCTTCCTTGTAGCGGCATAATCCCGGCGCCTCCCTGGCGTGCAGGCCGTGAACGATTTCGCGAATCGATCCGGCCCGGCGGCAGATCTGCACCCATTCGAAAAACAGGCCGAGGCTGATGTTGGTGCGCAGATAGGCGGAGTGCAGAAACAGGTCGTCCACGTAGGCGGTTGCGCCGACCGCGTAACTTGTTATATATCCCCCGAGTTTTCCCTCTATCAACCCTCCAATCACCAAGCCACGCCCGGCATCATAATAGCGTTCGATCTCTTTGCGGTAGGCGGATCGGCCGGGAATCCTGCCATAACCGTTGCGGGCGTGGGCCGAGGAAAGTATGTCGTAGCCCTGCTCCAGCAGCAGGTCCGGCTTGTGCAATTCGACAATGCTAACCTGCTTGCGGAGATTACGCAGTTTGTTGCGACAGCGTGCGCTTCGGGTTTGCAATGTATAGTTCTTGATATCCGCCAACAAATGCAGCGGCATGCTGCCATTGGCCCCGTGGGCGTCGGTTTCGCCCAAAGAGGTGCGAAATCCCCAGCAAAGAGGGCTTGGACGGCTGGCTTCCGCCAGCTTCATTCTGGCCATGGGGTGGGTTGCGGAATAAAATCCGGGGTGCGTCGCCATCCAATAACGCCCATGGTGGCGGATGACTTTTGTTCCTCTTTGCATCAGCCAGGCGGCGAGTTCCTCTTCTGTCAGAATCGGCAGAGAGGTTTCTGATACATCCCGTGTATTTTGGGTGGCGATAACACTCATAGGGGCGGTATCCTCAATCCTTCCGGCTTCGAGCGAGACAGGTAAGGCCACGTTTTTTCGAATGCGGTGCACAAGGTACAAAAACAACGAATGCCTTGTGGTTTTTTTGCTGCCTCAGCCATCGGGCCGAAACATCATGTATAGAGATTTCTCGCCGAAATAGCCCAGCCAGCTGGCAAGTCCGAAAAGTTTAAAGCCATCCTCAAACAGGTGATAGTCGAGTACGAGAGTCTCCATTTTCGTGGCCATACAGTCCACCGCGACCGACAGAAAGAAAAACCCGAGGGCCAACGCCAGCAGCAGGAAATTGTTTTTGAAGATGATGTGCCGGAATGCTGTCAGGTACACAAGGACGATGGACACGTAACTCAGGTAGATATAGCGCTGTCGCCAGTGCAGATATTCCGGGAAAATCCTTTCATGCAGCAGGAATAGATCGTCCAACATGAGCATGCTGGTGAGCAGGCCGGAGAACAGGAAAAAGATGGCGGCGCTGTTTGCCCCGGTTTTCCGCAAGACAAAAAAGGAAAAGAAGCAAATGGCGGCCGATGCACACCACAGCAGGATGCAGATGTTCGACACGACCCCTAAAAACGGCGATGTATGGGTAATGTCGGCCGGATCCCTGGTAAACATGGCCAGAGGAATATCCATATGTACGCTTGCCAGCAGAACAGTCAGCAGTAGTACGCCCGCCGGTAGATACAGACAGAGCAATAATTTATAGGATATGCAGCGGTTAAGCGAGAAGAAGGTCATGACAGTCGTCGCTTTGCTAGAGGGTTTCGGTGGCCGATGGCCAACCGGTTGGTGCCGGGGTAGCGCTTTTTATCCGCCGGAGGGATCGGGGGTGCGGGTCGGTGGCAGATAACGTTCCTCGGCCTTTTTCAGTTCGTCGGTGTTTTGTAAACGGAAGACTTCCTTTACCGGGGTGATCTCTTTTTCGACCCCGAGCAGCGACTGTTGTTCATGAATTATGGCCGCGGTTTTCTGCATGGCGGCTACGCTCGAGCGCAGCAGCTGGTTGGCCCAGATCACCAGACTGATACCGGCCTCTTGAAATACCGAGGTCGGTGTCGTGTAATACTTGGTCGGGACCACAACGATGGGACAGGTATCCTGCCATTCGTTCATGAAGGCCAGGATCTCTTCCGCCGTCGACAGTTTGCTGTGGATCAACAAGGCATCCGCCCCCGCTTTATGGTAGGCTTCGGCGCGTTTGAGCGCTTCGCCCAGCCCCCATTTGGCAATGAAGGCTTCGATTCTTGCGATGACGCAAAAATCCTCATCCTGCTGGGTGTCTTTGGCTGCCTTGATTTTTCCGGCGAAAACATCGATAGCTTCCAATGGCTGACGGGCGTCGTCCAGCAACGAGTTGTTTTTCGGAAACAGCTTGTCCTCGATGCAGACGGCGCCGACCCCTCGCTGTTCCAGTTTACGCACCAACCTGCGCACATTGTTGAAATTGCCATAGCCGGTGTCGGCATCCAGCATGATCGGGATGCTGGATGCATCGCTCATGAACTCGACAACGTCCAGTACCTGGGTCCAGCTGGCTTCGTTGTTGTCCCGCACCCCTAGGGCAGCCGATATGGCCAGTCCGCTGCCCCAGATGCCTTTGAAACCAGCCTCTTCGACGATCTTGGCGCTTAAGCCGTTATGGGCTTCCATGAGGAATTGAACATCCGGCGAATGCAACAGAGATTTGAACTGGGACGTTTTTTTCTGCATGACAACCCTCCTTGGGGGACGGTTCACAGGGGGTGACCGGTTCCCGGTGCGCTGCCTCCGGGTGTTTGTTCTGCCGGGTCGAAATCGTCCATGATGTCGATGATTCTGCGGCCGATTTCACGCTGGGAATCGATGGTCATGGCGCCGATATGGGGCGTCAGAACAACATTCGGTAGATCGGCCAGGGGCGAAATCTGGTTTTCCCCTTCGGTTTGGTGCACGTCGAGGGCGGCACCGGCCAACCGGCCCTGGCGAAGTGCTTCGCTCAGGGCGGCCTCGTCGATGATGCCGCCTCTGGCCATATTCAGAACAAAACTTCCGGGTTTTACCATGGCCAGTTCGTCGTGGCCGATAAGGCCGCTGGTGGTGGTTTTGAGGGGTACGCATACGCAGAGATAATCGGCCGTCGACAGGACGGTGTTGAGGTCGGTCAGGTGGAGGCCCTTGGCTTCAAATTGAGCGGCGCGTTCTGGAGAGGGGTGTTCCACGCAACCCAGCACCTGCATTCCCCAGGCCAGGCCCATCTGTCCGAGCAGGGTGCCGATGTTGCCCAGGCCGACGATACCCAGCTGCTTGTTGACCAGCAGGTGTCCCCTCAATTGGTGTTTGGCCCACGTTCCTTTGCGAAGCAACTGATCTGCAACGAGAATCTGACGGGATAGCGCCAGCATCATGCCGAAGGCCAGTTCTGCCACCGCCCGGGCTCCCGGCTGCGGGATTCGCACCAGTTTCAGATCGTGGTTGCGCAGATAATCCAGATCGACGTTGTCGAGGCCGGATCCGGCCCGGATAAGTAGTTGCAGGTCGGGAGCGCAGGCCATGATCCCGGCGGTGATGTTCACGCCGCTTCGGAAAATCAAGGCTTCGCGATCGCGTATCAGATTTTTCAGGGCTGCTTCCGTTTCACCGACGCCCGACACCACATCATGGCGCTGACTCAAAATCTCCAGGGCTCCGGTATCGATTTTGCTGGCCAGCAGGATCTTCATTTTTCCTCCCCGATGGTTCGATCCGGATTTCGTTTGCCGCGTTCTTCCTTGTTGAAAAACAGGCGCGCTGCGCGCCACAGATCCCCCAGGAAGGGATACGGATCGGTCCAGGAAAAAATGGCGAAAGTCTTGGGTCCGCGTACCGATTTACGCCATTGGTTGAAAGTCAATTCTCCTTTGCGCCAGTAATAGAATGCCGACCTGAGATCCTGTCTGAGGTTGATCCATTTGACGCCACCGTAATGCTGAACCCGGTTGGACGGCAGGGGCCGGCCGAGGGCGTCGCAGTACATGGTGTAGAGCAACTCGACCCCACCGGCCTCGGCAATGGCCGATCTGCCGGTGGGACGGCCGATGTTCGGTTCAACGATGAAATACTCTCCTGTCCGCTGGTCGCGCTTGATCTCCAGATAGGCCAGTCCGTGAAATCCGACCGTCTGGAAAAGCCTTAGCGTCTCGGCAAGGACAACATCGTCGCGGCATTCCTCGCCCAGCGAACTCTGCCCCATGACCGGCGGCCATTGCCGGATTTTTCTCGCCACGAAGGATGCCAGAGGTTTTGTATTGGCATCGAAATAGGCATTGCATGAATACAGGTTGGCGTCGGGACCTTCGATCCAATTTTGCAGGATGAAGCATTCCGTGGCGGCTTTGTATTGCTCGTAGGTAGCTGTCAGCTGTTCCGCCGTGACGATTCTGAACGCTTTAAAAGGCGAGAGTTCGTTCCATTTGGCGGTCCTGTAATGGGGTTTGAGAACGCAGGGGAAGACAACCTTTCGGGCGGCGCTATCCAGCTCTTGACGGTTATGAATGAACCATGTGTCGGGTACGCGAAATCCTGCTTCCCGGGCAAAAGCGTAAAACTGCAATTTGTCCATCAGCATTTCGACCACTTCCGCTGGCGGTAAACACATGTGGAACCACTGGGATAATTGGCGGCGATTTTGCGAGATGAGCAATACGTCCGCATCGGTACCGGGGAACAACACGGCTTTTTCTGCCAGCTGCCGACCTATAACGATCAGATCTTCAATCAGGTTGTTGTCGGTACAGACGACCTGGTGACAGCAGTTGGTTAAGTTATAAGGATGATTTTTGTTGGTGGATACCGCGATAACCGGTAGGTGATGACGCTTCGCAAGTATTCGGGCCGCTTGAATGCCTTGCATGTATTCAAGGCCGGTAACCACGGCGAAGGGGTTGTTGTCTGCAGTAGCATGCATACCCGGAATCCTTCGTCAAGCGGATGAATAAGTCGGCATCAGGACAGGCTGTTTTAACGGCCGGTACCTCGTTCTTATAAAAAACCATATCCTTGTTGGAATTAAAGTCAAGCTCACCCCGCAGGAGCGGGGAAGCCCTGTCGATAAGGCTAGATGCCGGTGATAGTTGCTGGCCGGGGATATAAAAATCCAGCGAACTGATATACTGTTTATCTACTGTCCGGCCGGAGTTTCCGGTCGGGCACGATCTGCCTTCCGGATAAAGGAGGTGTCTGCATGACTGAAAATGGAATCAGGACAAAAGGTTCGCGAGAGGTGGATATTCGAAAGCTTCCTGCTCAGGATGTTTACGGTGGCAAGCGGCCCTACTATTGGAGCTGGTATCGTACCGTTTTCGATGAGTCTGACTCCGTGTGCAGGATGCAGAAGGAGTTCCCCAACGGTTGACAGGATGCGGGTGTTTGAATGGATCCGCCATACAACCGGGGTAAACCTGAGATTTTGACTTGCAAATAACAGGTCGGCTGGTTACGCTACTTCAGTCTGTGCGTAAACCCCATTCCCGATGCGGTACCCCCCGAGGTATGAACTCCGGAGCGGTGGCCGTAACCGATGCCATGTCCGTACCTGAACCCCACATACTCGAACCGGCTCGTTGCGCCGACATGATTCGACGTTCCCGCTGCGTGGTGACCCTGTCCGGTGCGGGGATCTCCACGGCGGCGGGCATCCCGGACTTTCGAGGGCCGCAGGGGCTCTATGTGACCCGACGATACGATCCCGAGAAGGTTTTCGATATCGACTGGTTTCATCGGGAGCCTCGGTATTTCTACGAATTCACACGGGATTTTGTGAGTACGGTCAAGGCTATCCGGCCGACCTTTACCCACCGGTTCCTGGCCGGCCTGGAAAAAGCCGGGGGGTTGGCGGGGCTCATCACTCAGAATATCGACATGCTTCACCAGTTGGCCGGCAGCCGCAAGGTCATCGACCTTCACGGTTCGTACCGTTCCGCGCAATGCCTCTTTTGTGGCAAAAGCTATGAGGCGCTTTCCTATACCTGGTGGGAACGGGCCATGTCCACCAGTTCCAAGCCTCCTCTGGCTTATTGCAGTGCCTGCAACAGTGTGCTTAAGCCCGATATTGTCTTTTTCGGTGAGATGGTACACGCTTTTGAAGCCGCCGAGCAGCTAATCGCCCAGTGCGATCTGTTGCTGGTACTGGGCTCCTCCCTTAAAGTTACTCCGGCCTCGTTACTCCCGTATCATACCCAAGCAACAACAGTCGTCGTGAATCGGGGGGCGGTGATGCTGCCTCCCGCACCTCACCGGTTTTTTGTCGATGGCGATCTCGACGTTTATTTCAGGGCGGTTGCAAAGCACCTGGATATAACGGTGCCGGGATCGACCGCATCCGATTGAACGTCGGCTATTTGATGCCGAAGGTGACGCGATGCCCTTCCCCCGGAACCTTGGGCGGTTCAATGCTGATGCGGCTTTCCAGCTCCGGGTGCAGGGCGACGAATGCTGCGCGCAGGTGGCGGGCCCTTTCCAGCGCCAGCTGTTCAAGGGTGTTGTCGTCCCTGGGATAATGGTCGCGGATGGCCTCCATCATTTCCTGCGGGGGCAATTTACGAATCATACCAATCAGATTTTTCGGTTTGTCAAAAGGCTGTTCGGCATACACGTCAAACAGCAGGTCCTCGTATTCGTCGGCATCCACTTCGGGACCGACCGGCAGTTCCTGCGGTTTGATCCGGTCACGTTCCTGCTTGGGCAGGTCGGCGTGCTTGATTTCCTGCATGCGCCGCCGCACATAGGCCTCTGCCAGCAATGCACGATCTTCCTCATCGGCCTGGGGGATGAGTAGCAGATCGATTTTTGGCCGCGACAGCAACATCTCGGCGACGGCCGGTACCGCTTTGGCGTCTTTGGCGAGCAGCCTTCCTTCTCCCGGATCGAAAGCGACAAATTCCAGTCCCTCTTCGCCGGCTCCCATAAGATTGCCGAGGAATACGAACGGCGAGGTCACCGCTTTTAAAAGCAGGTTGGCGATAACCTTGAACACCAGGCCGCCGACGCTGAAACTCGGATCGTCGAGGTCGCCGCGCACCGGCAGGGTAAGATGGATGTTGCCGGCAGGATCCTGAAGCAGGCTGACTCCCAGTTTGACCGGCAGATTGGGGGCGTCGGGAGCCTCAACCTTGTCGCCCAGTTCCAGTCCGTCGAGCTGGATGCTGTGGGTGGAATCGAGCTTGCCCTGTGCGATGGAAATCTTGCTGTCGAGGGTGAACATCCCCTTTTGCAGCGGATAGGCGATGAAACGTTCCGACATGGGAGAGAGCGCCGTCAAATCAAGGGTTTTAAGTTGTGCCTGGAGCTCGGTGGCGGCGTCTGCGCGAAGGGGGTTTATAGATCCTTCTCCCTGGATCGGCGCGTCGTCCAGTTCGCCGGCAAAGCTGATTTTGGCGAGGCTGTCCGGGGTGTTTTCCACTGCTTCGACGGTCACCGCCAACTTGTCGAGCCGGTTGATGACGGCGGGCTGGTAGCGTTCGTCCCGCATCACCAGGTTGGCATCGCTGATCTGCAATCCGCCGATCCCCAGGGTCACATCTGTCTGCGCTTCTTTTTTAGTTTGGGATGGCGGGGAGGAAGTTGTCGTTCCGGCGGCGTTGTCGGCTGTCTGGCCAAACAGGCGTGCCAGGTTGTTCACGCCATCGTCGCCCACAATCAGATTGATATGCGGGCGGACCAATGTTATCGGGCCGGTGGTATAGCGTTGCCGCCCGGGTTGGATGTCGAGATCCTGAATCCGCAGGGAGCGCAGGGCGGCGAACTCCTGTTTGCCGTCGAGCACCGACAAGGACTCCATAGCAGCCTGCCCCCGGATCCGCAGTCGATTTTTACCGGTATCTTTCAGGTCGGTCCGCAAGCTCAGGGTCAGGGTGCCGGCGCCAAGCCGCAGGGCCGGGTTGACCTGCCCCAGCAGGGGCGAGAACGGTTTGAGATTGAGTTTGGCGGTGCGAACGCGCAGGTTCATGGCGAGGGGGGCAAGGGTCCCCTTGCCGTCGATGCGTAACGTTCCCCCCTGTTTTTCCCGCCCGCTGAGGGCGATGTCCAGGGGAGGATTGGTGGCCGAGTCGTAGCCGGTTATGCTGCCGGTGAGTTTATGAAAAACCGCCGTCGAGGTTTGTCGCGGTCCCTCAAGGCCGATGCTGATCTGTCCGTCCACAAGTTTCAGTTCCGCCAGCTGCGTCTGCCAGGGCTTGCCCGGCTCTGGCGTCGCCGTTCCGGTATTTCGGGGCGCTGCGGGCGGTCGCAACTGCAAAAGGTCGATGGTCCCCTGACGGTCCCGGCGAAGACCCAGCTCAGGTTTTTCAAGCAGCAGTTGTTTCGCTACCAGGCGATGCTGCGGCATATCCACGGTTACCCCCGTAAGAGCCAGGGCTCCCATCCGGAAGAAGTCCTTGCCGGTGTCGTTGCGCTTTACAGATATCTCCTGCAAATGCGCCTCCCCCTCTTTGAATAACAGAGCCGGGCCCTCCTGGTTCGCGGTTATTTCCAGGCGGCCGCCAGCAGAGAATATGCCCTTTTGAAGGGTGACCGGGATACCGCTTGCCGCAATGTACGGTTGAAAATCGGGTGTCGACAGACCGTCGAGCTGCAACAGCAGATCCCCCTGCAGAGGATCCGGCAGGAGCGTGCCCTGCAGCGACAGGTGGGCCGTTCGGTTGAGGGTCAGATCGGCCTGAAGCTCGGCGGGATCGCTGCCGGGCAGATCCAGGTCGGTGAGTGTTACGGCGATGTGTTCCGCTTCGGCTTTGAACCCGCCCTTGACTTTTTGGTCCTGCCAAAGCAGGCGGGCGTCGCGAAGCTCAAAGCGTTTCAGGTGCAGCGGCAGGTGGGGTTGCTGTGGGGTGTCCTGCGGCGGGACCTCTTGGGCCGCGTTTTTTTTCAGCCAGGTCTGCCAGTCGAGCCGGCCGTCCTTCAGCAGTGTCAGGTGGGCTTGCAGGCCCTGCACATCCACCTTCTTCAAGGTCATTCCCTCGGAAGTATTGAGCGCCCCATCCAGTTCGACGTTCAGGCGGGGCAGGCGCAGCGCCTCTTCGCCGTCTGGCGCCAGCACCTCGAGGCCGGCCAGTGTCAGCTGACCGCTCAGGCCCAGCCGGATGCCGGTTTCAGGCTGTTGGCGCATGCTGAAGATAAGGTCCGTGCTGAATTGGCCGTCATTGAGGATGGCACTGGTGAAGGGTTGCACATAGGGTTGGAAACGGACCAGATCCAGGTTGTCGAGGCGGATGTCGAATTCGGTATGCAGTTGTTCGGCAAAGGGTGCCAGGCGTCCATCCACTCGCAGCGGCCGTCCGTTGATGACCGCTTCCAGGTAAGGGGTGATGGCACGCTCGCGATGGCGTTTGAGGGTGGAGGTGAAGGGTACGTAAAATCCCAGATCGGCCACCGTATGTTCCGTTACGCGGATGTCGTCGCGAAAATGGATCAGACCGCCGGTAATCTCCAGATCGGTGAGCATGACGCCGAACAGATTCCACTCTTTTTGAGTTGTATCGGATGTCTGTGGTTGTGACGTTTCGTCAGGCGATGCTTTCTGCAAGGCCTGGCCCAGGTCGGCCAGGGAGAGACTGCCATCCGGGCGCAATCTCATCTCCAGGTGCGGATCGGTTAACTTCAGGTCGCTCAGAACGGGGGCAAATCTATAGATGCCGGCTGGGCTGACGCGTATTTCGAAACGTTCCAGGCTGAAACATTCTTCCCCGTCAGGGAGCGGTACCCGCAGCTTGTCCGCCGTCAAACGCAGGGTAAAGGGGTTGAAACGCACTTTTCCCAGCGAGCAGGCACTGCCGAGTTTTTCAGAAAGCTGATTCTCGGCCACGTGGCGAATGATCGGCGGCAGGATCAGGCCCGCCACCACCGCCCACAGGGCGATGAATCCGGCTGTCCAGAGGGCGATACGCCTAATGTCCTGTTTTTTTTCGCTGATAAATACTGCGAGACGACTGATCATATCTGTATCCTTCGGATATATCGCATAGCATAGGTTGCAGACGCAGTTGAAGTCTATGGAAGAGATGTAACAGGGCGGTTCCAAAGGGAACGAAGTCAGAAAGCAGGATGGGGTGCACGGTTCCCTGTCTTCCTTGCCCATGAAAAAAGGAACGCCGATTGCGGCCCATGGGGCGCCTGAATTTTCAGGAACGGGTCTTATCCCGGTATAAGCGGCAGCGCAGTTGGAACAGGTCATCCACTTCCGCCAGGCCTTCATCGAAAAGATTGAGGGCCTCCTTCGCGCGTTCCGGCGAGTCGGTTCCTTCCAGTGAATCCAACGGGGTGTGCAGACCCGCGACCTTGTCGAGTAAAATCAGGTCGGCATCCAGTATCCTTTCCTCGTCCTGCCGGGAAAGGCCTTTCGTTTTTTTCTCCTCAATGTCCGTCGGGGACAATTCTGTTTTGACATAGGCCAGAGTTTTCAGCGAATAGCCGAAGTTTTCAGCCAACGGATCGTGCTCCGGCCGATTGACCATGATATCGGCCAGGCGGTCGCTCACCTTTTCCAATGCGTCGGCGAGGTGTTTGCGCAACTGCCAGTCGGCCTGCGCGCAGCGGTGGGAATCGTATCCTGCAAAGCCGGCAATCTTTTGTTCAAGTTTCGTTTTTTTTAATGCGAAATCAGGTTTCATGGACGCAGGCTCCTTCCTCGGCGATCGCCCGGATTCGAAATATCCCGGGCGATAATGGGGACTGTGAAATCCATATGCTTTTAGAAAGCAGGCAACCGGGACTTTGCCTTAAACGATAGCAGGGTAGGAAAGACTGTGAAGCTGAAGAGGTGAATTTATCGGAAAATAGCTGCGCAACGGTGGGGCATGGCGCCCCTGCATCCGACAGCCCATCCGCTAAATGGTTATGTCCGGCCGATAAGGGCAGAATTTTCATGCCGCGAGACGCTTTAAAACATAGCGGTGGAACAACAGAACCGATTTTTTCCTGATTTCTTGGCCTCGTACATGGCGTCGTCGGCGAGGTGGAGCAATTCGCTATAGGACGCCACGTTATGGTTGCTATAGGTCGAGGTACCTATGCTGACCGTGACATGTTCCCCTTTGAGTTGTTGAATGGAAAGCTCCCGGATCATCACCAGGAGTCTTTCCGCCAGTTCGTTTGCGGCAACACCGCCGGTGTTGGGGAGGCATATGGCGAACTCTTCACCGCCATAACGTGCGGAGATGTCACTTTTACGGATAACCTGGCTGATGAGTCGGGCAATTTGCCGTAGCACCATGTCGCCGGCGAGGTGCCCATAGCGGTCATTGATATTTTTGAAATTGTCGATATCCAAAAAGATACAGGACAAATCCAGATTGTAGCGCTGCGCCCTGGAAAACTCGTCCTCCAGCCGTGAATGATAATGCTGATGATTATACAGTTTCGTCAGACTGTCCCGTACGGATAAATCCTCGAGCAGCTTCTTGTTCGTCTCCATGGACTCAAAAATAATCGCATTCTCAAGGGCGTTTCCCGATATGCTGGCGATGACCTGACACAACTTGAAAATTCTGTCGGTGATGCCCCCTTTTTGCAGGCATGCGGTTCGCAGGAAAAAGGTCCCGATCACGTTTTGCTTCTTGATAATCGGCACGACGAAAACCGCATTGTCCGACAAAGCCTCGATGTGTTTTTTGACCGGTTTCATAAGGGCGCTATTGGTGATATCTTGCAAAACGACGGGGCGCTGGGTTTCCAGCGCTTTTTCGATTTCCGGATATTTCTTCAAATCGAGCTTGATTTCCTGATTTTCCGGCAGATCGCTGCTGGCCAATACCAGCAATTCACCGAAGTCATTGATCCCGATAATAGAACATCGTGAGACGTCGATTGTTTTGATCAGTCTTTCAACGATGATGGAGAGAATCCTTCTGGGGTTTCTGGTAACGGAAATGGTCTCCGTTAACTCCAGCAACATGAGTAAATCGTTTTTCCGGAGATCCGAATAATAATTTTGAGTGCGGAGATGGATTTCGATTCTTGATAAAAGATCATTTCGATTGAATGGCTTGGTCAGGTAGTCGTCTGCGCCGGAATGCAGACCATTAACAATAGCCTCCTTATGTTCACTCGAAAATAACAGTATCAATGGGACGTTTTTTAATCCTTTGGATCTTTTGAGTTTTAAACATAAATTGGGACTGTTTTCGCCTATGATATCCATATCCAGGATAACCAGGTCCGGATGATGGTGGTCGATTTGTTCAAGCGCTTCTTTTTCATTTTTTGATTCTATGACAAGATATTCAGAATCCAGGAAGTTCTTTAATTCAATCCGGGAAAAATCCTGTTGATCAATGATGAGGATTTTCTTCATGGTAATCTCGCTGCTCCTCTGTGCAACAAAATGATAAGAGATCTGCCCGCCCTGTGAGCTTTCTTACGGGCAATTGACAGAGATTCTTTTCCTGCGTTCAAAAATTATGTGTTCCACCGGTTTGGCTGTGAGCTTGGCTCGGAAACAGGTAATTGCCAAAATTATTTCAAGAATGAGAAAAATAATGAGGGAATATAAAATGGGAATACTATAGCATAGGATGCGAAGTGCAACCAGAATTCCCGGTGCTTCAGGCTGTCGTTTGCCGGTATTCAAGGAAACACGATAATCAGACCATCGGCCAGCCTGAACTCTTCTTCGCAGGTGAAACAGGTTGAACTGATTTATTTTGGGTGTCAGGTTCGGGGCTCAGAACATTCAGGATGCATCGTTTTGTAACCCTCCCTAAAATAGAACCGGCAATTTTTAGAGTTTTCCGGCATAATCAAGCCCTCAAGGGGGGGGGCGGCAGAAGCGGAAAATTCTATTTATCGGTGGTCCTGAAAGAGTTGGTTTTACATACATCTTTTAGGTGATTTACCCTTGTTGTCAATTTTTATGCTTGGCGTGAGAAACGCCGGAAAAATGTAAAATGGAGGAGTGTTGTCATGAGAGTTAACTTGAGTATCGCCTTTCTGGCGCTTCTGGTGGCCATGATGCCTTTGACGGTCGGCGCGGATCAAAACGGGAAAGCAACATCGGAGGGAAGCCCGCCAGGTACGGTGGGCGGTTTGAAGGCGAATACCGCGTCTGCTCATCCGGAATTTCTGTTCGGGGGCGATATCCGGCTACGTGAAGTCTATCTTGACAATATTCCCTACTCCAACGGCGGTGAAGCGCGAGGTGGCGTGAATCATTTTCAGCGTTATCGGACCCGTCTTTGGGGGGAATACCATCTGAACGAAAAATTCATGTTAAGAGCCCGCCTCGTCAATGAATTCCGTACTTATCCGGAGGCGGATAACCATGTCTGGAACTCCGTAGACGAGATTTTATTCGACCACCTGTTTTTCGACTGGAAATGGAATGATTGGACTCTTCGCGTCGGGCGTCAGGATCTGTTCTACGGAACAGGGAAACTGATCCTTGAAGGAACGCCGAAAGATGGTTCCAGAACGCTTTATTTCGATGCCGTGAAATTGACTTATTCCGGTTTTGCAGACACAACGGTCGATTTTCTTTATATAAACACCCACGCGAAGGATCCGATCGTCATGCACTCCGAAGACCGCGACATTGTCGGTTTCGCAGGTGGAAATGATTATGACGGTACGGAGTCGGGCGGCGGTGTTTATGTTAAGAACAAATCCATCGAAAAGCTTCCGTTTGAGGCGTATTATCTCGTTAAGACCCATGAACAGGATGTCGCTTTTCTTAACAACAATGACCGCCATACCGTTGGTGCCCGCCTGATGCCGGTCTTCAGCAATCATCTCAAAGGCAATCTTGAGGCAGCCTATCAGGTAGGCAATGACATCTCAGCGTTTATGGTCGACGCCAAGGCTGTCTTGTCCATAGAATCCCTTGCCGCGCAGAAAGCACGTATGGGGCTGGGCTGGTACTATCTTTCCGGCGATGATCCCGAAACGTCCGAGGATGAGGGCTGGAATCCTCTCTGGGCGCGTTATCCGCAATACAGCGAATTATATGTATATGCCTTTGATACCGACGGTGCAGGTCGCTGGTCCAACGTGAATATGCCCTATATCGATTTTTCAATTTCACCCATTGAAAAACTGAAAATGGAACTCCTGCTCGGATACATGTGGGCACCTGAGGACAACGGTGCGGGTGGCGGGAATGATCGCGGTTTGCTTTTTACCTGGAAAAACCGCTTTACCCTCAAGGAAAAACTGTTTACTGCAAAAGACAAACTTTCAGGACATCTTTGGTTTGAACTTCTGGATCCCGGGAATTACTATACGGACGAACAACAGGACCATACGGCCTTGTTCCTTCGTGCCGAACTGAGTTATTCTTTCTGACGATGATATGCAAAAGCGGCGGATCTGTTTTTCCCAGGTGTGGAAACAACGGTTCCGTCGCTTTTTTTCAGCAAGCTGGCTGGGAAGGACATCCAAGGCAAAGACCCAATACGACTGAAGAAATCGCTTTCCCGTAAATTCGGGCAATCAAATTCCGGTTTATCGATAACGCCGGGCCAGCCTTAACCCGCAAGGTTTTGAATAAAGGGGGCAAGGGCAGCGCCAAAGCAAAAGACCCCAGGGCCGGAAAAACCGGGCACCTGGGGTCTCTGAGAGTATGAGCTGCTTGTAGAAAGCCCCAACCACCTGGAGATAAAGGGGTTGGGGCTTGTTGTTCGACAAAACCTGAAAAGGTGTCGGTCAGAAGGGTTATATATGGCTATAAAATGTAAACTAAGAATTTTTTCTAGAGTTGCTGCCACTTACAACCATTTAGGACTGTCCTTTAGTTATATTTGTTAACTTTAAGCGAAAAACAGGGCCAAAAATAGCTTGCCAGGAAAAGCCAGCCAATCACCAACCACGGCCGAAGTCGTCGGTCTCACCCACCCGATTGATGGGCCGATAAGGATTCCCGTACCAATGCCCAGCACCATTCCGATCAGCACCTGGAGCCACAGGCGCCCATGAACCAGAGTTTGCAGATAGTCGGCCAGAAATTTGAGCGATCGGGGATGCAGAAGTTCGAGGGGATGGGCGGTTTCCGGTGAGGGCTGCATGGCGAGTCTCCTTTAGGGCAAAATTAATTATGCTCTGGGTGTCCAGTCAGGAAATGCCTTTCGATGAATAATGGGAAACTCAGAGCGGCCATACTAAAAGCAGCATAGGTACGCTGACCGCTACTACAATGATCTCCAAAACCAAGCCCATCCGCCAATAATCACCAAACTTGAAACCACCGGGCCCCAGTATCAGCGTATTATTTTGATGGCCAATGGGAGTCAGAAAGGCACAGGATGCCCCTACCGCGATAGCCATTAGAAAGGTGTCCGCATTGACTCCGAGTTGATTGGAGGTGCTGATGGCGATCGGGCACATAACCGCCGCTGTAGCAGCGTTGTTCATAAGGTCAGACATGAACATGGTCACCACCAACAGCATTACCAGCCCAAAGACAGCATCTCCTCGGGCCACATCCTCCAGCAAAACACGTGCAATCAAATCGGCCGTACCGGTGGTTTCCATGGCCTCGGCAACCGGCAGCATCGCAGCTAACAGCACGATAACTGGCCAATCGATGGCCGTATAAATCGAACGCGCCGGTACTAGCCCGATGACGATATAAACCAGTGCGCCGGCTGCGAACGAAATTGCTGTAGGCATCAAACCGAAGGCAGCACAAGCTAAGGAAAGGACCATAACAAGTGCTGCGGTAAGGGCCTTTCCTGTTTTCGGCACCCGGATGTCGCGCTTGGCCAGTGGCAGGCAGCCGAATTGTGTGGCGAAGCCTGTCAGCGCCTCAGGAGCGCCATCCATCAACAGGACGTCGCCAGGTTTGATGACTGTGGACCGCAATCGCTTGATTGAACGTCGCCCCTGGCGCGATATGGCCAACAGGTTGATGTGGTATCGGGTGCGCAACCTTATGTCGGTAGCGGAACGGTTAACCAGCGGCGAGTTCAGCATCACGACGAGTTCCTGAACAACCATCTCTTCCCGTTTGGGTTTTGTTTTTTTCTTCTCTTGCGGTTGCTTGCTTTCCAAATACTCTTGTTTGCCCGGTTTTTCCGTTTTGCCATTTCTTTTCTCTTCGGGTTCCTCGTCGGTTTCTGAAACGTCCTCTTCAAGCTTGAAGCCCATGGCTGAAAGCGTTGAGGCCAGGGTTTCCGGATCGACCTCGATGACAAGAATATCGTTTTCCCGCAACACCCGCCTGGAATCCGGGGCAGAAATACGAACATCGCCGCGTATCATTCCGATGATCTGGGCATCCGATTCTTCGAGCATTAGGTCCACTTCGCCCAGAGTCTTGCCAACAGATTTACTGTCTGCGAGGATTCTGACCTCGCTCAGGTAATTGCCCGATTCGAAGCCGGTGGTATCGACTTGTTCGCGCGCTGGCACCATCCGCCAGCCCACCAAGGCCACAAAGACAACGCCTAAAACCGCGACGGCAACACCGACTGGAGTAAAATCGAATATGGCGAAGGGTCCCATGTCTGTCGTTGCACGAAACCCGGAGACAACCAGGTTGGGAGGGGTCCCGATTAGAGTTGTCATGCCGCCCAGAATGGAACCAAAAGCCAACGGCATAAGGATCTGCCCTGGCTTCAGGCTCTGTTTGTTCGCCATCTGAATGGCAATGGGCATCAGCAACGCCAGGGCGCCGACATTGTTCATGAAACAAGACAATAAAGCGGCCAGGCCAACCAACACCAGAATGCTTACTGTCGGACCGGTCGATTTTGGCAGTAGTCGCTGCGCTAGCATATCGACAGCTCCGGTGATCTGAAGACCGTAACCGAGCACCAAAACGCAAGCGACCGTGATTACCGCAGGATGCCCTAGGCCCGAAAAAGCCATGTTTTCGGGCACAAGCCCAGTGAATACGCAAGCCAGCAGCGCTGCCACGCCTACCATGTCATGCCGCCATCGCCCCCAAAGGAATATGGCCATCGTTGCCGCCAGCACCACAATAATTACAACTTGATCATTTGTCATAATCGCCCATGTCCCAAATTCGATGAATGCAGTAAAAAACAAGAAACATTAAAGGACCCAGAAACAAGCCGGTAGGCTTATGTTAGATGAAGCAGGGAAAGACACGGCAGTAGATTTAAAAAACGTCCTTGATGGTCAACTTTAAACCTTCGTAGGCAGTTCCTTCCATTCTTGAAAGAATCTGATTGAACGGCATCGGGAATTTTGAGCCTATCACGAAGAGTTGGCACCAAATCGAGCGTAACTTATGTCAGGAAGACCTGCCTAAAGCCTAACTCAGTCTCCACTACAGTCAAAAAGATATATTAAGCCATAGCAATGGAAGCATCGGGGCAGCATGGTAAAATTAAGATCATAATTTTAAAGCGAAATCGCTTGTAAAAACATCACCCAAAATTCTGTTCCGCAGAGATTGCCACAACGAGCGCATTACCAAGTGGCCCTTTTCATAAAACGATCGAGGCCGTTGCGCAGTGTGCCTAAAGGAGGAAACTCATGCCATGGCAGCCGGAATTCTGGGAAAAAACCCTGAGTCGAATGCTTGCCGATCTGATAAACTGGCTTCCGGCCTTGGGGGCGGTATTGCTCCTGCTCATCATAGGCTGGGTGGTGGCTCGCCTGGCACAAGCCATTTTGACCGGAGTTCTGCGCCGTCTGCGCTTTGACCGTCTTGGGGAGAGATCGGGGGCGGCTACGGTGCTGCGCAGTCTGGGGATGGATCCCTCTGCCTCCCTTCTGGTCGCCCGACTGATTTTTTGGCTGGTTCTGCTGGTGTTTCTTCTGACGGCGGCCGAAACCTTGAACATACGCGGCCTGACGAGCGCCTTGGAGAGCCTCATCGCTTACCTGCCCCGATTGCTAGCAGCCGGCCTGATTCTTCTGTTAGGAGCGATGGCGTCACGGTTGGCAGGCAAGGCCATGGACTCCTTGGCGGGACAATCCGGCATCAGGGGCGGACTGGCCTTCGGCTTGGCGGGTCGTTACCTTATTCTGACTTTTGCCGTAGTTTTGGCCCTGGGGCAGCTTGGGTTGGATACGACACTGCTTATAGTCACGGCTACCGTCCTGCTTGCCTCGGCTGCCCTGGCCTTAACTGTGGCTTTTGGCTTGGGGAGCCGTGATTTGGCGCGCAACATAATGGCCGGTTTGTACGTCCGGGAGGAGTTCACCATCGGCCTGAAACTTGAAGTCGGTGACTTTCTGGGCCGTCTGAAAAGTATCGGTCCAAGTAAATCGGTACTGGAAACCGAGTCCGGCCTGGTCTCTCTTCCCAATTCCCTACTGATCGAGATGGCTGTTACCATCATCTCAGAGGAGAGGACGGTCGAGTGATCGAGAAACACGTCTCTGCAGTCGATTATGTCGAGGGTCGGCTGGCACCCGACGAACAGAAGGAGGCCGATGACCATTTGGCCATCTGCGCCCGGTGTCGTGAACAAGTAGCGGCGGTACGCGCTAAACGAGGCCAAAGTATTCCCTCAACGTTGCGTCGTTTCACCGGCCGGATGCTGGTGGGCGGGATGACCCTCCTCGAACCACTAGTGCGTCGCCTGCCTTTCGCGCCCCAGCCTGACAAAGAGAATGCGGATACTGCACTCGCCCCGGTCCGGGTACTGACCCCCCGCGCAAAGACAGGCCTGGGCCAGGTGACGGCACTGATCGGTCGTTTCGGGCTGGTGCTGCTCATCACCTTCGGAGTGCTGTTGCTCCCCGTTCCGCCGACCCTTTCAGTGCAGGGACACCGTGCCTTGGCAGCCTTTGCCTTTACCGCTGCGATCCTCGCCCTCGAACCGGTATCTCTGCCCATCGCCGCGCTAATGGTGCCCCTGGCCCAGGTGGCCTTGGGGGTAGCGACCACTCCCCAAGTTTTTGAAACCTTTTCCCGGCCCGTGGTGTTTCTCATCCTTGGCAGCCTCTTCATGGCTGAAGCCTTGCGCAAACACGGCCTGACTCGCCGGCTAGCCCTACTGGTAATTGTCCGTTCGGGCGGTGGAGTGAAGATGATGCTGCTGGGCCTCATGACTCTGGCGGCCCTGTTTTCCATGTGGATAGTGAACACCGCCACGACTGCAATGCTCATCCCGGTGGCCATGACTATCTCCAGTCAGGTCGAAGATCCGGACGATGCCCGTGGTTTATTGGTGTTGCTGGTGTTGGGCCTGGCTTACAGTGCCAGCCTTGGCGGCATGGCAACGATCACAGGGGCTGCTCCAAACGCAGTGGCTTCCAGTTTCCTGGCACAGATTGGTCGTTGGACCTTTCTCCACTGGATGAAGTATGGCCTGCCGGCTTTTCTGGTGATCTTTCCACTTACCTGGTGGATACTGCTCAAACTGGTCAAGGTTCCGGTCCAGCGTCTTGATGTGGAGCCGGCTCGTCAGCAGGTGCTGGCCATGGGCCCGATGAGTCGCACAGAGCGGGAAATTCTTCTTTTGCTTGCTGCGGCGGCAATACTATGGATCGGCGGGCCTTCTATCGAAGCGGTATTAGGTCTTCCATCAACCTTGCTTTCCGCTGCCATGGTCGCGGTAATTGCTGTCTCCTATCTGGCGATTCGCGAGATTATCAATTGGGAAGACCTTAAGGGGGTGAGTTGGGGAATCTTTCTTATCATCGGTGCCGGTCTTTCCTTAGGGGAGACCCTGGTTCGCAACGGTGTCACTGACTGGTTTGCCTCTCTATTCAGCCCGGTATTTTCAAATTCCCCCATGTTGGTAAGCCTGTTATTGATGGTTTTTGTTTCGGCGCTGCTGACTAATCTTCTAAATAATACCACCATCACAGCCGTGCTCGTCCCTATCCTCATAACCCTGGCGCTAAATAATCCCTCCTTGAATGCAGTACAATTAGTCCTCCCCATCACTATGGCCACAACCTTCGGCTATTCACTCCCATCGGCATCGGGACGCATGGCATTAATCGCTGCTACCGGCATTATCAGTCGCATCGAGATGATGCGATATGGCCTTATTCTCACTCTGGTCAGCTCCATGGTACTCACCTTGTTTTTCTATGCCTTGGCATTGTTGAACTGGATCTAGAAGGAGAAACGACGATGCGAATTCTGGTCATCGGTGCCGGCCGTACCGGTGCAAAAGTTATTCAGCAATTGAAAAAAAATCCGGGCATCGAGATTTTGATCGCCGATCCGCGTCAACAGCTCTATGCTGTGGACGAAGGCATCATCGAGAAAGTTGATATTCATGAGGCCCTGACGCCCATGACGTTGCAGCATGTATTGAAGCAGACTGTTCCGGACATGGTGTTGCTGGCAATGCCGACTGAGGACATGGGGCTGGGAAAAGCGCCAGGCATAGACATACTTGCAGAGGCCTTACGGGAAGAGCTTGCCGCTCTGGCCAAAGTACCTGTGATAGAAGTGGCGCGAGCGGCCCGCTGCTAATGGAAAATTATCAGGCGGTTTCGGCACACGATATCCTTTCACTTTCCATTCCGGCGTTACTTCTACCTAAAGGTTGCCCGCCCCCCTGCGTGAATTCAGGTTTGCGCTTTATTGAGGCAATGATTTGGCAAATTACCAAGTTGGGCTGAGGGAATAAAGGCTTGAAGTATGAAGTAACGACCAAATTCAGGATTGGGGGGGGCTGTAAAAATCGAAGATATGACGGCAAGCCTGTTCGGCGCTGTCAACAAAAGAAAACAGTTGCAGATCCTCGGCAGAGATCATGCCTTCTTCAGCAAGGGCATTAAAATTGATCACACGCTCCCAATAGGACCTGCCAAAAAGCAAGACGGGAACCGGTTTGATTTTTTTTGTCTGAATCAGGGTCAGTGTTTCAAATAACTCATCGAGCGTGCCGTAACCTCCGGGAAATGCGACAAGGGCCTTTGCCCGCATGAGGAAATGCATTTTGCGAATGGCAAAATAGTGGAACTGAAAGCAGAGCTCAGGGGTGATATAGGGATTGGGTTCCTGCTCCATCGGCAGAACGATGTTGAGGCCGATATTCTCGGCACCGACATCGTAGGCACCGCGATTGGCCGCTTCCATGATTCCCGCGCCACCGCCCGTAATGACGATCAGCTCGCAGCCGATTTGACTTTGGCACTCCTTGGACAGAAGTGCGGTAAAGCGACGAGCCTCCTCATAGTATCGAGCATTCTCGCAGGCCCGTTCAGCTGCAGCAAGTTCGGTTAACAGCTCCTCTTCATCCGGTGCAGCCGCTAATGCCTTGCGCACCCTTTTCAGGCGTTCTTCAGCTTTTTCCGGATCCATGGTTCTGGCGCTGCCAAACACCACCACAGTACTGTCGATGCCAACATCCTGTTGAATCAGTTCTGGCTTTAAAAGTTCAAGCTGAAGGCGAACCGGGCGCAACTCATCGCGCAGCAGGAAATCATCGTCGTGATAGGCCAGCAGGTAGGACGGCGATTCTGTTTGCGGCGAAGGCACGCAGAGTTTGGCCGCTTCAGCATCTTCGGCGGCATTTGGGAAAGGCCGTTGTTTGCTATGGTTCGGCATCTGTCTATTTTCTCCTTGCTGACAGGCAATAACCTGGTATTTCCGTTGTAGTATCTGAACACCGAAAGCTCCGGAAGTGTCTCAAGATCTGTATCAATTGTTTTAGGTTGCCGCTTCAGTTCATACGTTGAATGATTGCAGGGGCTCCGGAATTACCACGTTGTCGAGGGCCAGCTCTGTTTGGAGGGCCTGCCGCAGACTACTGGAAGCGTCCTCTTCGCCATGAACTATGAACGTGTGCTCCGGCTTCTTTTCCATAACCCGCACAAATTCCAGGAGCCCGTCCCGGTCAGCGTGGCCAGAGAAGCCGGTAAAAATTTCCACGTTGGCTTTCACCTGGTATTCCTCACCGTAAATACCAACGGACGGCTTCTTTTCTACAATATATCGGCCTAGAGTATTCGGTGCCTGCCAACCGGTCAGGAGGATGGTGTTTCGGGAGTTCCCGATACGGTTTCGAAGATGATGGAGGATGCGCCCCCCCTCCAGCATGCCACTGGCGCTAATAATTATCGCTGGGATTTTGAGGCTGTTGAGAGCTTTGGACTCCTCCACCGTTTTGGTGTATTGGAGACGCCCGAAACCAAAGGGGTTTTTATCTTCGTCCGTTAGCAGAAATTCCCGGATCTCGGCATCGAAATCCTCCAGATGAAGGCGGAAGATGTCGGTGACCCGGGTTGCTAATGGGCTGTCGACGAAGATCGGCAGGTCGGGAATCCGCCCAGCGTTGTGGAGTTTGTGCAAAGCGTAGACGAGTTGTTGAGTCCGACCGACGGCAAAGGCCGGGATCAAAAGCGAGCCACCACGAGTGACGGTCTCATTGACGATGCGTTCCAGCTCCTCTTCAGACTCAAGATAAGGAGGATGCAGTCGGTTGCCGTAGGTGCTCTCCATGATGAGAATATCGGCACCGTCGCCGATCGGCACGGGATCGCGGATGATGGGGATCCCCGGTCTTCCTATATCGCCGCTGAACACGAGCCGTCGGTTTCGGCCGGTTTCTTGATCGTCGATGTCGAGGATTACGTGAGCGCTGCCCAGCATATGTCCGGCATCAACAAAAGTGACATAGACACCGGGAAAGAGACGGTGCCGCCGCTCGTAGCCGATACCTACAAACTGTTTCATGGCCTTAGTTACGTCTGCTCTGGTGTAGAGAGGTTCGAAAAGACGCTGGCCCTTTTTTTTGCGCCGGCGGTTGACAAACTCTACATCTTTCTCCTGGATAAATGCACTGTCCATAAGCATGACTTCGCATAGGTCTCGTGTTGCCGCGGTGCAGAAGATTTCGCCAGCAAAGCCGTTCTTAACGAAACAGGGGATGCGTCCGGAATGATCGATGTGTGCGTGGGAGAGAACCAGGCAATCGATCTCTTTGCCTTGGCAAAATTCGCTGCGATTTCGTTCGAACGATTCCTTT
The DNA here is from genome assembly GCF_000012885.1 of Syntrophotalea carbinolica DSM 2380. Taxonomy (NCBI): domain Bacteria; kingdom Pseudomonadati; phylum Thermodesulfobacteriota; class Desulfuromonadia; order Desulfuromonadales; family Syntrophotaleaceae; genus Syntrophotalea; species Syntrophotalea carbinolica. The sequence goes on from NC_007498.2 coordinate 776,353, forward strand.
CTCTTGCCCTGAAACAAGCCGCAGTCGAGCAAGATTTTTTTGCCATTGACTTCCAGTAAATGCTGGGAGCCGGTGACCGTCTGAACGGCGCCGTGAAAGGTGATTTTCATTTTTCCCCTCTATCAGAAACACTGCAGAGCGTTTCACAAATCTTTTCTTTATCAATAACAATGATCTGAACTTTCTGCCAAATTTTATCATTGTCTAGTAAGTTGTCTAATCAGGGCTCATCCTTTTAAACTTTCACAGGAAAGTAAGTGAGCGAGTGAAAAGATAGAAGAGTAACCGGTGTCAGCCTCCTTGAGAATGGCAACGATCTGCGTTTCCGTGAATCGTGATTTTTTCATAAGAGCCTACTGGTCGTAGTGTGCCAGAAAGTTCTGCTTTTGCCATGTCTGTCATTTGGGGAAGCTTAGGTTTCCATTTTGACAAAAGAAAAAGGCTGCAAGATCAATGTCTTGCAGCCTTTGTTTACATTTTTTGTAGGCACCTATCCTAAAACGGAATATCGTCGTCCGGATTGAACGGGGGCTCTTCGTACTGATTTTGCTGGGGTTGGTTGTTGCTTGCCGGGCGTTCCTGGCGTTCCGGATGCGGTTCGCGACGTTGATAGCCGCCACCTCCACCGCTGTTGTCGTCGCCGGGACGACCGAGCATCTGCATCTGGTCGGCGACGATTTCGGTGATGTAGCGCCGGTTGCCGTCGCGATCCTCGTAGGAGCGGGTCTGGATTTTGCCCTCGATATAAACCTGCCGGCCTTTGCTCAGATATTTGCCGCAGATTTCGGCCAGTTGCCGCCACGCAACGATATTGTGCCACTCGGTTTTTTCCTGGCTGTTGCCGTCGCGATCCTTGTAACGCTCTGTTGTCGCCAGCGAAAAGTTGGCAACGGCAGTGCCGGACGCCGTGTAGCGCAGTTCGGGATCTTTGCCGAGATTGCCGACCAGAATGACTTTGTTAACCGACATGAGCTATAGCCTCCATGAGTATTTGTTTATCTTTGTGTTCTGTTCACGCGAGTCTAACGGAAATACGTGGGGGTGTAAAGGACTCTTTGCCCCGTTTTATCCATGGTGCGACGCCGTAAAAACGTCCATGGCCTATGATTCCATCCCTGCCGGTCGCGTACACGGCTGAAAAGGTTTGACTCTCCTCGGGCAGGTTTCGTAAACTGGCGCGATATATATAAAATATAGGGAGTTTATTTTATGCTGCGTACCTTGTTTTATGCCGTTACCTTTGTGCCCTGGACTCTGCTCGTTATCTTGACAGGGTTGCCGTTTTCCTACGTTCACAAGAACTTCCTGCATAGCTATGCCACCTTTTGGGCCAAGGTAAGCCTGCGGTTGGCCGGTGTGCGGTTGGTGGTGGAAGGCCGGGAGAATCTGCCAGCGGAGGGCGCCGTGGTGTTTATGCCCAATCACCAGAGCAACTTCGACATTCTGGCTCTGTTTGCGGCGTTGTCGAGGCAGTTTCGCTGGTTGGCCAAGGAAGAGTTGTTTCACATTCCGCTGTTCGGGTTGACCATGCGGCGCGCCGGCTATATTCCGGTTGACCGCTCCAATCGCAAAAAGAGTGTGGAGAGTATGCGCCACGCCATCGAGCGCATTTCCGACGGAACCTCGGTAGTGATTTTCCCCGAGGGTACGCGCTCGCCGGATGGGCACTTAAAGGAATTCAAGGCCGGCAGCTTTACCCTGGCCATTCAGGCGCAGGTGCCTATCGTTCCCATTGCCATCACCGGCAGTCGCGATGTCATGCCGAAGCACAGTCGCTGGATTCGCGGCGGCCGCGTAACCGTAACCATCATGCCGCCTGTATCGACCGCAGACCGGGCGGTCAAGGAACGTAACGAGCTGATGCAGGAAGTTCGCGGCCCTATTGAGGCGCTGGTGGAAAAGGCCCTGCAATCATGACCGAGGCGTTTGCCGCGACATGGCAACCTTTGCCGCCCGAGGCGGTGCGGATTCTGCCGCTGGGAGGCCTGGGAGAAATCGGTCTCAACATGATGGTGGTGGAATACCGGGACGAGTTGCTGATTATCGACTGCGGCCTGATGTTTCCCGAACCGCACATGCCCGGTATCGATCTGGTGATCCCGGATATCAGCTGCCTGGAGGATCACACCCACCGCATTCGCGGCCTGGTGCTCACGCACGGCCATGAAGATCACATCGGTGCGGTGCCGTTTTTGCTCCGTAAGCTCGGCTTCCCGACGGTGTACGGTTCGCCTTTGACGCTTGGTCTGTTGCGCCACAGGCTGGCGGAACATGATCTTCTCGGGCTGGCCGAGCTTGTCGAGGTGGCACCCCGGCAGGCCCTTGAGCTGGGCGCCTTTCATGTCGAGCTGTTTCGCGTCACCCACTCCATCGTCGATGGCCTCGGTCTGGCTATTCGTACCCATATGGGCTGGATTGTTCACACCGGTGATTTCAAGTTGGATCAGACCCCTGTCGACAATCAGCCGACCGATCTGGTACGGCTGGCTGCCTACGGCGAAGAAGGGGTACTGCTGCTGCTGTCCGATTCCACCAATGTGGAAAAAAAAGGATTTACCCTCTCGGAGCGGGAAGTGGCGACGGCGTTTGGCGAGATTATGCCGCAAGCCAGGGGCCTGGTGGTGGTGGCCACCTTTTCGTCCAACATCCATCGGATTCAGCAGGTGGTACAGGCGGCCGTCGCGTGTGGACGCAAAGTCGTCATCACCGGCCGCAGCATGGAAGCCAATACCCGCATTGCCCGGGAGTTGGGGTATCTGAAGATTCCCGACGATGTGTTGATCGATGTCAGGCAGGCCCGGGATCTGCCGCGTCACCGCGTCGCCATGTTGACGACCGGTAGTCAGGGTGAGCCGCAGAGTTGTCTGGTGCGCATGTCCAGAGATGAGTTCAAGCAGCTGCCCCTGGAAAAGGGGGACACGGTCATCCTTTCTTCCAAGTTTATTCCCGGCAACGAAAAGGCCATCAACCGGCTGATCAATCATCTGTACCGCCGCGGCTCTGAAGTGTTCTATGAAACCACCAGCGAAGTGCACGTGTCGGGACACGCCAGTCAGGGGGAACTGAAAATGGTTCTGTCGCTGGTGCGGCCCGATTATTTCGTGCCTATTCACGGTGAATACCGGCATTTGGTCAAACATGCCGAGCTGGCGCGCGGCATGGGGGTGGCCGGGGAGTGCATCGAGGTGCTGGAAGACGGTTATCCGCTTTGTGTTTCCGCCGATGGGCTGGTGCGCGAGCCGCGACTGGAGACGGGACGCGTGCTGGTCGATGGACGTGGCGTCGGTGATGTGGGGCACATGGAGTTGCGCGATCGGCGCCATGTCGCCAACCATGGCCTGGTGGTGGTGATGTTGACCGTCAGTACCTCGGACGGCAGCATTCTGTATGGACCGGAGCTGCTGACCCGGGGGTTTGTCGCCGAAGAAGAAACCGACCTTCTGGAAGCCGCCCGGAGTCAGCTTTGGGAAACCCTGGAGGAGATTGCGCCGGAAACCTCCGGGGAACGGGAAACCCTGGAGGTGGAGGTGCGCAAGTGTCTGCGGCGCTTTTTCAACCGCAGCGTTGAACGTCGTCCCCTTATTCTGCCGATTATCCTTGAACAGTAGTGCCGTATAGCGTCGCTACCCTTTTAAAAATAGAGAGTGCCAATGAGTTTTTTGCATGCTATTCTGTTAGGCCTGTTACAGGGGCTTACCGAGTTTCTACCCGTTTCGTCCAGTGGCCACCTGGCCATTGCCCAGCATTTTCTGCCCGGATTCAGTCAGCCCGGCGTTTTGTTCGATGTGCTGCTGCATGCCGGAACCATGGCGGCGGTGCTGGTGTATTTTCGTTACGACTGCCGCCACCTGGCCTTGGCTTATTTCAGGCCGCACGAGGAGGCGCATCAATACCGGCGTCTGTTACGGTTGCTGATTATCGCTACGGTGCCCACGGCCATTATCGGTTTGAGTTTCAAGGATTTTTTTGTGGGCGCGTTTCACAACCTGCCCCTGATCTCGCTGATGCTGGTGGTGACCGGAGGGCTGCTGTTTTTTTCCGAGCGGCTTCGCAAAAACGGCCGCAGCCAGGGGCATTTGCAGCATTGGGATGCGTTGATCGCCGGTGTGGCCCAAGCCGGTGCCATCATGCCGGGTATTTCGCGGTCGGGATCGACCATCTCCGTGCTGTTGTTCAAGGGGGTTTCCGGGGAAACCGCCGCGCGATTTTCCTTCTTGATGGCTCTTCCTGCGGTATTCGGGGCCACATTGGTTTCGCTGCTTGAATGGCCTGCCGGAGTCTCTGCGGAGATCCCGGTTTATGCGGCCGGCGCCGTGATGGCCTTTCTCAGCGGACTGGCTTCCATTCATCTGCTGATGGGGGTTGTGCGTCGTCGTCGCCTGTACGCCTTCGCTGTCTACTGTTGGCTGATGGGAGGCATGTTTTTTGCTATATCCTCATAGTGATTCCGCCGCTTCGTTGAAAACATCGGGGCGGATCGGACCGGTTCTTTTCCCATTCCTTCTGTCCCGGGCCAGAGGCGTATTATGAGCAAGGAGCAGACGGCCACATCGGCTGCAACATTCAAAGAGCGATTCAAGTACGAGTTTCTGGGGGTGTTCTGGCTGGCAGCCGGTGTGCTTCTGGTGCTTGCACTGGTCTCGTTCAACGGCAATGATCCCTCCATCAACAATGCTTCCCATTCCTCCCCGCCCCACAACCTCGCGGGAGTGGTCGGTGCCTATCTGGCGGATCTGCTGTTTCAGGGATTTGGCCTGGCGGCTTTGCTGTTGCCGGTGGGTGCCTTCGGCCTGGCCTGGCATTATTTCGCCTGCAGGCAAATCCAATTTAGGCCGTTAAGGGCCGCGGCTTTTTTCTGCATGCTGCTGTCGCTGGATGGCCTGATTGCCCTGGAATTCCGTGCTGCATCATGGTTCGGCGAACCGATCGGCGAGGCCGGCGGCCTCGCCGGCCGACTGCTGGCCAATCTGCTGGCCTCCGGGCTGAATACGGCCGGATCGGCGATTCTGCTGGTGGTGATGTTGCTCGTGTCCCTGATGCTGGCCGTGCGTTTTTCGCTGGTGCTGGTGTTCGATCAGTTGCTCGCTAAGTGGGGGACTTTCCTGGAGGGCCGTCAGCAGCAGCGCATCGCACGCAAGGAGGCCGCCCGGAAAAAACGAGCCAAGATCGCCGAGGGACCGGTTATTGCCCCCACCCAGAAAGCGTCCCCTGTACCCTCTAAACCCAAACAAAAGCGTTTGAACAAACCGGTGCAGGAGGCTTTCGATTTTATCGAGTGCAGTGGCAGTTACCAGCGCCCCCCATTGAGTCTGCTGGATCATGAAGAAGAGGGGCCGCTGCCTGTCGATCGCGAAGCGCTGGCCATGAACGCGCGTATCTTAGAGAAAAAGCTCAAGGATTTCGGCGTGGACGGGGAGGTCACCGAGGTCAAACCCGGCCCCGTCGTGACCATGTACGAGTTTGCGCCGGCACCTGGTGTCAAGGTCAACAAAATAGCCGGCCTGGCCGATGATCTGGCCATGGCCCTGTCGGCCATCGCCATTCGCATCGTGGCGCCGATTCCCGGCCGTCCGGTGGTCGGTATCGAAATTCCCAACAAACAGCGTGAAACGGTGTATCTCAAGGAAATCTTCACCGCTGAGCAGTTTCAGAAATTCGGCGGCCGGTTGCCCATGGCGCTGGGCAAGGATATCTTCGGTAATACCGTGGTGTCCGATCTGGCCAAGATGCCGCATCTGCTGGTAGCGGGCGCCACCGGCAGCGGTAAATCGGTGTCCGTCAATACCATGATTCTGTCGCTGTTGTACTGCGCCGCGCCGGAAGACGTGCGCATTATTCTTATCGATCCTAAAATGCTGGAGCTCTCCATCTACGAGGGGATTCCGCATCTGCTGTTGCCGGTGGTGACCAATCCCAAAAAGGCTGCTATGGCATTTGCCTGGGCGGTGCGTGAAATGGAGCGGCGTTACCGCCTGATGGCCGATAAAGGGGTGCGCGATGTTGACGGTTACAACAAGCGTCTGGAAAAAGAAGCCAAGCAGGCTCCTGCGGCTCCGGCCGAAAGCGATTTGCAGGACGTCGAGGTTGTAGACGATACGGAAGTTGTGGCCGATGGCGAAGTACTCGACCACGGCCATTTGCCGCGTATCGTGGTGATTGTCGACGAACTGGCCGATTTGATGATGGTGGCGGGTCGAGAAATCGAGGAGTCCATTGCACGTCTGGCACAGATGGCCCGTGCTGCCGGTATCCATCTGATCCTGGCGACCCAGCGCCCGAGTGTCGATGTTATTACCGGGTTGATCAAGGCCAACCTGCCGACCCGGATTTCCTTCAAGGTGTTTTCACGAATCGATTCCCGTACCATTCTTGATCAGATGGGCGCCGAAAACCTCCTCGGCATGGGGGATATGCTGTTCCTGCCGCCGGGTACGGGCGCATTGCAACGTGTCCACGGTGCTTTCGTGTCCGAAAAAGAGGTCAAGCATGTGGTCGATTTCCTCTCCGAGCATGGCCAGCCGGAATACGACTCCTCGATCCTCGAGACCCCGGCCGGAACCGATGGCGGCGGCAGTGAGGACGAAGAGGTCGATGAGAAGTGGGACGAGGCTCTGGCCATGGTGGCCGATACGCAACAGGCCTCCATTTCCATGCTTCAGCGACGATTGCGTGTCGGTTACAACCGGGCCGCGCGCATGATCGAAAAGATGGAACAGGAGGGTATTGTCGGACCTTCGGACGGTACCAGCCGGCCGCGGGAAGTGTTTATCAATAAGCTCTAGCGGTTTGTGAGGAAATCCATAGGCTCAAGGTCTTGTCTGTTTGATCGGGGGGGGGATGACGGAAATTTTGTGGTGGTACTGGGTGGTGTTCGGTCTGGTGTTGGTGGCTTTGGAGTTGGTAATCCCCTCCTTTACCATTATCTGGTTCGGGCTCGGAGCCTGTTGCGTGGGGTTACTGATGTTGCCTTTCCCGACGCTGCCGTTGGCCGGGCAGTTGCTTCTTTGGGGCGGTTTTTCGACCTTGTGGACCGTTTTGTGGTTTCGCAGGTTCAAGCCGTATATGACCGATCGTACCAAGGCCGGCATGTCCAAGGATGCCATTATCGGCGAAACCGGCATCGTGATTCAGGCTGTGCAACCGCCCCATGTCAAGGGGCGCATTCGTTTTGTCGTACCCTTGCTGGGAGATGAAGAGTGGCCCTGCATTTGCGATGAGGCACTCAAGGCCGGTGACGAAGCACGAGTACTCGATATCGAGGGCCATGTGTTGCGCGTGGCAAGGAAGTAACCGACGCCGGCACCTGATCGGCGAAAAAAAACGACCATTATCCGTTTTATATGGGCAGTTTTATTGTTGTAGTCAATTTACTCAGGGAGGTAGGAACATGGGCTTTTTTCTGGCCGCAGTGCTGATGATGCTGGTCTTCTTGACCATTTTTTTGGGGGTGCGCATCGTTCCCCAGGGGTACAAGTTTGTGGTGCAGCGTTTGGGGAAGTATCATAAGACGCTCAACCCCGGTCTTAATTTCGTTATTCCCTATCTGGATACCATTGCCTATCGGGTTCTGACCAAAGATATCTCTCTGGATATTCCCAGCCAGGAAGTTATTACCAAGGATAACGCCGTTATCATGACCAATGCTATCGCCTTCATCAGCATTATTGATCCTCCCAAGGCGGTGTATGGTATCGATAACTACAGTATCGCCATTACCAACCTGGTGCAGACCTCTTTGCGCAGCATTGTTGGTGAAATGAACCTGGACGATGCCTTGAGTTCGCGGGATATGATCAAGACGCGACTGAAAGAAGCGATTTCCGATGATGTGGCGGCATGGGGTATCGTGGTCAAAACGGTGGAAATCCAGGATATCAAACCCTCCCAGACCATGCAGATGGCCATGGAGCAGCAGGCCGCGGCCGAGCGTACCCGCCGTGCCGCGATCACCGAGGCGGAAGGCAAGAAGGCCGCTGCAGTGCTGAATGCCGAAGGCGCCAAGGAAGCTGCCATCCGCGAGTCGGAAGGTAACCTGGAAGCGTCCCGGCGGGATGCCGAGGCGAAGATGATTCTGGCCGACGCTACCCGCGAGGCCATTGCCCGGGTGACCGCCGCGATCGGCGATAAGCAATTACCCGCCACCTATCTGCTTGGTGAGCAGTATGTCAAGGCGGTGCGGGATCTCTCCGCATCGGGCAACGCCAAGATGGTGGTGCTGCCTTCCGATGTGTTGCAGGCGGTGAAGGGGCTGTTGGGCAAATAAGGCGTTATTCGCCAAAGCATTGATACGAAAAAGGGGAGCGGCTTTGCCGCTCCCCTTTTTTGCGATCTGGTTGTGTCGACCCCCCTTGCCAGGGAGCTGTCTGCTTATCTCCGGAGGTGGTGGTGTGCAGGTTCGGGTGCGCGAAACGATCCGAACGGGGGTGGAGACCGCTAGGTCCGGATCGGGATCAATTCGCCTCGATGGCCTGGGATTCAGGCGTTTCGTCTGAACCCTCGACTTCGCTGCTTTCGACTTTGGCTACGTGGCGCAGTTGAAAGCGTCTGACAGCGGCATTGTGCTCTCGCAAGGTACGCGAAAACTGGTGGCTGCCATTGCCCTTGGAAACAAAATAGAGATAGGCCACGTTGGCCGGATTGGCCGCTGCGCGCAGGGCCCGGGCGCCGGGGTTGGCAATGGGGCCGATGGGCAAACCGCGCTGGGTATAGGTGTTGTATGGCGTGTGGGTGCGCAGGTCGCGGCGGGTCAGGTTGCCGTTGAAATTTTCAATACCGTAAATAACGGTGGGATCGGCCTGCAGGGGCATGTTGCGTTTCAGGCGGTTGTGGAAAACGGCCGAGATAACCGGCATTTCCGATTTTCTGGCGGTTTCTTTTTGAATGATGGATGCCATTGTTACCAGCTGATGGCGGTCGAGGCCGAGAGCTTCGGCTGACTCAACTACTTGTTGAGGCAGGTGCTTTTTAAATTGATCCACCATGAAACGCAGCAGATGCCGACTGGGCAGGTTGGCCCCGAAACGGTAGGTTTCGGGGAACAGGTAGCCTTCCAGGGTGGGTGCATCGATGCCGAGTTTGTGCGCAAACGCAGGATCCGTGGCCAGTCGCAGGAATTCCTTATGATCGGTGTAGCCGGCTTGCTCCAAACGCTCGGCGATCTGTACCGTGGTCAAACCCTCCGGCAAGGTGACGCGCAGTCGCAGGGTGTCGCCCGCAATAAGCCGATCGAGTACCTGCCCAGGCCGGGTCGCGGCGGCAAAATTGAAGTCACCGGCCTGTACCTGGCGGGCGGCGCCGCGCAGAGTTGCCAGTATCTTGAGGTTGAACGCACTGCTGACGATGCCCTGCCGTTCCAGATTGCTGGCGATCCGGCTGAACGACTGGCCCGGCTCAACGGTAATGATGGTCGGAGCTTGTGGCAGGATGGGGCGCAGAACAAACAAGCCGAAGGGCAAGCCGAAGACAAGCGTTGCCGTCAGTACTACAGCGGCACTACTTAAAAGTAGGGGACGTATTCTCATGACTCCATGAGGCCATTCCGAAGCGGCTGCTGCTCGCGGAAAAGAGCAGCGGCGGCATCGAGCGTCAGGCCTTAAAACGGTTTTCGCTGCCGTTAAGCAGGCGTTGGATGTTCTGGTGATGGCGGCATATGACAATCAGGCTGATAAACATGGTGGTCGCAACCAGCGCTGGATTGCCCTCTGTGAAGTATACCAGAATTGGAATAGCTGCGGCGGCGCAGATGGAGCCGAGGGATACGTAACGCCATTTCCATACCAACAGGGCGAAGACGGCGAAGGCTCCCAGCACGGCCAGGGGCGAGAGGACCAGGAAGATGCCCAGCGCGGTGGCTACGCCTTTACCGCCCTTGAATTTCAGGTACACCGGATAGCAGTGTCCGATAAAGGCTGCGGCGGCCACGGCCCCCACCTGTGCATCTCCCAGATCAGTCAGCTTGATGGCGATCAATACCGGGACGGCACCTTTCAGCGCATCGCCGATCAAGGTCAGAACGCCGAGCTTTTTGCCGGCCACCCGGTAGACGTTGGTGGCACCGATGTTGCCGCTGCCTGAATTGCGGATATCGCTGGCGCCGACCAGTCGCGTAAGAACTACGCCGGTGGGGATGGCTCCGATCAGGTAGGCGGCAAGTAACATTATGTAGAAACTTGTCATGACAGACTCCATATACCAAAAAAGCGGCCATGGCCGCTTCGACGTAAGATAGAAAGTCGGGAGACGGAAAAAGTCGGCGGCCCCCCGGATTTCGCTGCCCGCGACGACTTATTCTTTGCGCAGCTGAAGAGCGAAATTTACCAATAAGACGAACCCGCTTTGTATCATGCTGCCGGATAAAAGGCAAGAACCTTGCCGGAGCGCAGCGGCTGGCGGGAAGGAAACGGTCCCATAAAAATAAAAAGCCCCACTCCCTGTGAAGGGGTGGGGCTAACCGTTTTCGGGGAAACGGTAATCTTTGGTCGGGATGACTGGATTTGAACCAGCGGCCCCCTGCTCCCGAAGCAGGTGCGCTACCAGACTGCGCTACATCCCGTTCTGACTGGACGCAAATAACTATCACGCCTCGCCGCAAATTGCAACCCCCTTTTTCCATTCCCGATACCTGTCGGCACTCCGAATGCCGTATCTCATCCCCGTAACGCAAATATAGCTGCACTTTAACTGCAGGTTAACATTCGGATTGCATAGTCCACTCGCTCGATGAGCAGGTCGTGCCGCAAGGCATCTTTATCTATTTTTTTGTTTACATGACTGAAAGGAGTACCAACCGTGAAGAAGTGGCAAGTTCTGTTAGCGGCCGTGTTGGGGGCAGCGTTGGCAACCCCGGCCATGGCTATCAATGTGGAGTGGCATGGGGATCTGAACAATCGCTTTTCGTACAGCACCCAGGCGGATCTTTCCAAGAGGACCGTCAAGGACAGCGCCAAATACGTCAGCATCGGCGGGGCCAGCAGTTATTCCAATCTCAAAAACTCGGGAGCAACCAAAAAAGGCGAAAATGACAGCGATTTTTTCGGCGAGCTCAAGTATCGCATGTGGTTGCAGGCTTCCGATGACGAAAACAAAGTCAAGGGCGTGGTAGCTTTTGAGTTCGGTTCCTCCAAGTTCGGCGGTGAAGGCGCTGATTTCGGCGGCGACGATAACGTTTTCGAACTGCGCTGGGCTTATACCGACATCGAGGTGCCTTTCGATCCGGCTTCCCGCCTGACCGTCGGTCTGCAGCCGGTCGGCTACAATGCACTGCTCTGGTCCGACAATGCCGCCGGTGTCAAATGGAAGCGCAAAAGCGGTTCCTGGACGTACTCTCTTGGCTGGTTCCGTGACGATGTGGCCAGCAACAAGGTCGCCGGTGGTGACGACAAGAGCGATTATGATGACGCTTATGCCGCCGATCTGACCTATCGGTTCGAAAACGGTAACTCCCTCAATACCTTCGTCGTTTTCATGGATTCGGGAGAAGTCGATAGCGAAGTCGACGATGTTGTGACCAACGCTCAGGATACCGAAATCTGGCTGGGACTTTCCGGCAAGGGTAAATGGGGCGCGCTTTCCGGTACCGCCACCGGTATTTACCTGGTCGGGGAACTGTCCGCCGATGAAGGCGATTATGACCGCAGTGCCTTTTTGTTCCACGGGCAGCTCGATTATACGGTGGGTGCCAATACCTTCATCCTCGGCGGCCTGTACGCATCCGGCGATGACGATCCGAATGATGACGATCTGGAAAACTTCGATGTCATCGACATCTCCACCTCGATGCTCGGTTCGGTGGTTATTTTCGACAACTACTGCGACGACAACTCCTTCAGCCAGGCACCCTATATCTTCGACCAGGGATATAAACTGCTGTATGCCGGTTTGACCCACAAGCTGAACAAAAAGACCAAGGTGTGGGCCAAGTATTTCTGGCATAACACCGCCGAAGACGAGTTGCTCGGCGATGATGAAATCGGGCACGAGTTTGTGGCAGGTGTCAGCTACACCATCATGAAAGGTCTCAAAGCCGAAATCAATGCCGGTTACCTGGTCGGTGGCGATGCCTGGGATGCCCTGGGAACCGATGGCGACAGTGACGATGTCTTCCGTACCGATGCGCGCCTGCGTTTCAAATTCTAATCGCCTTAAGTAAAAATCCCGCCCCCAGCCCGGTCCTCTTCTCTTCTTCTCGGACCGGGCGGTTTTCCCGCCGTTGGCCGTCCGTTTTACGGACGGCCATTTTTTGATTGTACGCCAGGCATGGTGCGTAGTGCCTTGACCGACGCTGCTTTGGCTGCTGCGGTGGCCGTCGGATGGCCTGTAGCCATAACTTGACGAACCGGGGTTTTGAATGGAGTCGCGTCCGGAGAATAAACTGCCAGGTTCAACTATCTTCATTACCTTCTCTTGGCGAGAAGGTCGCTTGGCGGTATTCTAATACGAGCCTAACATTTGTGCGATACATGCTGAGGCGACAGACTCATTCAAGGAGAGGAGTTGGATTGCCCTATGGCAAAAAAACATATTCTGGTGGTAGAGGACGAAGAGGATATCCTTGCTTTGCTGCACTATAACCTGGTTCGGGAAGGATTTCGCGTATCCCTCGCCGGGACCGGCGAAGAAGGGCTCGAAACGTTGGCTGAAGATCCCCCCGATCTGGTGGTTCTGGATCTGATGTTGCCCGGTATGGACGGTTTGCAGGTCTGCCGGGCGCTTAAGGAAAATGCCGATACGCGGCATATAGCGGTGGTGATGGTGACCGCCAAGGGGGAGGAAGCGGACGTGGTGGCTGGTCTGGAACTGGGTGCCGACGACTATGTCACCAAGCCTTTCAGCCCCAAGATCCTCATTGCACGTATACGCTCGGTTCTGCGGCGCAGGGAAAGCGCCGACGAGACGGGTGCCGATCAGGTGGTGGTGCACATCGACGATTTGGTGATCCACCCGGGGCGCAACCAGGTGACCGTAAAAGGTGTGCCGGTCGATCTGACGTTTACCGAGTTTCGGGTTCTGCATTTTCTGGCCAGCCGGCCGGGGTGGGTCTTCACCCGCTACCAGATTGTCAATGCGGTGCGCGGCGATGATTATTCGGTCACCGACCGGGCGGTCGATGTGCAGATTGTGGGTTTGCGCAAGAAGTTGGGGGCGTACGGTAAATACATCGAGACAGTGCGGGGCGTCGGCTACCGCTTCAAGGGCTGAGTATGCGTAAAAAACCGCTTTTTTGGCAGATCTATCCATCCTATGTGCTTATTATCCTGCTTGCCATGGTGGCCGCGACCTGGCTTTTTTCGCACCAGTTGCGGGTGTTTTATCTGGGCCAGGTCAAAGCGGATCTCGAGGCAAGGGGTCATTTGTTCGAGAATCGGGTCGGCAGCATGCTGTCTTCCGATGATCACGCTGCCCTGGATGCGCTCTGCAAGGAGCTGGGAGAGCTTACCGCAACCCGCTTCACGGTGATTCTACCCTCGGGAGTGGTGGTCGGCGATACCCGGGAGGATCCACGGCGCATGGAAAATCATGCCGGGCGGCAGGAAGTGTCCCAGGCCTTGCGGGGGGAGGTGGCGCAGGCGGTACATTACAGTCGCACTTTGCAGAAACATATGATGTACGTGGCCCTGCCGGTTCGTAGCCAGGACCAGGTCATCGGTGTGGTTCGCACGGCGCGCGCGGTGAATGATATCCGCTGGGAGCTGGAGGCTGTCTACCGTGACGTGGTTATCAGCGGACTGCTCGTCGCTTTGGCAGCCGGCCTGGTCGGTTTGTATCTTTCCCGGCGCTTGAGTCGTCCGCTGGAATTGATGAAACGGGGTGCCGAACAGTTTGCCCAGGGGCGTTTCGATCATCAGCTTTCGGCGTCCGGGTCGCGGGAAATCTGCGCTCTGGCCGGAGCTATGAATGTCATGGCCGGGCAACTAGACGACCGCATCCGGACCATTATCCGTCAGCGCAACGAACAGCAGGCGGTATTGACCAGCATGGTGGAGGGGGTTCTGGCCCTCGACAACGACGAGCGTATCATTCACCTCAATCGCGCCGCGGCCGATCTGTTTCAGGTGTCTCCGGAGGCCGTGGAAGGACGTGGCATCCAGGAGGTGTTGCGCAAGGCCGGCCTGCAGCGATTTGTGGAGCGTGCCTTGTCCAGCAGAGTTCCCGTGGAAGGGGAAGTGGTGCTGCCCGGCACCGACGGCGATCGCTTTTTGCAGGCCCACGGAACCGTGCTCCAGGAAGAGGAAGGCCGGGGGATCGGGGTGCTGATCGTGCTCAACGATGTAACGCGGTTGCATCGGCTGGAAAATATCCGCCGGGATTTCGTCGCCAACGTTTCGCATGAATTGAAGACCCCGATCACCGGCATCAAGGGGTCGGTTGAAACCCTGCTCGACGGTGCCATGGAGCGCCCCGAAGATGCCGTGAGATTTTTGAGGATCATTGCCAAACAGGCCGAACGGCTCAATGCCATTATTGACGATCTGCTTGACCTGTCCCGCATCGAACAAGGTCAGAACGACCAGGCTCTCGAGCTGTCCATGGCGCCTGTCGTGCCGGTGTTGCAGGCGGCTGTACATGCCTGCGACATGAAGGCCAGGGATAAATCCATCGAGCTTGTGCTGTCGTGCGCTGCCGAGATCAGTGCGGAGATCAATCCGCACTTGCTGGAGCAGGCTGTCGTTAATCTTGTCGATAACGCCATCAAATACAGCGATGCCGGCGGAACCGTGTGGATCGAGGCGCGGCGTGACGCCCGGCAAACCGTTATTGAAGTCCGAGACCAGGGATGCGGTATCGACAACGAGCATCTGCCCCGTTTGTTTGAGCGATTTTATCGTGTCGACAAGGCCCGCAGTCGTCGTGCGGGCGGCACCGGTCTGGGACTGTCGATTGTCAAGCATATCGTTCAGGCCCATGGCGGGCGCGTAACGGTTGACAGCGAAGCGGGTAAGGGCAGTGTCTTCCGGATTATTCTGCCTCATGGTTAACGTCTTGGAATAACAGAACTTCAAGGCTTTTCAGGTTTGTCGGCAGGGCGTCCGGGCTTGCAAACTATTCATGTCAATCTAATATGAACCTAACACTTCATGACCAGAATGGCTCACGTTTCAAAGGTTATTGATTATTTCCCTTGTCAAATGATGAGCAACCGCATTTTCTCAAAAAAGGAGAGCAGAATGAGCATCAAGGTAGTGAAGGGTTGGAAAAAAGCCGTCGGCCTGGCGCTGGCGGCGGTTGTCGCAATGCCTTTGGTGGCATCCACCGGGCATGCCGCCAATATCAAGGTTGATCCCAAGCTGAAAAGCTATACCAAGGTTCAGGGGGTGTCGGGAAACCTGAACTCGATCGGTTCCGATACGCTCAATAATCTCATGGCCTTGTGGTCTGAAGGCTTCCGCAAGCAGTATCCTAATGTCAACATTCAGGTCGAGGGTAAAGGTTCCAGTACCGCACCTCCGGCGTTGGTTGAAGGGACTTCCCAGATCGGCCCCATGTCCCGCAAGATGAAGCGTGTGGAAATCGAAGCTTTCGAGAAAAAGCACGGTTTCAAGCCGACCATGATCGGCGTGGCCCTCGATTCCCTGGCGGTTTATGTGAACAAGGATAATCCTGTGGACAGTCTGTCCCTGCCCCAGGTCGATGCCATCTTCTCCAAAACCCGCAAGGGCGGTCATGCGCAGGATATCGTGACCTGGGGGCAGGTCGGCCTCACCGGTTCCTGGGCACAGCAGCCCATCAGTGTCTATGGCCGTAACAGCGCCTCGGGTACCTACGGTTACTTCAAGAAACATGCGCTGTTC
Source organism: Syntrophotalea carbinolica DSM 2380 (assembly GCF_000012885.1). Classification (NCBI taxonomy): domain Bacteria; kingdom Pseudomonadati; phylum Thermodesulfobacteriota; class Desulfuromonadia; order Desulfuromonadales; family Syntrophotaleaceae; genus Syntrophotalea; species Syntrophotalea carbinolica. The sequence goes on from NC_007498.2 coordinate 792,141, forward strand.
AAAGGCGATTACAAGGATATCGTTAAGGAACAGCCCGGTTCGGCTTCTGTGGTACTGTCCGTTACGGAAGATCGCGGCGGTATCGGCTACTCCGGTATCGGCTACAAAACCTCCGGTGTCAAGGCGATCGCTCTGGCCAAGCAGGCAGGCGGCACCGCCTACGGGCCTACCTACGAAAACGTGCTGGCCGGCAAGTATCCCCTGGGCCGCATGCTCTACCTTTACGTGGCCAAAGCCCCCAACAAGCCGTTGGCCAAAAACATCGAACAATTCCTGAGATACGTGCTGTCCAAGGAAGGTCAGGAAATCGTGGTCAAAGACGGTTATCTGCCTCTCCCGGCGCAGGTTGTGGCCAAACAGCTGGAAGCTTTGAAGTAAAAATGCCGCCGTATATGGCCGCAATGGCCACGGCATATTAAATTACGCAAGCCTGCCGGTTCCTGGAGCCGGCAGGCACAGTTGCATTTTGAACAGATTGCATTGGTAAGGTGTCGATGAATCATAAAATCCTCAAACGGGTCAAGCGCAGGGACCGCATTGCCCGCCATGTCATCACCGTAGGCGGCATGGCGATCATTTTCAGCGTGCTGCTGATTCTTTTCCTCATCGCCCGTGTTACCTTTCCGCTTTTTCAGGGGGCACGGACGGATGAGGTCACCCAGTTTCCGTTGACCTCATCCGCACCGGCGACGTCACTTGTCGCAGCAGGTCTGGATGATTATCTGGAGTATCCCTTTGTGTTCGACGCACAAGGGGTGGTGCGCTTTTATGCGCCGCCCACGGGACGGGTTGCGCGGGAGATACGACTGGAACCTCCCGCGGCCGGCGCCACGGTAAAGTCCGTCGAGCGCTTTGCCGGGCTGTCTTTCGGCGTTCTGTGGGATGACGGATCGCAAACCCTCGAGCACGTCCGTTTTACGACAAGCTTCGATGAACAGGGCCGGCGTCTGCAGGATCAGCAGGTGGTGCGGTTGGCAGCCTTTCCCGCACCCCGCGAAGGTGCTGTCAAGCAGGCCCTGACACGGGTTTCCGAAGACGGCCGTCAGACGCAGGTGGCGCTGCTGGCGGACGGCAGCCTGCTGGTGCGACAGCATGTCGAGAGCGAAGACCTGTTCGGCAACCTGGAGACGGCGGATCACGCATTTACCCTGACCGGCCAGCCCGATGAGGCTGTCGCCGCTCTTGCCATGGATCACGCGGGCGGGGCACTGTACGCAGGTACCGACCAGGGCACGTTGTTGCGTTGGGATCTCTCCGAGCCGGGCGAGGCGGAGCTTCTCGATCGATTGCCCGCTTTTCCGGATCGCAGAGCCATTACCGCGCTGGCCCTGGTTTTCGGAGATGTGTCGCTGGCTGTCGGCGATGCCAAAGGAGGGCTTTCCACCTGGTTCCCGGTGCGCGTATCGGAACAGGCGCAGGGCAAGCATCTACAGCGCATACACACGCTGACCTCCCACAATGCGGCGGTAAAGACCATCTATCCCTCGTTGCGGGATAAATCCCTGATAAGCGTCGATGCGGCCGGTGTGCTGCATCTGGATCATATGACCAGTGAGCGTCACTTGCTCAGTCTTCAGACCCGGGCTCCGATGCTGAACAGTACCCTGTCCCCCGACGGACGCGGTCTGTTTGCAGTCGATGCCGATGGCATGGCGTATTTGTGGAGGGTGCATAATCCGCATCCGGAAGTCGGATGGAAGACCCTGTTCGGCAAGGTGTGGTACGAGGGGTACGACGAGCCGGGGTACGTGTGGCAGTCGTCGGCGGCCACGGACGATTTCGAACCGAAAATGAGTCTTACGCCTCTGATTTTCGGTACCATAAAGGGCACTCTCTATGCCATGTTGTTTGCTGTGCCGTTGGCGATCCTGGGGGCCATTTACACCAGCCAGTTCGGGCATCCCCGGTTGCGTGGCATGATCAAGCCGGCGGTCGAGGTGATGGCGGCCATACCGTCGGTCATCATCGGTTTTCTGGCGGCTTTGTGGCTCGCGCCCCTGCTGGAAAAATCGATTCCATCCCTGTTTTTAAGTCTGGCTTTTGTGCCGTTGTTCCTGCTCGGGGCCATGATCCTGTGGCAGTTCGTCTGTAAAAGTCCGCGCTTCAAAAATCTGGATCGCGGTCTGGAGTTTCTGCTTCTGGCACCGGTGCTTATCGCCGCAGTGTTTTGTGCTGTCAAGCTGGGGCCGGTGGCGGAGACGGCACTTTTTGGCGGTAATTTCAAGCTCTGGCTGTTTAGCGAAACCGGCATTCGTTACGATACCCGGAACAACATCATTATCGCTTTCGCCCTCGGTTTTGCTGTGATTCCGATTATCTTCACCATGGCCGAGGACGCCCTTTCCAATGTACCGGGGAGCCTCAAGGCAGCGTCCCTGGCCCTTGGTGCCAGCCGTTGGCAGACGGTCTGGCGGGTGATTCTGCCGTCGGGCAGTCCCGGTATTTTCGCCGGCACCATGATCGGTTTTGGCCGTGCCATCGGTGAAACCATGATCGTACTGATGGCCACCGGCAACACGGCCATCATGGACTGGAGTATTTTTAACGGCATGCGGCCGTTGTCATCGAATATCGCGGTCGAAATACCCGAAGCGCCAGTCGGCGGGACCCTTTATCGGGTGTTGTTCCTTTCCGCCGTTATTCTGTTTGTCATGACTTTTATTCTGAATACCGTTGCCGAGCTGGTGCGTCAGCATTTGCGTAAAAAATACGGCCGGTTTTGACAGGATTGCATATGAAAAGTTTTTGGAAAAAAGGCGAGCCGTTTATCTGGCTGACCGGTGCGGCATTATCCGTCACCCTGCTGATGGCGGCTGTGCTGATCGTAGTGGTGCTGGTTAACGGTCTCGGGGTTTTCTGGCCATCGCGGGTGGCGACAGCGACACTGCACGACGGTGGTTCCGTCATGGGCGAAATCATGCGCCGCGAACCGGTTTATGAAGGACAGGGCGAGCGTTTGCAGTTCAAGGTCGGCAATCGCGAACTCTACGGCCTCGATTTTCGCTGGGTCGACGAATCCGATATTTCAAGCATCGAGTATCTCGACGATGCGGTTGTGCTGGAGCGTATGGAGTACGGCAATTTTTACGGCTGCATCGTCGGTTTGAGTCCCGAGGCCCTGGCGGTTACCACTGGCGAGGAACCGATGCGGCAATTGCGGCAGGCCCATGAATATGTCCTGCAGCAAAAGGAGCATCTCGAAGCACTGGATGAAAAGGTTGCGGCTGTCAGTTACCGCATGGAGCGTCTCCAGCGTAAAGAGAAAAGTCTGCTTTACAAGGGGCGTAAAGCAACCGATGCCGACATTGTCGCGCTCCGGCAGCAGCAGGACGGCGAGCAGCAGGAGTTTCACCGGCTGCTTTTGCGACAGTCGGAAATGGCGGCCAAGGTGCATGCCTACCGCGCCACTTTTGCCGATGCTTCGGGCAGCGAACGGAGCATGCCGCTGATGGATCTGGTGCGTTTTTATCAGCCCAACAGCATGTCCGTTTTCAATAAGGTGCATTATTACCTGATAAAATTGGTAGAACTGTTTTGCGACTCGCCCCGTGAGTCGAATACCGAAGGTGGGCTTTTCCCGGCCATTTTCGGCACGGTCATGCTGATTTTTATCATGAGTCTGTTTTCCTTTCCTCTCGGAGTGCTGGCAGCCGTTTATCTGCGTGAGTATGCCAGGGAGGGTCTGATTGTACGCTTGGTGCGTATTGCCGTGAACAATCTGGCCGGTATCCCCTCCATCGTGTACGGGATTTTCGGGCTGGCTTTTTTCGTCTATGGCATCGGCGGCAGTATCGACAGGATGTTTTTTCCGGAGCAGTTGCCGACCCCGACCTTCGGCACCGGCGGCATTTTGTGGGCCAGTCTGACCCTTTCGTTACTGACCGTGCCGGTGGTCATCGTGGCCACGGAAGAAGCTCTCGGCGCAATTCCTGCCGGTGTGCGCGAGGGATCGTTGGCTTTGGGGGCGACCAAATTCCAGACCCTGACGAGAATATTACTGCCCATGGCCTCTCCGGGGATCATGACCGGGCTGATCCTGGCCATGGCGCGCGCCGCCGGCGAAGTCGCGCCGCTGATGATTACCGGCGTCGTCAAGATCGCACCGGCGCTGCCGGTGGACGGTACGTTTCCCTTTGTGCACCTGGATCGCAAATTCATGCACCTCGGGTTTCATATCTACGATATCGGCTTTCAGTCGCCCAATGTCGAGGCCGCCAAGCCGATGGTGTTTGTGACCACGTTGCTGTTGGTGCTTATCGTTCTGGTCATGAGCAGTGTGGCTATCTATCTGCGCAATAAAATGAAGAAGCGCTATACGTATGGGACATTTTAAGTAAGGTGAGGTTATGAGCGAAACACTTTCCGTCGCGGTGACGGATCCGATAGTCCAGGTCAAAAATCTGGCCTTTTATTATGGGGCTTCCAAGGCGTTGCACAATATCAGTCAGGACTTTCCGCGCAACAAGGTTACGGCATTGATCGGACCTTCGGGGTGCGGCAAGTCAACCCTGCTGCGCTGCCTTAACCGGATGAACGATCTGGTGGACGGGGCGCGTGTGGAGGGCAGCATCTTGTTGGATGGTACCGAGGTCAACACCCCGGCCATGGATGTCATCGAGCTTCGGCGCAGGGTCGGCATGGTTTTTCAGAAATCCAACCCGTTTCCCAAGTCCATTTACGAAAATGTCATTTACGGGTTGCGCATTGCCGGCGTTCGGGACAAGGCGGTGTTGGATCAGGCGGTGGAGCAGAGTCTGCGCAGTGCGGCGCTATGGGATGAAGTCAAGGACCGGCTGCATGAATCGGCCCTGGGGATGTCCGGCGGACAGATGCAGCGCCTGTGTATTGCGCGTGCCATTGCCGTCAACCCCGAGGTGGTGCTGATGGACGAACCCTGCTCGGCCCTTGATCCCAAGTCCACGGCGCGGGTCGAGGAGTTGATCAGCGAGTTGCGCGAGAAGTACACCATCATTATCGTCACCCACAATATGCAGCAGGCCGCAAGGGTTTCCGATTACACGGCTTTTCTGTTCGAAGGGGTGTTGGTCGAATACGGTGTCACTGAAGATCTGTTTGTCAAACCGCGGAACAAGCAGACCGAGGACTACATTACGGGGCGCTTCGGCTGAGGCCTAAAACATCAAAGAGGTAAGAATGCATATTGCACGGGAAATCGATAGTCTTAAAAAACGGGTGCTGACTCTCAGTGCCATGGTCGAAGAGAGTTTCGACCGTTCGGTTGTGGCCCTTAACCGTATGGACGCTGCTCTTGCCCGGCAGGTGATCGACGCGGATGAGCTGGTCGACCAGACCGAGGTCGATATCGAGGAGGAATGTCTGAAGGTGCTGGCGCTGCATCAGCCGGTCGCCAACGATCTGCGGTTTATTGTCTCCATTCTCAAGATCAACAACGACCTGGAGCGTATCGCGGACCTGGCGGTGAATATCGCCGAGCGAGTGCTCGATCTGCTGAAGATGGAAAAGACGCCCATCCCCTTTGATTTCACGGGCATGTCAAGTAAAGTGCACGACATGGTCAAAATGAGCCTGGATTCCCTGGTCAACCTCGATCCGCAGCTTGCCAGGGAGGTCATCAGTCTCGACGACGAAGTCGATAGCATGCACCATGAGACGTATCGACTGGTCATCGATCAGATCGAACTGCATCCCGAGCGTATCCAGTCGTTGATCTGTTTTCTGGTCATCTCCCGTTATCTGGAGCGCATCGCCGACCAGACCACCAATATTGCCGAGGATACTCTGTATCTCATTGAGGGCAAGATCGTGCGACACCAGTATTAAGTTGCGGTGGATGCACATATGGATAGCTAAAAAGCCCCGCCGGACCGGCGGGGCTTTTTCAATAGTGGGTCTGGTTTCCCCATACGGAGTCGTTGCTTATTGCTGCTTACTTGTGCGCCCTGCCGTTATAGATCTCTCCCCCCATTCGGCGGTACTGTTGCAGGACGGCCACCGCCTGGGGGCGGCAGATGTCGCGCAACACACGGATGCCGCGCTTTTCGAGCAGCCCGGGCCATTGTGGCGGCTTGTCGCCTTCGTCGAAGCCTACCGCGCGGGCATCGGTTTCGCGCGCACCGCAGGCCAGTTGCTTCAAACCCGCCCAGGGCAGGGCGCCGAGGCACATGGCGCAGGGTTCGGTGGAGCTGGTCAGCTCCGCATTGCGGCCGGCATCCGCCAGAGAAAAGCTTCCCACGTATTTTTGGGCCAGCATCAGGGCCACCAACTCGGCATGGGCCACGGAGCAACAGGTCGAAGTGACCAGGTTGACGCCGGGGGCGATCAGCCGCCCGCTGTCCAGGTCAAAGACCGCGGCGCCAAAGGGGCCGCCGCTGCCGTGCCGGATATTGTGCTCGGCCAGTTCGATGGCCAGGCGCATGCGGCTTTCCGGAGTTTCGAACAGCTGTTCGGGGGGAGGCAGTACTTCGGACAGCCAGGCGGGCATGGGCAGGTGAATGGCCGGATCGCTCATGGGGAACGCCTGGGCAACTGGCCTCCGATGCCTTGCACCAGTTCGCATTCCTCGATGCAGCGCGGGCTGTAATGCCGCTTGAGCCATAAGCCCAGACCGTCCAGACCCGGGAACAGAACGCGTTCGGTGATGTTGGACTGATCGAGTTTGTCCCGGATTTCCCACTTAAGCTCGGCGGGGATGATGATCTTGCGCCAGATGGCAGGATGTTCGTGCAGAAAATCGCATAGCGTCCGCTGCGGATCGGACATCACCGAAAAAAAGGCAAATTGATTGACGATGCGATCCTCCATGGATGGCGGCTCCAGAAACAGCGCGGCATTATCCCGCGAGAGATCCTGCAGGTGCTGCAAACTGGGGATCGCTTCGTTGAGCATTTCAACGGTAAAGACGTTGGCCCCTTCCTCCTCCAGCTTGTTGCACAGGGGGCGAGGCAACAGTTTATGGGTCTTGACGTAATTGACTGCCCAGATCGCGCCATCGAGGTTGAACTTGCAGATGTTGGCCGTTGCAAAGTGCATGGCCACCAGCGGCGAATAGGTCCAGTCGAGCATGCGCGTCGGCAGGCCATAGTGCTGGGCCACGGCCATCCAGTTCCAGAAAGCGTCGGACTCCACGGCCGAGCGATGGGCGTATTTTTTGAAATTGCGCATCAAATGGCGCTCCAGGTCGGCGTAATTACCGCCCAGGCGCATCAGGGTTGTTTTCAGAGAGTAACTGGCATCCGATAAGCCGCGGAAGGCGAATCGAGAACGAAAGCGGCCGATTTCCTCGTTCCATGAATCGGCAAACAGCTCTTTTTGAAGTTCGTCGTAACTGTGAACGCGAATCTCATTCATGCAAGGGTACTTTCTGCCTGATGTGGAAAATCCGGGGTCAGACCCTGCCCAAAATCACGCTCGATTCCTGAACGACCGCCCAGGCTTCCTCGCCCTCGCGCAATTCGAGGGACTGGCCGCTGGCTTTGGTGAGGGTGGCGCTTACCGTATTGCCGCCGGGCAGTTCCAGGGTCACCTCGCAATCGACCTGGGCTTCGACAATGCGCTGGATGGTGCCGCGCAGGATATTGCAGGCACTGAGCTGGGCGGCGCCGAGTTCCTTGACGATCATGACGGCAGGCGCTTTGGCCATGGCCACAACCTTCTCCCCAAGAGCCAGATCGAGGGATTCGACACTTTCGTTGGTGATCAACGATGAGATGCAATCGCCGCCTTTGAGTTTGAGGGTGACCAGGGTGTTGATCGCCCCTTTTTCCAACTGTGTGATTTCCCCGGACCATATGTTTCTGGCGCTGACTTTCATGTTGACTTTCCTCAGGAATTGATAAAATCCTTCGCCGTCTTCCAGATGTTCGCCGATCGAGCGCAAAAAACGTTCGTGTTCTTTCTGGATCAGACGATAGCGGTGGATAACTTCTTTACCGGCTTCGGTCAATCGGGTGCCGCCACCGCCCCGTCCGCCGGTCTGTTTGATAACCAGCGGCTGATCCGAAAGATTGTTGAGCATTTCAACTTGCTCCCAGGCGGTCTTGTAGCTGATACCGACGGCTTTGCCGGCTTTGGTGATGGATCCCAATTCGCCGACCTTTTCCAACAGCTGAATGCGGCTGCTGCCGAGAAAATCCTGCCCCGATTTTTTAAACCAGAGTGAACCTGTAAGACTGAGGTCTGCTGTCTTTTTGTTTTTCACGCAAAGCTCCTTACTGCATAAGCGGATTGAATGCTTCTTTACTAATTTAGTGGCTTTGCAGCGATAAGGCAAATGCAAATCTCTATTTTTATTTTAATGGACGGGACCGGCGGATGTCGCACGGGTGTTTTCGGGCGCTTTGCAATCGGAGTCGGTGAAGGGGGGCGCAATGGTGGGGAAGGCAGGCTGGAGTGGGCTGATTTCTGCTTGGAGGAAGGTTTGAAGTTCCCCGGGCCGGCAGGGTTCCCGGAATAAAAATCCCTGGCCGTAGTGACAGCCCATGGCCAGCAGGAGGTGATGCTGGGCAAAGGTCTCAATCCCCTCGGCGATGGTCACCAGCCCCAGATTGCGGGCCATGGCGAGGATCGCTCCGACCATAGCGGCGTCGGTTTGGGTTTCGGGGAGATTTCTGATGAAATGCCGGTCGATTTTAAGATTGTCGAAGGGCAGGGTTTTCAGCCTTTGCAGGGAGGTATACCCCAGACCGAAATTATCCAGCGACCAGCTTACCCCGAGTCGCTTGATGCTGCGCAGTATTTCTTCGGCCCGCTCTTCGTTTTTCTGCAGTGTGCATTCGTTGATTTCAAGTTCCAGGCAGTTTGCCGGCAGTCCCGTTTCCTGCAGAATGGTAGCGATGCTTTCATGCAGGTTCCTTTGCCTGAATTGACTGCAGGACAGATTGATCGCCACCGGGATATGGGGCATGCCGGCTTGTTGCAAGCTGGCGCCGAAGGCGCAAGCCTTGCGCAGAATGCGGTTGCCGAGGGACGCCATCAGCCCCATTTCTTCAAGTCGGGGTAAAAAAGCCTTGGGAGACAGGATGTTGCCGTCGGACCGCTTCCAACGCAGAAAGCACTCGATGCTGACGACTTTCTCGGAAGCGAGGTGAAAGCGCGGTTGAAACAGCAGGAAGAATTCCCCGTTGTCCACGGCCTGTCGCAGGTTGGTTTCCAGCGCCAACTGATCCTTCAGCGCCTGATTCATCTCCTGGCAAAAGAGCTGGTAGCTGTTGCCTCGTTCTTCCTTTGCGACATACATGGCGATGTCCGCATTGCGCATCAGCAGATCGGCAGCGGTGCCGTCGTCCGGACAAACCGCAACCCCGATACTGGCTGTAACAACGATGCGGTGCATTTCGATGCGATAAGGCTTCGACAACGCATCGAAAATTTTATCCAGAATTTTCGGCAGACTGGACGGGTGACGGAATCCGGACAGCACGATGATGAATTCGTCGCCGCCAAGGCGGGCAACGGTGTCGTTGCTGCGCAGACACTGTTGCAGACGCTGGCCGACCATTTTGAGCAGTTGGTCGCCGATGGCATGTCCCAAAGAGTCGTTGACCTGCTTGAAACGGTCCAAATCAACGAATAATACCGCCAGGGGGTGATGAGAGCGCAGCGCTTCGGCAAGGGATTGATCCAGCCGCTCCTGCAGCAAAACCCGGTTGGGCAGTTCGGTTAGAGGATCGTAATAGGCCAGCTGCTGGATGTGGCGATCCTGCGCGGTATGTCGCTGGCGATCGTAACATAGGCCGATGGTGTAGCGGCGTTTGTGTGTGGCGAAGGAGGCGAGGCTGAGGTCGACAGTGACCTGCGTGCCGTCCTTGCAACGGCAGGTGACCTCCCGAGGATCAAGGGCGAGGTCGGGACAGGGCGGCGGGTGTCCGGATATCTCGGTAGTCTGCGGAGCAGCCAGGTCGTGGCAGAGGGGGATGGCCGACCGTATGTCCCGGCGCAGGATGTCCTTGCTTCGATAGCCGAACAGGGCTTCGGCCTCGGGACTCCAATGACAGACCCGGCCGGAGTCGCAAAACATGACCATTGCGCCGTTGGTCTGTGTCGCCATCTGCCGCACCATGCGAAAACTCTGACGCGTAAGGAGTTTGGCCTGGTAGGAGATGCTGATATCCTGAAACGTGGCGCGGATGGCACCCTGTAATGCGGGGGTCGCCGGAGTGAAATGCCCCAGCAGGTAGAGAATGCGTCCGTTGGCGGCCTCACAGCGCAGCAGGAGCGATGTCGCGTTGTGTGTTTGTAATTTGGCAAGGATGCGCGACCAGCAATGGTCCTGGCCCGGTGTCAGCAGATTTTGCAGCTTAAGAGCACGGAAACTTTCCGGCGGGTAGCCCAGCAGCGCCTGCCAGGCGAAGCTGCTGCCGACAATGTGACCATCGCGCAGCATAATGCAGAACAGGTCGCTGCGGGTTTTTATGGGGGGATTGCCGCTTGAGCATGGGCTGCGCATGGCTATCGTCCGACGCGAGGATTTTTTAACAGAGATGTTCCGCCGCCTGGAAAAGATTTTGGTTGATACGATAGGGCGCCATGGGATAATTCGCCTGAATGTGACGCCTATCTAATGACAAACATTTACAAAGTATTATTTATGGTTATGGGGTGGGGGTCAAGGGTAAAATCCGCAGAGTAGCCTTTTATCAACCTGCGGCGGTTGTTCCCGGGCCTCTTTACTTTTGATGGCAGATGAACCACTATGCTGGTCTGAAAGTTGGTGAGAGGAGTATGAAGGCCATGGAACGGATTGAGGGACGTGAACAAGAGGTGACTGAGATCCTGGACCGGATCAGGCTGCGGTTGGGGCGCCTGGGGATATCGTCGGGGGCACGGCAGGCCATCGGCGATGATGCGCAATTGTGTATCGACAGTCTGCGCGATGCCTTGGGGGTTGTGGCACGGCTGCTTCCATCGACATGTCAGGACCTCGAGGGGTTGCAGCAGCTCGTGGACAGTTTGGCCGTTGTCGGTGCCGTGGGTCGGCCTGAAGCTGCCGAACTGGGGATGAATAACGGTTTTGCCGACGCTGCGGACCGCTTTCAGGAACTGGAGCGTGAACAACTGCAGTGCATATTCTCCGCGACCACCAATCTGGTCATGGTGTCGGATTCCCGCGGCATGGTGACGCATCTCAACCCGGCCGCCGAGCAGTTTTTCAGCGAGTGTGCCTGGCGCAGTGTCCCGTTTTGGCAATTGCTGGCCCTGTCCGGCAGCGGACTGGATGAGGTCCTTGCCGCTTATACGCCCGATTCCCACCATGAAATCTATCTGTCCTGGGCCGGGCAATGGTTTAATCTTCGCTTGGTGCCCTTTGCCCCCCATGCCGATGTGCCGTCCGGATATATCCTGATTCTCAACGATATAACCTGGCTGGTGGATAGTCGCCAGCATCTTGAAAGATTGGTCGCCGAACGTACCCGAGCTCTGACGAACTCGGAAAAGATGCTGCGGCTCATATTTCAGTCGGTCGGTAACGGTATTTTGCTGCTAAGCGATGACTATCGTATTGTAAAGGCCAATCAGCGAGCCGGGCAGATTCATGGCTGCAGTGCGGATGAACTGATCGGCAAGGATTTGCGCGATCTGACCGATAATCATGGCCGCTGGACACTTACCTCCTGCGTCGCGGCTCTAGGTGGCGAAACCAGCATGAGCGCGGAAATCCAGGTGCGACGGACCGACGGCAGCATGCTGCCGACCAGTTTCATGGTGACCTCTGTCGCCATTGACGGCCGTCACTTCTGGTCCATCATTGTGCGGGATATTTCCCGGCAAAAGGCCCTGGAAGAACGCCTGCGTATGGAAAAACAGCAGGTGGAAGAGATGAATGTGACCTTGCGCAACGTTATGAAAAGCGTCGACGGTGACCGCAAGGAGTTCGAAAATACCCTCGCGCGCAGGATTCGTTCCCATCTGCTGCCGGCCATCGATCGCATTGAAGGCGAATCTTCCGAGAATATCCGCGCCAGCTATCTGGATCTCGTGCGGGAACAGCTTATCGGCCTGACCAGCGGTTCGGCGTCGGAAATCGATGCCAATCTGCTGAAATTGAGTAAGACGGAAATGCGCATCTGCCAGTTTATTCAGGCCGGGTGTTCCACCAAGGATATCTGCGAAGCCATGAACCTGGCTTTCGAAACCGTACAGACCCACCGCAAAAATATCCGCCGTAAATTGGGCTTGCGGGGCAAAAATGTCAATCTGCATTCCTACCTGATCGGGCGTCGTTCTCTCACCGTGGATCAAGACGCCTGACCATCCTGCACAATCCTCGCCCGTTCCTCAATGGTTTGCCATGTACAGGTTTGATAGCGAACATCTTCGCGATGATGTATACAGCATCGAACACTGTTTTAGGCAGTAAAATGTTCGATCGGGTATGCGATAATACCCTTAAATACCCCGAATCATGACCTGTCTGCCGAATTCGGCTTGTGCTATAACCCAATCAAGCGGTTCTTTCGCGCCCGCAACGGTTTTTAGCTGACCCGTGCAGCTATGGCCGCTTCAATGCGCGGCAGTCTCCGAGCCAGGTCCGCCTAAGGGGATGGTCTTCAGGGCGTCTGGCCAAAGGGTTTCGCTGGAAACGGCGATGCCTCCCGCGTTTGGAAAGGAGATAATCCCGGAGTTCCGTTCCATTAATTTCGCATTGGGAGGAAAACAAGCTATGCACATTGTACGTGTCAACATGTCTGATCTGACCGTCAAGACCGAAGAGGTACCCGCCGAATGGAAAACCCTCGGTGGCCGTGCCCTGACCACCACGATTGTGGCGGCCGAGGTAAACCCCACCTGTCACCCGCTCGGTCCCAATAATAAACTCATTTTTGCCCCCGGAATGCTGTCGGGCACCCCGGCCGCAAACTCCGGTCGCATGTCCTGCGGCGGTAAAAGCCCTCTGACCTACGGCATCAAAGAGTCCAATGCCGGTGGGACGACCGCCCAGCAGTTCGCCAAGCTCGGCATTCAGGCCATGATCATCGAAGGGATTCCCGCCGAGGATAAGTGGTACCGTTTGCATGTGGACAAGGACGGCGTGACCATCAATGAAGAGTCGGAAGTCGTCGGCATGCAGAACTTTGCCGTCATCGGCGAGATGGAAAAACGTTTCGGCCCCAAAGTCGGCGTCATGACCATCGGCATCCCCGGCGAAAAACGCATGGCCATGGCCAACATTTCCGTCAAGGACCCGGATCACAAGATCCGTTCCCACGGCCGCGGCGGCATGGGCGCGGTCATGGGCTCCAAAAAGATCAAATGCATCACGGTTGACGGCACCGGCGCCGGCAAAGTGGCGATAGCCGACCCCGACAAGTTCAAGAAGGCCGCCCGGGTGTTTGCCAAAGCGCTGTTGGATCACCCCGTTTCGGGGCAGGGCCTGCCCACCTACGGTACCAACATCCTGGTCAATATCCTGCACGAAGCCGGTGGTCTGCCGACCAAGAACTTCCGTTATGGTCAGTGGGAACACCACGACAAGATCTCCGGTGAAACCATGCACGACACCATCGTGGAGCGCAACGGCCATCCCAAGCACGGTTGCCATGCCGGCTGCCTGATTCAGTGCTCCCAGGTCTACAACGACAAAGATGGCAACTATCTGACCTCCGGCTTCGAATATGAAACCATCTGGGGACTGGGTGCCGACTGTCTCATCGAAGACCTGGACGATATCGCGACCTGCGACAATATCATGGATGATATCGGCGTCGATTCCATCGAAGGCGTGGTCTGCATGGGCGTGGTGATGGAAGCCGGCATCATTCCCTGGGGCGACGGCAAGGGCGCCATCCGACTGCTGCGCGAAGAAGTCGGTAAAGGCACCGCTCTGGGCCATATCATCGGCAACGGTACGGGATCGGTCGGCAATGCTTACGGCCTGACCCGGGTGCCGGTGGTCAAAAACCAGGGTATCCCCGCTTATGACCCCCGCTCGGTTAAAGGGATCGGCATTACCTATGCGACCTCGACGATGGGCGCGGACCATACCTCCGGTTATTCAATCGCTACCAATATCCTCAAGTGCGGCGGGTTCGTCGATCCTTTGAGCAAAGAAGGTCAGGTCGAATTGTCGCGTAACCTGCAGATCGGCACGGCTTATATCGACAGCACCGGCATGTGCGTATTCGTAGCGTTCCCCATGCTCGACATTCCCGAATGTGCCGAGGCTCTCAACGATATGGTCTCTGCCCGTTACGGTATCGAGCTTGACAACGATGGCGTGGCTGAACTCGGTAAGAAGATTCTCAAACTTGAGCATGAGTTCAACCTGGCCGCCGGCATGAGCAATGCGGATGACCGGTTGCCTGAATTCTTCTCTCTTGAGGAGGTTCCGCCGCATAATGCCATCTGGGATTTCAGCGACGAGGAAATCGACGAATTCTGGAATTTTTAATTAGGCGAAAGGGGGCTCTTTCGCCGGGCCGGGGCAAGGGCACCCTTCCGGGTGGGTGTTCTTGCCCTGACTGCTTTAATGCCTCCTGTTCATGGTTGAGATTTATTGCCGTTCGGACCTTTCGGTCCGAGCGGCTTTTTTTTTTCGGTGTGCGATGTCTCTGCATCGTAAAAGTATCCTTGTGCAAAAAAGACTTGACCCTCATTTAAACGTTTGTTTAATTTGATCTGAGTGATGAGGAGATCGTATTAACGCGGAGTGTTGCCCTATGGATCATGCCGATACTAAAAAGAAAATTCTGGACTGCGCCGAAGCGCTTTTTGCGCCACACGGTTTTCGCGGCACCTCGTTGCGCCGCATAACCTCTGCTGCCGGGGTGAATCTGGCAGCGGTGCATTACCATTTCGGATCCAAAGATGGTCTCATCGAGGCGGTGTTCAAACGTCGCATGGAGCCCCTGAATGCCGAACGCATAAAGGCTCTGCACGAATTGCGCAACCGTGCCGGTTACGGTGTGGAACAGGTGGTGCGCGCTTTCGTGGAGCCGACCGTGCGGTTTTCAGAACAGGATCAGGGCAGTCGCAATTTCGTGGCTCTGATTGGCAGGGCCCTGATCGAGCCGGATGAGGGCCTGAGGCAGATGTTTTACCGTCTGGTAGCTCCGTTGTTTCGGTTGTTGCTCGATATGCTGTGCGAAGCGCTGCCGCGTTTGGAGCGTGATCAGCTGTTCTGGCGATTGAATTTTGCTCTCGGATCCCTGGCGCGCTATCTGTGTCTGGCCGGACAGTTACCCGCGGTGGCCGAGGCCATGGAACTTGAAAACCCTGCATTGCCGCCGAGTGATTGGCTGGTCGATTTTATCGTTCACGGGATCGAGGCGCCATGAGAAGTTTTTGGGGTATTGCCTTTCTGTTGGTGTTGGTCGGGTGTTCCGTACATCGTCCCGTTCCTGTGGAACTTCCGGTGCCGGTTCCGGATCGTTATCTCGAATCAACGGCCGCACCTGGCGAACCGGTTGCGCAACCCTGGTGGCATATTTTCGAGGATCCCGCCCTTGATCGCCTGATGCTGCAGGCTTTCGGCGCCAATCTTGAGCTGGATCAGGTTCTTGCCCGTTGGCAGCAGGCCGAGGCGGCGGTGCGGTCGGTCGAGTCGGCCCGCCGGCCGAGTTTAGGTTTGGATGGGCAGGCGGGGCGTCAGCGACAGATGACCTTTTTGGGGCCCGTTACGGCAGATCATTACAGTTTGTCGGTGGTGGCGGGTTTTGAACTCGACGTGTGGCGTAAGCTGGCATCCCGATCCGAAGCGGCCAGGCGCGAACAAGCGGCGGCCGCAGCCGATGTGGAAGCGATTTGTCTGTCTTTGTCGGCGCGGTTGGCGGATCTTTATTACACGGCAGTCGAGCAGCGCGCCCAGCACGCTTTGCTCGAAAACACCATTGTTTCCTACCTCGATATCCTTGAACGCGTGGAGCGGCGTTATCGCGCCGGTATCGCGCCGGCCCTGGAGGTCTATCAGGCACGCCAGAATCTGGCCGCAGCCCGTGCGCGCCTGCCCCAGGTGGAGGCCCGACTGGCCGCTGCCGAACATGGCTTGGCCGTGTTGTTGGGGCGCTACCCCCAAGGTGGCCTTGCCGGGCAACTGGCTGTTTTGCCCGCTCCGGCAAAGAATTATCCCCTGGGGGTGCCTTCGCAGTTGTTGAACCGCAGACCCGATGTCAAAGCCGCCTTGTTGCGGGTCAAGTCTGCCGACAATCGGGTAGCGGAGGCTATTGCCGAACGTTTTCCCGCTTTCAACCTGGCGGGTGGCTACGGTGGCGGTGCCGATACGCCGCGACAGGTATTCGCTTCGCCGAATATTTTCTGGAATCTGCTGGTCAATCTCACCCAACCTATCCTGGACGGCGGTCGTCGTCGTGCGGAAGTCGACCGCAGGCAGGCGCTGTTCAAGGAATTGCTGGCCAGCTATCAGACACGTGTGCTCGAGGCCTTTCGCGAGGTCGAGGATGCGCTGGCCGCAGAACGCGCAAGCCGGGAACAGGTTGCCCAACTGCAGGCACGCAGAGCATCGACCTCGGCCGCTCTGCGTCTGGCGACAGACCGCTATACGTTGGGGGTTTCTGAGTATCTGCAGGTGCTTACGGCCCAGGTTCTTCATCTGGAAACGGAAAGCGGCCTGCTTTCGGCCCGCCGTCAACAGGTCGCCGATCGCATTTCGCTTGCACGTGCCCTTGGCGGTCACTGGATGCTGCAACAGTGCCGGCAATCCCGTAACGATTCGGTAATTTTCCCGACTGAGGATAGTGATCATGACAAGTAAATCCTGGATACGTATCGCTGCGCCTGTTGTCATTTTGCTGGCCGGCGCGCTCGTCATGGCCCTGTTGATACATCTGCGCAAGGCGCCGCCGCGTGAGCCCAGACAAGACCGGGGCACACTGGTCGATGTGATGGTTGTGAGGTCGCAGAATGTCACGATTCAGGTGGCGGCAACCGGTACCGTACAACCCCGTCGCGAGGCTCGTATCACTCCTCAGGTCGGTGGCAAGGTGGTCTGGATGGATCCGCGTTTTATTGCCGGCGGATTTTTTGCCGAAGGCGAGGAACTGTTTCGAATCGAGGCCATCGACTATCAGTTGGCCCTGGAACAGGCCCAGGCGAATCATTCCCGCGCCGAACTGGATTTGGCCACCGTTACCAGCCAGGCCCGCATTGCCCGTCAGGAATGGCAGCGTCTGGTGTCGGAGCGGGATCAGCCACCCAACCCCCTGGTGGTCTATGAGCCGCAGATGAAGAATGCCCGTGCCGCGCTGGCTGCATCCGCAGCCGGGGTGCGCAAGGCCCGGCTCGACCTGGCCCGCACCGTGGTGCGCGCCCCGTTTAACTGCCTGGTGCGTAACGAGCAGGTCGATATCGGCCAGTATCTGAGCGCCGGTGTGACGGTGGGGCAGGTATTCGGCACGGATCAGACGGAGATTGTGGTTCCCCTGCCTCTGGAGGAGTTGGGCTGGTTGCAGGTGCCGCGTTCCGGTGGATTGCCCGGCTCCAGGGCCCATGTCGGCCTATCCGCAGGAGGCCGCCACTTTAACTGGCAGGGCCGGGTGGTGCGTTCCCTCGGCGAGGTCGATGCACGGGGGCGCATGGCCCGTCTGGTGGTGGCGGTGGACGACCCCTATTCTCTGCAACGTCAAAGGGCGGATGACAGGCCGCCTTTGAGCCCCGGCCTGTTTGTGGATCTGCGTCTCGAAGGGCGTTCGCTCGAGGGGGTGGTGGCGGTGCCCCGCGAGGCGCTGCATGAAGGCGATACGGTGTGGCTGGCCGGCGACGATGATCTGTTGCATTTGCGTAAGGTCGAAGTGGTGCGCCGCGAGCGACAGCGGGTGTTGGTTGCCGAGGGCCTTGAAGATGGCGACAGGGTGGTTCTGACGTTACTCAGCGGTATCGCCGAAGGGCTCAAATTGCGCATCGCGCCATCCAGGGTAGAGCCATGAAACAGGCTATTCGCTGGATGACGGAAAACCATGTGGCCGCCAATCTGCTGATGCTGGTGTTTGTGGTCGGCGGACTGATCATCGGGCTGACGGTACAGCAGGAAGTGTTTCCCGAGGTGGCTCTGGACAAGGTGCAGGTTTCGGTTTCCTACCCGGGCGCCGGTCCCGAAGAAATCGAGGACGGCATCCTGCTCAAAATCGAGGATAATCTCACCGGTGTGGACGGAATCCGGCGGCTACGTTCGCAGGCCCTGGAAGGGTTTGGCACGGTGACCGCGGAGTTGCGCACCGGCAGCGATGCCGATGTCGTATTGCAGGATATCAAGACCGAGGTCGATCGCATTATCTCTTTTCCGGAGCAAGCCGAAAAACCCATCGTTACCAAGCTGCTGAACCGCCGCCAGGTGGTGTCGGTGATGGTCTACGGGGAGCTGCCGGAACGCAGCCTGCGCGAACTGGCCGAGCAGGTGCAGAACGACCTGCTGTTGTTGCCCGATATCACCCAGGTCGATCTTGCCGGCGTGCGCCCCTACGAAATTTCGGTGGAGATCCCCGAGGCCAATCTCCGACGCTACAACCTGACCCTGGACCAGGTGGCGCAGCGCATCCGTCAAGCCTCTCGCGATATTCCCGGCGGTACCATAAAAACCCGCGGCGGTGAGATCCTGGTGCGCACCAAGGAGCGTCGCTACACCGGCCCGGAGTACGAGCCGATCACCATCCTGACGGCGGCAGACGGCACCGAAGTCCGCCTGGGAGATATCGCCACGGTGCGCGATACTTTTCGTGAAACGGACGAGGAGTTGCTGTTTGACGGATGGCCTGCAGCCATGGTGCAGGTGTTTCGGGTCGGAGATCAGAAACCGACGGATATTTCGGAAACTGTCCGTCATTACGTGCAGCGCAAACAGCAGGAGCTGCCGGCCGCGGTGCGTCTGGCGATCTGGAACGATGATTCGGAAATCTTCCAGAGCCGCATGAATCTGTTGAAGAAAAACGCCTGTTTCGGACTACTGCTGGTGCTGATCGTCCTCGGTCTGTTTCTGGAGGTCCGTCTGGCGCTGTGGGTGATGCTCGGGGTGCCCATCTCGTTTCTGGGATCGCTCTTTTTTATGCCGGCGGTCGGGGCTTCAATCAACATGATTTCCATGTTCGCCTTTATTATGGCCCTGGGCATTCTGGTGGACGATGCCATAGTCGTCGGCGAAAATGTCTTCGAGCATCGCCAGCGCGGCAAACCCTACCTGAAGGCCGCCATGGACGGCGCGATGGAAGTATCGGTCCCGATCATTTTCGCCATATTGACGTCGGTAGCGGCTTTTTCTCCTCTGCTGTTCATTTCCGGCACCATGGGTAAATTTATCCGGGCCATCCCTTCGGTGGTCATTCTGCTGTTCCTGGTGTCGCTGGTGGAATCGCTGTTCGTGCTGCCGGCGCACCTGGCCATCGGCCAGCCGCGTGCCGTGCAGGGGCGGATATTGACCGCCATCGAGGGGGTACGTAAAAAATTCGGACATCGACTGCAGCGGTTTATCGATGGTCCCTACGGTCGGACATTGCGCCTGGCCCTGCATTATCGCTATGCCACGGTCGCCAGTGCGCTGGCGGTGTTGATGCTATGCCTGGGGCTGGTTGGCGGCGGCATCATCAAGTTCCGCTTCATGCCGAAGGTGGAAGGGGACATCATCCTGGTCAATCTGGAGATGGCTCCCGGCACGCCGGTCTCCCGCACCCGGGAGGTGGCGCAGACGATCCTGGCCCACGGGCGCGAGGCTATCGCGGTTTTCGATCGGCAACTGCCCGAGGGAGAGACCATCCTGCGAAACATGTATTCCCTGGTCGGCAGCAGTCTCAACACCGGCGGGCCGGAAGGCGAATCGACCACCGGCGGATCGCACTTGTCGACCATCGCCGTGTTTCTGACGCCGAGCGAACAGCGCGATATCGGTGCGGCGCAGGTGGCCACCGCGTGGCGTGAACGGGTCGGTGAAGTGCCCGGTGCGGAATCGCTGGTTTTCACCACCGACCTGGTGCAGCTCGGCGCCAATATCGACATTCAGCTGGCCCATGAAAGTTTCGACGTGTTGCAGCAGGTTTCCGAACAGGTCAAGGTGTTGCTGGCCGAGTACCCGGGGGTCGAGGATATCGTCAGCAATTACGTACGCGGCAAGCGCGAGTTGAAAATACGGCTCAAGCCGGAGGCGCGTACCCTGGGCATCACCGAGACCGATCTCGGCAATCAGTTGCGGGCTGCTTTTTACGGTGCGGAGGCCTTGCGCCTGCAGCGCGGGCGCAATGAGGTGCGGGTCATGGTGCGCTATCCGGAAGCCGACCGGCAGCACCTGGCGGATCTGGAGAATCTGCGGGTGCGCACCGCCGATGGCGGTGAGGTGCCTTTGATGCGCGCTGCCGAGGTCGCCGGCGGGCATGGTTTCAGCAGTATCAATCGCACAGATCGCAAGCGGGTGATCAATGTCTCGGCGAATGTGGACAGCCAACGGGGCAACGCCGAGGAAATCCGTCGGCACCTGCAGCAAACCGCATTGCCGGCCCTCATGGCCCAATACCCCGGTCTGAGTTACGATATGGAGGGCGAGGCGCGCGAACTTAACGAGGTCAAAGGCAGCATGGGGCGCGGCTATGTACTGGCGCTGTTCGGCATCTTTGCCCTGCTGGCCATCCCGTTTCGCTCTTACAGCCAGCCGCTATTGATCATGGTCGCCATCCCCTTCGGGATTGTCGGCGCCGTATTCGGCCATGTGTTGATGGGCTACAACCTGAGCATCATGAGTGTCTTCGGCATCGTTGCTCTGTCCGGGGTGGTGGTCAACGATTCCTTGCTGCTCATCGACTACGTGAATGTGCGCAGGCGTAAAGGCGATACCCTTCAGGCGGCTCTTCTCGAGGCCGGTCGGCGACGTTTTCGGCCGATTCTGCTGACCTCGCTGACCACCTTTTTCGGTCTCATGCCGATGATTCTGGAAACCAGCATGCAGGCCAAGTTCCTCATCCCCATGGCCATCAGCCTCGGTTTCGGCATCATGTTCGCTACCGGCATCACGCTGCTGCTGATCCCGGCCTTGTACCTGGTGCTGGAGGATATCCGGCGCCTGCTGGGCCTGCGTCCGGATCATGCCAATCACCGGTTGTCGTGATGTGTCTATTGCCGCTCGCTGAGGCAGGTGCGGGCGAAGATGGACTGTATGGACGATGTGGACGGCATGGACACCGTGAAAAGCGTTAACTAAGGGAGCGTTTTTATGGCCGATGGTGAGGGATTGATCCCCAGACATGGCGGGTATCGCAACCTGAAAAGCTTTCAGATCGCGCAGCTGATCTATGATGTGACGGTGCGGTTTTGTAACCGCTATATCGACAAGCGCAGCCGCACTCATGACCAGATGGTCCAGGCGGCGCGCAGCGGCGTACAGAATATCGCCGAAGGGAGCCAAGCTTCGGCCACCTCCAAAAAATTCGAATTGAAACTGACCCAGGTAGCGCGGGCCAGTCTCGAAGAGTTGCGGCTCGACTACGAAGATTTTTTGCGGCAGCGGGGACTCACCCTCTGGGAGAGGGAGGATCCGCGTCGTAAGTCCCTGATCACGCGGAGGTGCGCCTCCGCCGAGGAAGTGGCGACCTGGGTTGGCGAGCTCAGGAATGGACATCATGGAGGGGGAGGACAAAAAAATCTGTCCACAGAGTCCATGCCGTCCACTAAGTCCACCTATCAAGAGATCTCCGCCAATGCCGCTCTGACTCTCATCGCCGTGGCCTGCTCCCTGCTCGATCGGCAGGTGGCCGCACAGGCCGCGGCCTTTGAACGGGAAGGCGGCTTTACCGAGCGACTGTACCGTGTCCGCAGCCGGAAAAGGCAGCGTTCATGACAGGGTTTGAAACGCTGGCATAGGCCGGCCCCCGCTTTCAGATATGTCGCATGAAGAAGTGCCTGAGCATGCCGATCCCCCCGTCAGATATCAGAACGATCGGTGTGCGGCTTGCATTACGCGCCGAAATACCGTAAAAAAGCCTATCAATCATGTCCGGAGGAAAGCTGCCTTGCCTATTGTCGAAGATCGCCTGTTTCGCAAAATTAAAAAACTGACGGGAAAAGCCATCGGTGATTTCAATCTTATCGAAGAGGGGGACCGTATCGCCGTGGCGGTTTCGGGAGGTAAGGATTCCTGGACTTTGCTGCATATTCTCGACAGTTTACGGCGGCGGGCGCCGATTCGTTACGAGTTGATCGCGGTCAATGTCGATCCCGGCTTTCCCGGTTACCGCACCGATATTATGGAGGCGCATCTTAGAGAGTACGGCTTTGCCAACCGCATGGAACGTACCGATTGTGCGACCATTATCAAAGAAAAACTGCGTCCCGGATCTTCTTTTTGTGCCTTTTGCGCCCGTCTTCGCCGGGGGGTGCTGTACTCCGTCGCCACTGAACTGGGGTGCAATAAGCTGGCCCTGGGACACCATCTGGATGATTTTGTGGAAACGCTGTTGCTCAATCAGTTCTACGTGGGGACTCTGGCCGCCATGAGTCCCAAGCTGTTGGCCGACAACGGCCAGCATACCGTGATTCGGCCCATGGTTTATGTGGAAGAAAGCGATGTTGCGGCTTTTGCCGAAGCCAACGGACTACCGGCCATCCCCTGCGGGTGTCCCGAGGAAACCCGCTCCGATCAGAACCGGCAGCGCATGAAACGGCTGGTCAGTCAATTAGCCGAAGATATCCCCCATCTGCGCAGCAGCCTTATCGGTGCGCTGGGTAATGTCCAGCCGCGACATCTGCTCGATGCCAGTCTCAAGGATTTCGGTACCGCCGCAGCCGACTGACGGTTGCCGCAGATTGCGGTAGAATATGGTAGCGGCAGGATATGAGGCTGGGCCAATGCGTTGTTGTTTTTCATTCGACTTCAGGAACAAGTAAATAACGGTTCGGCCGTTTTTATGGTTTTTATATAGATTCCCGGTCTGCAAGGCGTAACCTATGACTTCCAGTTTTCATACCAAGGCTGATATCGATCTGGCCAGTGAAGTGCAGCAGTTGCTCTTTCCCAAGGGCTCGCCGCATTGCAACTGGTGCTGTATCGGTACCAAGAATCGCATGGCGCGGGGCCTGGGCGGCGATTATTTTGATTTCATCGCTTTGCCGGACGGTTGTCTGGTGGTGTTTCTTGGGGATGTTACCGGTCATGGTCTGCAGGCCTCGGTGGTCATGGCCCTGCTTTACGGGTTTATACATCGCGGCACCGCCGAAAATTGCAATCCCCGGGAGATGGCATCGCGGGTCAACGAATTTCTGTTTTCCTTTGCTCGTCGCTCCCGCCGGCTGGATCATTTTTTTTCCACGACCCTGTTTTACGGAGTCATCGACCCCGACACTTTGGAGATGCGCTACATCAACAACGGGCAGGGCAATCCGCTGGTGCGCCGCGGCCATAAGATTGTGTCTCTGGAGGCGACAGGGCAGCCGTTGGGGTATTTCGATCAGCCTGAAATTGCCATGGCCCGTTTTCAGTTTCAGCATGGCGATCGATTTCTGCTGTACACTGACGGACTGGTTGAAGCCTTTAATCCCAAGGGGCAGGCTTTCGGTCTGCCCGGGTTGAAACGATTGCTGCGCCATGACCACCGTGGTCATGGCGAATTTCTCGAAGCATTGTTTCAGTCACTGGTGTCATTCGGTGCCCCTGATCCGCCACAGGATGACTGCACCGCCATAACCATCGATTTTAAGCGTCCTGCGGTTTAATCACCGGACCGATATCCAACCATAAAAGCCTTTTGTATGGCCTTACGCGACAGGTCGGGAAATTCGGCGATGGTCTTGCTTGACTAAAATCGAGCCCATGCATCGCTGTCCTTCCGGGTTTTGTCCAGGAGAAACCTTCATGAAACAACGCGAATATCGCGCCGGCGACCGGCAGCACGGATTTGTCATCACTTCGGTTTCAACTTTGCCGGAACTCAACGCCACTCTGGTGCAGTTGCGGCATGAGCGCACCGGCGCGCGCATGGTTCACCTTGACCGGGAGGATGACAATAACCTGTTTTCGGTCGGATTCCGCACCACTCCGCAGGATTCCACCGGTGTCGCGCATATTCTCGAACATACGGTATTGTGCGGTTCGCAAAGGTTCCCGGTGCGTGATCCTTTCTTTACCATGCTGAAGCGCAGTCTCAGCACCTTCATGAACGCTCTGACCGCCAGCGACTGGACCTGTTATCCGTTTGCCTCGCAGAACAAGACCGATTTTTACAACTTGATGGGGATCTATCTCGATGCGGCGTTTTTCCCTTTGCTGCGCGAACAGGATTTTCGGCAGGAGGGGCATCGTCTGGAATTCGCCGAAGCCGGCGATAGCTCTTCCCCGTTGCAATTCAAGGGGGTGGTTTACAACGAGATGAAGGGCGCGATGGCCGACCCATCATCCTTGTTGCACCGACGACTTACCCGCGCTTTGTACCCGACGGTCACTTACGGCTTTAATTCCGGCGGAGAACCGGCCGATATCCTCGATTTGAGCTATGAACAATTGAAGGCGTTTCATGGCACCTATTATCACCCGGCCAACGCCTGGTTCTTCACCTACGGGAATATGCCCCTGGCGGAGCATCTGCAAGCCATAGATGAGCAGGCTTTGTGTCATTTTGATGCGTTGCAGGTTGACAGCGGCATCCCTGACGAAGCCCGCTACACCGAGCCCCGCAGGGTCGAGGAAACCTTTCCGGTCGATGCCGGGGAATCTTTGGAGCATCGCTCCATCGTGCAGTTGGGGTGGCTGACCTGTCCGGTTTCCGATCAGTTCGAGCGGCTTGGCATGATGTTGTTGTCCGAACTGCTGCTGGGTAATCCGGCGGCTCCGCTGTACAAGGCATTGCTCGATTCGAAGTTGGGGCAGAATCTGGCACCCGGCACCGGATACCACGATGATTATCGTGAAACCTACCTGGCCGTCGGTTTGCAGGGCACCGATCCCGAAACTGTCGAAGCGGTCGAAACGCTGATCCTGAACACTTTGCAGGAGATTGTCGATACGGGATTCTCGTCGGAGCAGATCGAAGCGGCCATCCACCAGCTTGAATTCTCCTGCCGCGAGGTCAACGGGGATCAGTATCCGTATGGCTTGTTGCTGTTGATGCGGATGTTCGGATCGTGGCTGCATGCGGACGATCCGGTGTCGCCGCTGTGTCTGGAACAGGACCTGGTGCGCTTGCGGCAGGAATTGGCCAACGGCCCGTTTTTCGAAAACCTGATTCGCCGCCAGTTGCTGGAGAATCCCCACAGGGTGACGTTGCTGCTCAAACCCGATGTCGAGCAGAAATCCCGTGAGGAAAAACAGCTAAAGGCCCGACTGGAAAACATCGAAAAACAACTTTCCGCTGAGGATCGGGAACATCTGCTAGCGCAAGGCGTGGCGTTGCAACAGACCCAGGAGGCGGCCGAGGATCTATCCTGTCTGCCTACTCTGGAGCTTTCCGATATTCCGGCCAGTCAGCCGTTGGTAGACAGCGATCCGTTTGAGTGTCAAGGGGTTCCGGTCCGCTGGTTCGAGCAGCCGACCAACGGTATCGGATATTTTACCGCTCATCTGCAGATCGATGATTTGCCGGAAGAGTTGTTTCAGGATGTGCCCCTGTTCTGCACGCTGTTGACCAAAGTCGGCGCTGCCGGCAAGAACTATCTGGAGATGGCGGAACGCGTGTCGGCGGCTACCGGTGGCGTGCAGGCCAGTGCTTCGCTCCTCGATGGGCCGGCCAGCCTGGATACCTTCCAGTTGGGCGTGGAGTTGCGCGGCAAGGCACTGTTGCGAAATCAACAGCCCATGTTCGATATTCTCAAAGACTTTTGTACGGCACCGGATTTTTCCGATCTTCAGCGCCTGCACACCGTATTGCAGCAGTTGAAAACTTCGCTGGAAAATTCCGTTCCCGGTTCCGGCCACAGTTATGCCTCGAGGGCTGCTTCCGGTTCCTTGACGGCTGCAGGGCGGGTTCGGGAGGTGTGGAGCGGTTTGCACCTGATTCATGCCGTGAAAGAGCTGGCAGCCAGACAACCGGAACAACTCTCGGAATTTGCCCAGCGTCTGCAACGCCTGGCCGCAGCGATTTTCCGCCGCGACCGGTTGCGTTGTGCCATTACCGCCGAAGAGCCGGTCTTCCGGAGTATGCAGCCGGTTCTCGATGGCTTCTTTGCCGAAATACCGGCTGCCGGCGCGTCTGTGCCGCCGCCGAAGCGACCCTCACCCTTTGATGACAAGGCCTCCGGTTGGGTGGCGGCGGTGCCTGTGGCTTATGTGGCGCGGGTTTTCCGTGCGGTTCCGCTGGAGCATCCCGATGGTGCCGTCCTGATGGTTTTGGCCAAGTTGCTGCGCGGCGGTTATCTGCACCGGGAAATCCGTGAAAAAGGCGGTGCTTACGGTGGCATGGCCAATTACGATGCTCAGGGTGGCTTGTTTGCCATGCTGTCCTATCGCGATCCCCACCTGTTGCGCACTCTGGATGTTTTCAGGGACGCAACCCGCTGGGCTGCTGACGGCGGTTTTGCCGCAGTCGACATTAAAGAAGCGATCCTGGGGGTCTTCAGTCAGCTCGACCGGCCCCTGTCGCCGGGCGGCAAGGGGCTTCGGGAATTCCATTATGTGCTGCAGGGATTGACGCCCGAAGCGCGTCAGGTTTTTCGTCAGCGGATCCTTGCTGTTGATGCCGAAGCGCTTTCTGCCGCAGCCGGACGTTATCTGGTGGACGGCTGGCAGGACAGCGCGGTGTCGGTCGTTGCAGGGGAGGACATGTTGCAGGAGGCCAACCTTCAGCTTGGCGATGCGTCCCTGACGCTGGGGCGTATCTGAGTCGTTGGTTCGAAAGCAGGCTTTTGTCGCGGGGCGAATTGTGGTACCTTGGGCCAGCCCGCATCGCCCCGGCGGGATGCTTGTGACGGAAAACTGCTCGGGAGTCGCCATTCATGGAAAAACTGCTGTCCACTAAAGAAGTCGCGCAACGCCTCAGTGTCAACGAAAAGATGGTCTATACGTTGATCACCGAAAAAGGCCTGCCGGCAACCAAAATTACAGGCAAGTGGTTGTTTCCGTCCCACTTGGTGGAACAGTGGGTCGAGAGCATGACCATCAATTATCCTACCGGTGCGGCCGAGTTGCCGCACAAAAGTGGGCTGTTGATGATCGCCGGCAGCGACGATATGCTGCTCGACAGGGCGTTGTCGCTGTTCATGAAGCTCAATGCCGGGTATGTCGTTCTGTTTGGGGCGGTGGGCAGCCTCGGCGGTCTCAAGGCGTTGCGCCGTGGTATGTGTCACATGGCGACCAGCCACCTGGCCGATGAAAACGAAAAGGATTACAATTTTTCCTTTGCGGCCAGTGAGCTTGAGGCGCTCCCGGCGGTGGTTAATTTCTGTCGCCGCGAACAGGGGCTGATTGTCGCCAAGGGCAATCCCCACGGTATCCGCAGTTGCCGGGATATCGCCGAGAAGGATTTGACGGTGGTCAATCGTCCCCTCGGCGCCAGTACCCGGATTATTTTCGATCAGCAGCTGCAAGAGGCCGATATCAAGCCCGCCCGCCTTAAAGGGTATGGCAACGAGGTGTCCCGTCATCTCGATATCGGGCTTGAGATCCTGTCCGGGCGCGCCGATATCGGCCCCGGTATCCGGCCCGCAGCCGCCATGCTGGGCCTCGATTTTCTGCCCTTGCGCTGGGAACGTTTCGACCTGTTGATTCCCAAGGACTGCTTTTTCGACAAATCGATCCAGCAATTTCTCGCCATGTTGCACGAGCCGGCGTTTCACGATCTCGCCGCCAGCATGCCCGGTTACGAGCTGAATCTCGCCGGTCGTATGTTGTTCCCCGGTGAAAGCCGCTGATTGCGGCTGACCCTTTTGCCCACCTTTTCCTTTGCCGTTTTGTCACCTGCCAATGGTGGATCTCTCTTCGAACTTGACCAATGGAGTATACTCCCCGTGGGGGGATTTGTGTAACGATTGAAGTAGTTTACTCAAAAACCCCGTTGACTCTCAATCGTTATCACGGTAATGTTACATCGTTGGTTCAGCCCTTTTGGAGGAGGGCGCGTTGGGAAACATTTTGTAATTTCAGGAGTACACAACCATGTTCAAGGTGAGGAGGAACAACGTGAAATCAATTTTTCGTATTCTGAGTACAAGTTTATTGCTGGTGGCGGTTCTCTGTACCGGCGCCATGGCGACCGAGATTCTGAAGCTGTCGACCACTACCTCGACCGCCAATTCGGGTTTGCTCGACTATCTGCTGCCCAAGTTTGAGGCGAAGTACGACTGCAAGGTCCATGTTCTTCCCATGGGTACCGGCGCGGCCCTCAAGGTAGCTGAGGCCGGCGACGTGGATGTCACCATGGTCCATGCCCGCTCCAAGGAAGACAAGTTTGTTGCTGACGGCTACGGTGTCAACCGTCGCGATCTGATGTACAACGATTTCGTTCTGGTCGGCCCGGCGAAAGACCCGGCCGGCATCAAGTCAGCCAAGACCGCCGCCGAGGCGATGGCCAAAATTGCCGCCGCCAAGGCCAGCTTTATTTCCCGTGGCGACGACAGCGGTACCCACTCCAAGGAACAGGCACTGTGGGGCAAGAGCGGTGTCAAACTTGAAACCCAGACCAAGACCCTCACCAAGAAAGGCAAGAGCCGCGAGATCAGCTATCAGGAACCGGCCGGTTCGAAGGGCTGGTACGACTCTGTAGGCCAGGGCATGGGTGCGGTCCTCAACATGGCCAAAGAAAAACTGGCCTACACCCTGACCGACCGCGGTACCTACATCGCCTACACGGCTGAAAAAGGGTTTGACCTGCCGATTCTGTTCGAAGGCGACGAGTCCCTGTTCAACCCCTACGGTGTGATTGCGGTCAATCCCGAAAAACACCCTCACGTCAAATATGAATTGGCCATGTCCTTCATCGCCTGGCTGACCAGCCCCGAAGGTCAGCAGATGATCAACGACTACAAGAAGCATGGCAAGCAGTTGTTCTACATCTACAAATAAGTACCGATCATCTCGGTTTGAGGTGATAGATGCTCTGGCCCTCCCCGTCGATTTGATTGACGGGGAGGGCTTTTGTTTGCCAAAGTAGTTAGGTTGTTACTCTGATTGAAGGCAACGCGGAGAAAGAATGTACCGACGATGAGGATCCATTCCTTCGAATTCAATATGCGTGAGTTGGGCGGAGCCATGGGGGATTTCGGCACCCTGTTTCCCCTCGCCATCGGCTATATCGTGGTGTGCGGTGTCGATCCCACCGGTATGTTGGTGATGATGGGGCTGGCCAATGTGACGACCGGATTGTTTTATCGACTGCCCATGCCCATCGAACCGATGAAGGTGCTTGCGGTGGTGGCCATCGCCGAGCAGTGGTCGCCTTCGATGGTTTTCGCTTCGGCTTTTGCCATGGGACTGGTCTGGTTGTTCATGTCGGCTGCCGGGGTGATGGGTATTGTCGCCCGCATAACCCCCAAATCGGTGATCCGTGGCATTCAGGCCGCACTCGGTATCATGCTGGCTTTGAAAGCTTTGGAAATGATGGCCACCGGCTGGCTTCTGGCGCTGGTGTCGTTGGTGATCGTGTTGACATTGCGGCAAAATCGGTATGCCCCCGCTGCTGTTGTATTGATACTTCTGGGGGGGGCTGTCATGTATTTCAACGGTACCCCGGACGTTCTGTCGGGGAGCATGTTTGCCTTGCCGGGAGTGCATTCCTTCGCTCTGTCCGAAGTGTGGCAGGCCATGCTGCAGGCCGGATTTTCCCAAATACCTCTGACGGCGACCAATGCCGTTATTGCCACAGCGGTATTGATTCGCCAGTATTGGCCGGACAAGCCGGTCAGTGAAAGGAAGCTGGCCTTCAATATGGGGCTTATGAATCTGGTGGTTCCATTTTTTGGCGGCATGCCGATGTGCCATGGATCCGGCGGTCTGGCCGGGCAATACTATTTCGGGGCGCGCACCGGCGGGGCTAATATTATCGAAGGGATGTTGGAAATCGGACTCGGTCTGTTCCTGGGCGGGAGCATTGTCGGGTTATTTGCGGCCTTTCCTCTGGCCATTGTCGGCGCCATGATGTTGCTGGTGGGCATCGAGTTGACAAAATTCGCCAAGGATATGACCTGGAATTGGCATTTGGCCCCCATGGTTGTGACGCTGCTGGTGGCTGTCTGGACCAATATGGCGTACGGATTTCTGGCCGGCATGCTGCTGCATCATGTCGGTTACCGGTTGTCTTTTCAACGCAGCAGCACATGATCGGTAGGGTAGCGGTGCTTGTGCCACTGGAATGCGTGGCGGTTAGGATGTTGAAGATATAACCGGAATGTTGCCGCAAAAATACTCATATCAGGAATCTGCCGTATCGCGTTCGATGCGGTTTTTTTCATTCAGTCCGAGCCGCGCGGAAAGGGACGGGGAGGAGCCGGGGTGGGCAGCGAGGCTTTAAAGCCGGCAGGTGCAGCCGGGAAAAGCGTCTTTGAATTCCGCTGCAGAATAAACTGGTGCGGATTTTGCTCAGTTTCTCTATAGGTCAGCTGTTTTTTTTAAAGGCGATGTATTATACTGGCGCCTTGTCGGACTTGATCCTTAAGGCCGGTTTCTCTGGTGAAGAAGGTTGTGGGAGTAATCGCATGAATTGGCGCAATGCCCTGGTTGTCGTTTTTACAATATGTTTATTGATGCCGTATGCAGCTTGGGCGCGGGATGCAAAGGTTTTGATCCTCCATTCCTATCATGCGGGGTTTGCCTGGACCGATGATCAGCAGCAAGGATTTCTCGAGGCTCTCAAAGGCAGCGATGTCGTAGGGCAGGTGGCTTTGCGCGTTGAATATCTCGATGCCAGCCCCGGGGGAGATCAAGCGGACCTGCAGGAGTCTTTCTATACCTACCTGAAGACCAAATATACGCGTTTCATCCCTGACCTGATCTATGCGACGGATGATGAAGCCGTAGCTTTTCTTGAGCGTTATCGCCGCAGGTTGTTTCCCTCCACTCCGGTCGTATATAGCGGTCTCGACGATCTGGCTCTGGACAAACGCCTCGACCAGCAGGCCTTTCAAGGGGTTTTCGAGCTGAAAGATGTTGCGGGCAGCATCGCTCTTGCGATGCATCTGGAACCGACCCTGAGAACCTTGTTTTTCATTGGCGATGATTCGGCTGCAGCCCAAGGTATAAAAGGCCGTGTAGAAAAAGAGGCCGCAAAAGTTTCACCGGACATCGAAGTCGTTTTTTATAACAGCGCGTCTGTGGAGGCCATTGAAGCCTTTCTGGGCAACATGCAGCCGAAATTGCTGGTGGTAAGTTCTCTCGAGGGCGTGTACGACGCACAGGGGAACCGGGTCGCCCTGCATGACACCCTGCAGCGTCTGAATGATGTCGGCAGATTCAAGATTTTGGCCATGAAAGACATTTATCTGACCTCCGGAGCGCTTGGCGGCGCGGTTAACCGAGGCCGGGAACAGGGGGGGCAGGCCGGTTATCTGGCCCGTGAGCAGGTTTTTAATGAAACTAATGCCGATAATGAATCCCTGTATGAAGTGGTTTCCACGTCTTATATGTTCGATTATCGACAGATGCAGCGATTTGGGCTGGCGTCCGTCGATCTGCCGCCTGGCAGCACCATCGTCGGGCGGCCCCCGTCTTTCTGGATGCGTCATCGTCTGCTGATTACGGTGTTAAGCGGGATGGCTGGTCTGCAGCTGCTGGCGGGCTGGTTCCTGTGGCGATTGAGCGGTACCCGGCGTGGAACCCAGAAATATCTGCATGAGAAGGAAGCTCAGTTCAAAACCGTGATCCGTGCCACGCATGATGCCGTGGTCGTTATCAATGAGCGCGGCCTTGTCACTCTTTTCAATCCTGCCGCGGAAGAACTGTTCGGCTGGAGCAGCGCGGAGATGCTTGGTTGCAATCTTGATATTCTTATGCCGGAAGGGTATCGCGATCAGCACCGACATGATGTTGCCAGCTTTTTCAGTACCGGCGAGCCTTCAGAGGCGGTGGGGCGGAGTCTCGAGCTGTTGGCGGTGCATCGTTCCGGTAAGGAGTTTCCCATTGAGTTGAGCCTGTCGGTTGGGAAATATGGTCACGAGCGCTTCGTGTTGGCCATTTTGCGCGACATCTCCAGTCAACGCCAGGTGGAACGGGAAATCAAACAGTTGGCCTATTATGACAGTTTGACAGGCCTGCCCAACAGGGCTCTGTTTGAGGATCGTTTCCGTCGTGTGCTGACCACTGCAGACCGGGCGGGAAAAATGGCGGCACTGCTGTTTATCGGGGTCGACAATCTCAATTCCATCAATGATACCCACGGCCACACCTATGGCGATAAATTGCTCAAAGTAATCGGGCAGCGGCTGGTTGCTGTTGCTCAAAATGGGGCCACGGTGGTTCGCTGGGAGGGGGATAAATTTGTTGTCCTGCTGCCCGGCTTGTCGGATGCGGAAACGGCTGATACCGTAGCCAGGCAGATCCTCCAGTCAATTGCCGAGCCGTGTGAGGTCGATGATCAGTCTTTTTTCGTGACAGCCAGCATCGGCGGCGCCGTCTATCCCCAGCACGGGGCCGATGGCGACAAGCTGCTAAAAAATGCGGATATGGCCATGTATGCGTCCAAAGAGTTGGGGCGCAATACCTATTGCACCTTTACCGAGGAGATGAATCGTCGGGTATTGGAACGCAGCGGGCTTGAACACAACTTGAGACTAGCGCTTGCACGGGAAGAGTTTTTTCTCGCTTATCAACCGCAAGTCGATCAGGCCACGGGAAAAGTTTTGGGTTCCGAGGCCTTGTTGAGGTGGCGGCATGCCGAAAAAGGTATGATCTCTCCGGGCCAGTTTATTCCTTTGGCCGAGGAAAGCGGTCTGATCCTGCCTATCGGGCATTGGGTGTTGCAGACCGCCTGTGCGCAGAACAAAGCATGGCAGCTTGCAGGTTATCCGCCCATGCGTATTGCGGTTAATCTCTCGGCGCGTCAATTTCAGCAGCCTGATTTTTTTGATCAGGTGGCCCAGGTTCTGAAAGATACGGAACTGGATCCTCGATATCTGGAGCTGGAGCTGACCGAAAGTTTGCTTATGGCGGATGCGGATGTCGCGGTCGAAACGCTTCGCGCCTTACGAGATCTCGGTGTGGGGATTGCCATCGACGATTTCGGTACCGGCTATTCTTCCCTGAGTTATCTCAAGACTTTCCCCATCGACCGGATAAAAATCGCGCAGGAATTCGTGCTGGACATCACTCGCGACCCTGGTGATGCGGCCATCGTCGAAACGGTTATTGCCATGGCCCATGGGCTTGGTCTGGATATCGTGGCGGAGGGTGTGGAAACCGAGGCCCAGCTTGAATTTCTGCGTGCCCGCAGATGCCAGGTTATGCAGGGGTATTATTTCGGTCGGCCGATGCCGGCTGAAAATTTCATTGAATATCTGTCGGAGAACCTGGTGTCGGTTTTTCCGGAAGTTGCTCGCGGCGCTTGAGTCAAGCACCGGGTTGTCGCGCAAAACGGCAATCTCAAGTCGGGCGATCTCGACGGTCATCCAGTTGTTTGAGCATGCGACATTCTTCTTCCCTGTAAGTTGTTAAACGATCGGTCAGCAGATCGAAGTCTACTTTGTGGCCGTCGAATTCGGGGCCATCCACACAGGCAAATTTCATCTCCCCATCGACCATGACGCGGCACCCGCCGCACATCCCCGTTCCATCGATCATAATAGGGTTAAGGCTGACGATAGTGCGGACACCGTAGGGCCGGGTCATCTCGGCTACGGCGCGCATCATGGGTACAGGTCCGGCAGCGAAAACGACCTGGGGTTGTAAGGAACTGTCGCGTAACTGTTTCTCCAATACCTGCGTTACGAATCCCTTTTGCCCCAGGCTGCCATCTTCGGTTGTGATATGGATCGGGTGGCAGAAGGCAGCCAGTTCATCCCGGAGAATGATCAGTGATGCCGTACGTCCGCCGATCAAGGCGGTGACCTGATTGCCGGCAGCGGCCAGTGCTTTGGCCACCGGGTAGAGAACGGCCGTTCCCACGCCGCCGCCGACACAGGTTGCGCGTCCCCATTTTTGGATGTCGGTAGGTCTGCCCAAAGGTCCTGCCACATCCCGCAGGCTGGAACCCGCCGCCATTTTCACCAACCGCCCTGTACTGTATCCCACTGCCTGGACGTATAGAATGATGGTTCCCTGCCGCTCATCGGCGTCGGCAATGGTCAGGGGAATCCGTTCGGCCTGCCGGTCAGCGTGCACAATGACAAATTGTCCGGGGCGGCGATGGCCTGCGATGCGCGGCGCCAGGACGGCCAGACGGTATAGTTTGGGGGCGATCTGTTCGTTGCTCAGGATTTTGAACATCGTGGCCTCGTTCGAAGAAGATGGATTCCTATCTGTACCAAGTATAGCACTGCTGTGCGGTGTTCCTGCGGAGGCGAAAAAGATAAGAGATGGGCCATGGTTCCGGAACCGGGCATGGTCGTGGGGCGGGCTGGTCCAGGTCAGGTTGAGCAGGGTGCCGGGAGTCAGGCGTTTTTTAGCGGGACACCACCAAAACGCCGGATTATATATGCGCCACTGGACAAATCAGCTCGGTGCGGTATGGTTGGCAGGAGTGTGCGTCAAACCATCCAACAACGGAGGTCGTACTATGGGAACGCATTATATCACCGAAGACTGTATCAATTGCGGGGCCTGTGCCGATGTTTGTCCGGTCGATGCTATCAGTGAAAAAGGGGAATTGCATATCGTCGATCAGCCGACCTGCACGGATTGCGGTGCGTGCGATGAAGTTTGTCCGGTTGACGCCATCAAGTGGGATTGAACGCCCGTTACCTTTGTCGGTGAACGGGTGTTCAATAACTCGATGTATGTTCGCGTCCCTTGTGTTTATGGCAAGGGACGTTTTTTTGGGTAAGGCGATTAGGCTTTATCGGCAGCACGTGTGGCGATGAATTGGCGAAGACGGGCCAGGGCCAACTTGATATTGTCCAGGGAATTGGCGTAGGAAAAACGCAGATAACCTTCGCCACCTGCGCCGAAATCGACTCCCGGGGTCAGGGCCACGCCGGTTTCCTCCAGGATGGTCAAAGCCAATTTGCGGGAATCCTGGCCGAGGTGCCGGGCATCGGCAAGGGCATAAAATGCTCCGGTGGGACAGCTGTGCAAGGGGAGGCCGAGCTTGGGGAGTTCTTCGATGAGGTAGCGGCGGCGTTGGTCGTAGATGGCGCGCATGCGTGCCACGTCTTGCTGGCAATCGCGCAGCGCGGTTATGCCGGCGACCTGTACGAAATTTCCGGCACAGATCATGAAATTTTGATGCAGGCATTGCAGTGTGCGGATGCAGCTTGCAGGGACGATCAGATAACCAAGCCGCCAACCGGTCATGGCATAGGCTTTGGAAAACCCGCCAAGTACAAAGGCATTCTGGGTAAACTCCAGGACGCTGCGTTCTTCGCCTTCGTAGGTCAAGCCATGGTAGATTTCATCGGAAATCAAGGGTACGGGCATGGTCGCCATTTCGGCCAGCCACGCTGAAGGCAGCACGGACCCGGTGGGGTTGGAGGGGGAGTTGATGAGAATCCCACGGGTGCGCGGACTGAGATTTTCACGGATGTGCTCGGGGCGTGGCTGAAAACCGTCTTCGGCGCGGGTCCGTAAAAAGACCGGTTCACCGCCGGCAAAACGGATAAAGTTGGGATAACAGGCATAGCTCGGATCGCTCAGGATCAGCTCGTCCCCCTTGTTTAACAGCGCGGAAAACAGCAGTAGCATGAGGGGGCTGGTGCCGGCGGAAACAAGGATGCGCGAAGCTTCGACAGCAACACCGTAGCGTTGCCGGTAATGGTCGGCGATGGCCTGGCGAATTTCCGGCAGGCCCAGGGAATGGGTATAGGTGGTGCTGCCTGCTTCGATAGCCTGAATGGCCGCGTTCCGAACCGGTTCGGGAGTGGGCAGGTCCGGTTCGCCGAGGCACAGGTAAATGATATCCCGTCCACCGGCTTCCAGTTCCTTGGCGCGCTCCATGATTTCCATGGCGAGGAACGGCTTGACATGCAGGGCGCGGGGCGACAGTTCAATATGCATGGTTGATGGTCTCTATCTCACTTAGGGGGTTTGCTGGCCGGCACCGCGCGCTTGAAGGCCCAGGCCTCTATCTTTTTGATCTGCTCGGCCATGGTGATCGACAGGGGCACGGTGCGCGCAATAGCTTCCATGATATCTTGTTGCTGCATGGGGCGCTCAAGGGCCATGGCTTCGAAAGAGGCACTGGCAACGGCTTGCTCGATTTCGGCACCGGAAAAGCCTTTGGCTGAATGGGCCAGCATGCTCAGGGAGATACCTTCCAGGGCGTGATTGCGCCTTTCCAGGTGGATGCGGAAAATATCCTGTCTTTCTTCAACGGATGGCAGGGCGACATAGAAGATTTCATCGAAGCGCCCCTTGCGCAGCATTTCTGCCGGTAACATTTCTATGGCGTTGGCTGTGGCTGCGACAAAAACCGGATGCTGCTTTTCCTGCATCCAGGTTAAAAAGTAACCGAGAACCCTGGAGGCCGAACCACCTTCTGACTTGAATCCCTGGTTGGAAATCCCCGCCTCGATTTCATCGATCCATAAGACGCAGGGGGCCAGGGATTCGGCGACCCGGCAAGCCTGGCGCAGGCTGCTTTCCGGAGAGCCGAAGGTGCCTTCATAAATGGTGGCCATATCCAGTCGTACCATCGGCAGATGCCAGCGTGCCGCTATGGCTTTCACAAAAAGACTTTTTCCGCAGCCGCTGATACCCATGATCAAAATGCCTTTGGGAAGATTGCGTCCTTCTGCAAGATCGTCGCAGCCGAAAACTTTTTCCCGTTTGGATAGCCAGTGTTTA
The DNA here is from genome assembly GCF_000012885.1 of Syntrophotalea carbinolica DSM 2380. Lineage (NCBI taxonomy): Bacteria > Pseudomonadati > Thermodesulfobacteriota > Desulfuromonadia > Desulfuromonadales > Syntrophotaleaceae > Syntrophotalea > Syntrophotalea carbinolica. The sequence goes on from NC_007498.2 coordinate 828,892, forward strand.
AGGTTCTCCATGCCGCCGACCTGGGCTGAAGCCGGTGGTGTGTCAATAAACTCCATAATGCCGCTTTTGCGCAGCAGTTGTTTTTTGTCAAGGAACAGCGTGTCGATCAGTTCGTTTAAAGACGTTTTTTTTGTGGTCCGACTCAGGCGCAGGGCACTTTCTATATTGCAATAATCAAGTCCCTGAGAGGCTGTTACGAGCTGATTGAGCGCGTCGTCGCTGACCATCATCTGTTGCAGCAGAGGGTCGCGTTGTCTGCGATTTTCCAAATAGGAGCGGAGCTCCGAACGGTCGGGCAGAGGATGTTCGAAAACCTGCATGGAGCGTTGGAGCACTTCCGGCAGGGCCGTCGATGGGCCGAGGAAAATAAGGGTTTTCTGATGGGCGTGACGCTGCGCGGCAAAATCCAGCAGAGTCCTTTGTAGGAAGGGGTTGTCATGCCAGAACCAATGGAGATCCTTAAAAATAAAAATGCCGCGGCAGTCTTGCCCCAGCGCCCAGCGCAGGCCTGACAACGCTTCTTCGGTTCCTTCAACGCTGGGAAAGCCGCTGGTGCATGACCAGGATTGCGGTATGGAAAAATTCTTGAGCCCGCGTTCCGCGGTGCGGGTAATCATGCTTTCGGTGCGAGATTCGTTGTCGGTAGCCAGATAGATGAGCGGGGTGCCTGCCGCAATCAGGCGAAGAAGGTGGTTGGCGGTTATGCGTTCCTGCATACATAGGCTCCTTTGCTGAGGCCGCGGTTTGGCAAAATGCAGCTTTTGCACCTTAAACCAAACATCGGTAAATGTCCATGGCGTGGCGAACCTGTCGGAGTTCGTACTTGCAGGTCGGAGTTTCCTTGCATTATGTGCAGAAATAGGCTAGTTTTCGTGCGGAAACCCTAGTCTCCAGGGGCTGCTGTTCGGTCCGGCTGCATCGGACGCCACGCACCTTGTTTCCGGCTTTCTGCCCTGTCGACAGGGGGGGCCGCGCTTTGGATGTTTTTCCGGGGAAAACGGTAAAGCATGGTAGTGATTGTGTAACGATTTTCCGGCGACGGGGTTGCCCGTCCACGCCGGTTTCGGATTATTCTATCTGCCGGCAGATGGATTGCCCTGTCGGGGCGGTCATCTTGCCTATATTGAGGTTTTGTTGTATGCGCTACACGGATTATCTTCTTCCTACATTGAAGGAAACGCCTTCCGACGCGGAAGTCATCAGTCATAAACTCATGCTCAGAGCCGGCATGATTCGTAAGCTTGCCGCCGGTATTTACAATTATCTGCCTTTTGGGCTGCGTTCCATTCGCAAAGTCGAGCAGATTGTGCGTGAAGAAATGGATCGGGCCGGTGCCATGGAGCTTCTCATGCCCATGGTTGTGCCTTCCGAACTATGGGAAGAGTCGGGGCGCTGGGAGCACTACGGCAAGGAATTGCTGCGTTTCACCGATCGTAAAGATGCTTCTTTTTGTCTGGGCCCCACCCATGAGGAAGTCATCACCGACCTGGTTCGCAACACCGTTCGTTCCTATCGCCAATTGCCCCTTAACCTCTACCAGATTCAAGGCAAGTTCCGGGACGAAATAAGACCTCGCTTCGGCTTGATGCGCGGCCGCGAATTCATTATGAAGGATGCCTATTCTTTCGATATTGACGAGGCCGGCGCGGACGTAGCTTACGAAAAAATGTATCAGGCATACCGGCGTATTTTCGAGCGGTGCGGATTAAAGTTCCGGGCTGTGGAAGCCGATACGGGAAACATCGGTGGGAGTTCTTCCCATGAGTTCATGGTCTTGGCGGCCTCCGGTGAAGACGCTATCGTGTCCTGTGGGCAGTGTGAATATGCCGCGAATATCGAGAAGGCCGAAGTTGCGTTAACGGCGAGCGATACGCCTGTAGCCGCAGCTGAGTTGGCCAGGGTGGACACGCCCGGGTGTAAAAGCATTGAAGAAGTCGCTGCGTTTTTGAAGGTCGACAAGGAGCGTCTGGTCAAGACGCTGATAGTGCAGACCGATGCCGGAGAGACACTGGCTGTATTGTTGCGTGGGAATCACGAACTTAACGATATAAAATTATGCCGTCTTCTGGGCTGCAACGAGATTACCCTGGCGCCGGACGATGTGGTCGGCAAGGTTACCGGCGCAGCTCCCGGTTTTGCTGGGCCGGTGGATTTGTCCCTGAGGGTTTTGGCGGACTTTGCGGTTCAGGGCATGGCCGATTTTGTGACGGGAGCCAATGCCGCTGATACTCACTATGTGGGGGTCAACCTTGAGCGGGATTTCACCGTGGAGCAGTTTGCCGACCTGCGCGCGGCCGAAGCTGGCGATATCTGCCCGCGGTGTGGCGGCGTGTTGGAGATCTGGCGTGGCATCGAAGTCGGCCATGTCTTTAAGCTGGGCACGAAATATTCGGCTGCCCTGGGTGCTACCGTATTGGACGATCAGGGGCAGGATCGCGAATTGTTCATGGGGTGTTACGGGATCGGTGTGGGGCGCACGGTTGCTGCTGCCATTGAGCAGAACCATGATGAAAACGGAATCGTTTTTCCCATGCCCATCGCGCCTTTTCATGTCTTGGTAACCGTTGTCAATCCTCGCCAGGAGGAGGTTCTCGCTGCTGCTGAGAATCTCTATGCCGAGCTACAGGCTCTTGGTGTCGAAGTGTTGCTGGACGATCGCGATGAACGGCCCGGCAGTAAATTTAAAGATGCCGATCTGATCGGTATTCCGCTGCGCCTGACGGTCGGTGCGCGCGGTCTCAAGGAAAATGCTGTAGAATTGCAGGAGCGTGCCGGTGGCGAGCGGCGTATGCTTCCTCTTGCGGAAGCTGCGGCTCTGGTGCGGGATATGGTCGTTGAGGCCTGCGGCCGATAACGAATCCGGCACCGGGTAGCTTGGCTGATCTTTCTTCTTGGTTGGATACGTGAAACACAGGACGAGGTATGAGTAAGATAAATATCGACGGCAGTGGACGCTTGGAGTTACCGGTATCTGTGGTAAGGGAAATTGGAGCCGCATCTCTGGAGTTGGTGTGTCATTCAAATGCTCACCTGCTTTTCTCCAATGTAGACTGTGGCTTTCAGCTGGCGGGCGTCCTGGGCGAAATCGCCATGGTCGATGTGCTCTCCTTTTTGAATATGTTTCGCAAGACGGGGGCGCTGGTTGTCAGCTTGGCCGGTGGCGAGAAAGAAGTCAGCTTTTTGCGTGGCGAGATCGTCGCCGCGGCAAGCTCCTTTCCCGAAGAAGATATCTGTACGGTGTTGCTTGAGATGGGGAAGCTCGATCAGGGGGCGCTGCCCAAGTATCGCCAGTTGATAGCCGGTTCCGGTGGCAGCGGCCGCGTGCTGGTGGAAAAGGGAGTCATCGCTCCCAAGGATCTCTGGCTGGCGACCCGAAGCCAGGTCGAAAATATCGTGTTCAATATTTTCGGCGCCTCTCAGGGAAGTTTCTTCTTCCTTGAGAAAGAGCCCGAAAAAGAAAAGATGGTGCGCCTGGCCATGACCACCCAGAACATGATTATGGAGGGGTTGCGTCGTGTCGATGAACGTGCCCTTTTTATGCGGGTTATTCGTTCCATGGATGCGCTGCCGAAGGCCTCGGGCAAGTCCGTTGAGAATCTCACGGCTGAGGAAGAGCGACTGCTCAAGCTGATCGTTGGTGGAGGCTTGGATGTCCGGGAGCTTCTGCGACGCGGCAAAATGTCGGAATTTGAAGGCCTGCGTGCGCTTTACGAGTTGATTAATAAGGGTGCTGTATCCATACAGGATGCTCCCGCGACTGCCGTCGCTGGTGACCTTGGTGAAATTTTACTGGTTTTCAACGGCGCCTTAACGGCCCTGTATCGCAGGGTTTCGGCCAAGAACAGCGAGTTTCTCAACGAAATAACCACTTTTTTGCGGCAGATGCCCTCGCCTTTTTCTTATGTTTTCAAGGACGTCAGTCTGCGCGAGGACGGTACGGTTGACGGCCGCAAAGTGCTGACCAATCTGTCGGGACTTGAAGAGCAGGATAAAAAGCGGTTGTTGGCCGAGGCCCTTAGTGAATTGATTTATATGGAATGTATGGCTGCTCAGCGTGATCTCGGGCAGGCCGAATCCGCCCGCCTGATCCAGAAAGTTCAGGAAGTGCCAAGGCGCGTCAATAAGCTCTTGGTTAAAAAACAGTTTTCCGAAGGATGATGTCATGCTTGTCGAAGCGCGTAAAAAATTGATCTTTGCCCTTGATGTCGAGTCGGGGGCATCGGCGGAAGAATGGGTGCGGCGCCTGCGTGGCAAAGTCGGAGTATTTAAAGTCGGCAAACAGCTCTTTACCCGATGCGGGCCCGATGTGGTTCGCATGATCCGGGACCATGGCGGCGAGGTTTTTCTCGATCTGAAATTCCATGATATTCCCAATACCGTTGCCAAGGCCGCCATTGAGGCGTGTCGTCTCGGGGTGCGCATGTTCAATGTGCATGCCTTGGGTGGGCGTGCGATGATGGCGGGGGCAGCCGAGGCGGTGAGAGAATACTTTGCCGCCGGTGAGGATGTGCCGCCGTTGCTCCTGGGGGTTACGATCTTGACTTCTTCCAGCGAAGAAACGTTGCGGGAGGTCGGTGTCGACAGGCCTGTCGAAGAAATGGTACCTCGCCTGGCATGTCTGGCGAAGGGGGCAGGGCTCGATGGCGTCGTAGCCTCGCCGCGGGAAGTCGGCTTGATACGCCGGGCCTGCGGGCGCGATTTTGCTATCGTGACACCGGGGGTGCGGCCCTCTTTCGCGGAAACAAACGATCAGCAGCGCATTATGACCCCGGGTGAGGCGATTGCTGCCGGATCCGATTTCCTGGTGGTCGGTCGGCCCATCGCTGCATCCGAAGATCCGGTGGGCGCTGCTCAGCGTATCGTGGAAGAGATGGCAGCCGCGTTGGAAGAGGGCTGAATCTGTGGGTAGTCTCATTTACGGCGTAAATCCTGTTCTGGAAGCGCTTAAGAGTCGACAGCGCAAGCCTTTGGAGTTGCTGGTGCTGCACGGCGCGGAATCGTCGCGGCTTTCTGCTGTATGCGAGGCTGCCCGTGCTCGTCGCGTAGCCATTCGCTCCCTGGATCGCCGCGAGTTGGATGCTCTTGCCGAGGGCGCGCGCCATCAAGGGGTGGCGTTGCGACTGGAATCCCAATCGGTGATAGCGCTTGAAGATCTTTTGGATCTCTGGCGAAATGCCGGCGGCAAAGGGGTGATTCTGGTGCTCGACGGCATTACCGATCCACATAACCTCGGAGCATTGGCAAGGTCGGCGGAAGCTGTAGGCTGCCAGGGGATCGTTCTTCCCAAGGATCGGAGCTGTCCCATTACAGCCGCTGCCGAAAAGGCATCGGCCGGTGCTTTGGCGTATCTTCCGGTATGCCGCGTGACGAATGTCGCGCGTTCTTTAGAAGTTTTCAAGCAAGCCGGATTCTGGGTGTATGGCCTCGCCGGTGACGCTGGATCGCAAAGTCTTTACGATACCGACCTGCGCGGCAACGTGGTGCTGGTTGTCGGCGGTGAGGGAAAGGGCTTGCGGGATAATGTCAGAAAGCACTGTGATGCGCTGCTGGCGATTCCTATGCGCGGTCAAGTCTCTTCTCTCAATGCTTCCGTTGCCGGTGGTGTAGCGCTGTTTGAGGTTCTTCGTCAGCAGACGGTTTGAGGCTGTAAGTCGCTGTCCGTGGGGTGACTGCCGGGCAGTCAGATTGTTGTTTTTTGAAAAGATCGTTTTTTTTGGAGAAAAGAGTTGACAGGCAGGGGGTGGATGGACTATACCTTTGCTCCGTTCGCCGCAACGAGCATGGGCGAAAAAACTGCTTGCAATTTATATCCAATAGGGTTATAAAGCGCATCTGTGCCTGGCTGGCGTAGCTCAATTGGTAGAGCAGCTGACTTGTAATCAGCAGGTTGCGGGTTCAATTCCTGTCGCCAGCTCCATCAAAAGGACGGGCAGCAGACACAACACAATCTAAGCGTGTCCCCTGGAGGGGTTCCCGAGTGGCCAAAGGGATCAGACTGTAAATCTGACGTCGTAGACTTCGGAGGTTCGAATCCTCCCCCCTCCACCATTTGAATACTTGCCGAATGAGACTGTGGCAAGGTTGCCAGGAGGCCCTGACGGGCCGGTCGTACTGGAGTCTTGGTCTTAGTTAGTTCAACAAATAGCTTCGAATGAGGAATGGCTTTGAAGGGCGGGAGTAGCTCAGTTGGCTAGAGCATCAGCCTTCCAAGCTGAGGGTCGCGGGTTCGAGTCCCGTTTCCCGCTCCAGATTCATGTCGTTCCGCGCGGTTGCAAATTGCTTGGCCCACATAGCTCAGTTGGTAGAGCGCATCCTTGGTAAGGATGAGGTCACCGGTTCAAATCCGGTTGTGGGCTCCATTTTGCGGGCCTTTCGCGTTGCTTGTTTTTGAAGTATACTTTGTTTCGGTTATGCCATATCCTGGCTGTCCTAAAGACACAGACTATATCGCTAAGAGTTTAAAGAGGGAGGTTACTCCATGTCGAAAGCAAAATTTGAAAGAACTAAGCCCCATGTAAATATCGGCACCATCGGTCATGTTGACCATGGTAAAACAACCCTGACTGCAGCTATTACACAGACTATGGCTGCACGTGGCCTGGCCGAGTTCAAGGCTTTTGATCAGATCGATAACGCTCCTGAGGAGCGTGAGCGTGGTATTACTATTGCCACCGCTCATGTCGAGTATCAGACCGATACCCGTCATTATGCCCACGTTGACTGCCCTGGTCATGCCGACTACGTCAAGAACATGATCACCGGTGCTGCGCAGATGGACGGTGCCATTCTGGTTGTGTCCGCTGCTGACGGCCCCATGCCTCAGACTCGCGAGCACATCCTGCTGGCTCGTCAGGTTGGCGTTCCCGCCATGGTCGTGTTTTTGAACAAGGCCGATATGGTCGACGATGAAGAGCTGATGGAACTGGTTGAGCTGGAAGTGCGCGAGCTGCTTAGTTCCTACGACTTCCCCGGCGACGATATTCCGATTGTTGCCGGTTCCGCTCTCAAGGCTCTCGAGTGTGGTTGCGGTAAGGACGATTGCGATGCCTGCAAGCCGATCATCGAGCTCATGAATCAGGTCGATACTTACATTCCTGAGCCTGAGCGCGATATCGACAAGCCTTTCCTGATGCCTGTTGAGGATGTCTTCTCCATCTCCGGTCGTGGTACTGTTGCTACCGGTCGTGTAGAGAGCGGTATCGTCTGCGTGCAGGATGAGATCGAGATTGTCGGCATGAAAGAGACCACCAAGACGGTCGTTACCGGCGTCGAGATGTTCCGCAAGCTGCTCGATCAGGGCCAGGCCGGCGACAACATCGGTGTGCTGCTGCGCGGCGTCAAGCGCGAAGACATCGAGCGCGGTCAGGTTCTTGCCAAGCCCGGCAGCATTACGCCGCATACCAAGTTCAAGGCCGAGGCCTATATTCTGACCAAGGAAGAGGGCGGCCGTCATACCCCGTTCTTCAATGGTTACCGTCCCCAGTTCTACTTCCGTACCACGGACGTTACCGGTATCTGTGAGCTTGCCGAGGGGACTGAAATGGTTATGCCTGGCGACAATGCCAGCATGACTGTAAACCTGATTACTCCGATCGCCATGGATAAAGAGCTGCGTTTCGCTATTCGCGAAGGTGGTCGTACCGTTGGCGCCGGTGTCGTCAGTGAAGTTATCGAGTAATCCTTTTTAAGGCTGAATTCCTCTGCCCGCCATGCGGCGGGCAGGGGTAGAGGAAACGGATATGGCTGACATAATTACCCTTGCCTGCACCGAGTGCAAGCAGCGGAACTATACGACGACTAAAAACAAGAAAACCAAGCCCGAGCGGCTTGAGTTCAACAAGTACTGCCGTTTTTGTCGTAAGCATACCCCTCATCGCGAAACCAAGTAGTTTCGCTGGGCGAAGTAGATAGGCCGCAGCTGTCTGCGGTCTTTTGCATGCAGGCCAGTAGCTCTAATGGCTAGAGCACCGGTCTCCAAAACCGGGTGTTGGGGGTTCGAGTCCCTCCTGGCCTGCCATATTTTATAGCAAGCTCTGGGAGTTATCGTGGTCAAGAAGGCGATGGAGTTCCTTGGCAACGTCAAGGTCGAGTTAAAAAAGGTGACCTGGCCCTCCAAAAGAGATGGCTATGGGTCCACTCTGGCGGTTATCGTGCTGGTGCTTGGCGTTACGGCCTTCCTGTGGGGGGTCGACAAGTTGTTGTCTTCCGCCATCGGTGTGATTCTCAGGGGATAGGTGAAAAGATAATACGGTATGTCTAAAAAGTGGTACGGGGTGCATACATATTCCGGGTTCGAAAACAAGGTCAAGATGACTTTGGAAGAGCGGATTCGTCAGCTCGGTTTCGAGGAGCTGTTCGGGGAGGTGCTGATTCCCTCCGAGACAGTTGTCGAGATGAAGAATGGCGAGCGTAAGACTTCCACGCGGAAGTTTTTCCCGGGGTATATCCTCGTGCAGATGGAGCTTAACAACGAAACCTGGCACGTGGTCAAGAATACCCCGAAGGTGACAGGGTTTGTTGGTGGGGGGTCGGCGCCGCCGCCGATCTCGGACGAAGAGGTGGCCAAGATCACCGCGCGCATGGAAGAGGATGTCGAGCGGCCCAAGCCCAAGGTGGCTTTCGAGGTTGGCGAGACGGTGCGTGTGGTTGACGGTCCCTTTCTGAATTTCACCGGCGTTGTTGAGGATGTGAAACCCGATAAGGGAAAGCTGAAGGTCATGGTCAGCATTTTCGGCCGGGTTACTCCTGTCGAGCTCGAGTTTATCCAAGTCGAAAAAACCAGCTGACGCTGGCTTTATGAAGGTTAAAGTTCAAGGAGAAGCTCATGGCCAAAAAGGTTGTTGGATTAATAAAATTGCAGATTCCTGCCGGCAAAGCCAACCCTTCGCCGCCGGTCGGTCCCGCGCTGGGTCAGCACGGGGTCAACATTATGGAGTTTTGCAAGGCGTTCAATGCTAAGACGCAAGCTCAGGACGGTATGATTATTCCGGTAGTCATTACCGTATTTGCCGACCGTTCTTTTAGCTTTATTACCAAAACGCCGCCTGCTGCTGTTTTGTTGATGAAGGCCGCCAAGATTCCCAAAGGGTCTTCGGTGCCGAACAAGGATAAGGTCGGTAAGGTGACCAAGGCGCAGGTGCGCGAAATCGCCGAACTGAAAATGCCTGATCTCAATGCGTTTGACATTGAGGCTGCGATTCGTACTATTGAGGGTACGGCTCGCAGTATGGGCCTCGAAATCGTATAATTTCTGGCAGGATCTGGAGTACGCCAATGTCCATAGGAAAGCTGCACAAGCAAGCCAAGGAAAAAGTCGATCGTTCGCAGGTGTATCCCATCGGCGAAGCGCTTGCCTTGGTAAAGGAGGTTGCACACGCTAAATTCGACGAAACCGTCGAGATCTCTGTTCGTCTTGGGGTTGATCCCCGTAAGGCCGATCAGATGGTGCGTGGCGCCGTGGTGTTGCCTAACGGCCTGGGTAAAGACGTCAAAGTTCTGGTGTTTGCCAAAGGCGAGAAGGCTATTGAAGCAAAAGAAGCTGGAGCCGACTATGTTGGCGGAGATGATCTCGTCGCCAAGATTCAGGAAGGCTGGTTCGACTTCGATACTGCCATTGCGACTCCCGATATGATGGGTACGGTTGGTAAGATCGGTCGTCTTCTCGGCCCCCGCGGGCTGATGCCGAACCCCAAAGTAGGAACCGTGACCTTTGAAGTCGGCAAGGCTACGAGTGAGGCCAAATCGGGTAAGGTTGAATATCGTGTCGAAAAGGCCGGTATTGTTCATGCTCCGGTGGGTAAGGTCTCCTTCGATGCCGAAAAGCTTCAGGAAAATCTGGTTGCCCTGTTTGATGCGCTGGTAAAGGCCAAGCCGGCAACTGCTAAAGGAACCTATTTTAAAAAGATGAGTCTTAGCAGCACCATGGGTCCCGGGATCAATGTTGATCTCCCCACTGTGCAGGCTCTCGTAAAATAGTTTTTGGGATTATTCGCAGCATGCCGTCCTGCCTTCTGGCGGGTCGGCGTGTTGTGTCTGATATCCAGGTCAAAGACAGCAGGTACCTACGGTGTTTAATGGTATGACCGCCTGCCGAGGCCGGAGCGAGTGGATACGATTGTCTCCCTCTGTGGCCATTGACTGGAAAACGGTCCTCACGGACTCAGTAAATACTACAGAAAGGAGGAGAGACAGTGAAAAAAGAAGCGAAATCACAAGTCGTATCTGAAATGGCACAAAAGCTGGCTTCGTGCCAGGCTGCGTTTTTGGCCGACTACCGCGGTCTCACCGTCGAGCAGGTCAATCAGCTGCGTGGAGAGCTGAAGAAGGTCGGCGTCGAATACCGTGTCGTCAAGAATACTCTGCTGCGTCTGGCTTCCAAAGGTACCGATGCAGAGTGTCTTTCGGAGTATCTGCAGGGGCCTAACGCTATTGCTCTGGCAGAAGAGGATCCTGTCGGTCCCGCCAAGGTATTGACCCAATTTGCCAAGAGTAACAAGGCTTTCGAACTCAGGGCCGCCGAACTCAACGGCAAACTGTTGTCGATTGATGAAGTCAAGGCTCTTGCAGAGCTGCCGAGCAAGGAAGAGCTGCTTGGCAAAATGCTCGGTTCTATTAATGCACCGGTCAGCAATTTTGTCGGCGTTCTTGCTGCGGTTCCGCGTACCTTCGTACAGGTACTCGCCGCTATTCAGCAGCAAAAAGAAGGCTGATTTTTTGTGTCTTAATTTCTCACAACCAAAAATAATGTTTGATAGCTATACGGAGGTTATCCAACCATGGCTGATATCACCAAAGAGCAAGTTGTTTCCTTTATCGAAAACATGAGCGTTCTGGAACTGGCTGAGCTGGTTAAGGAACTGGAAGAAAAATTCGGCGTATCCGCCGCCGCACCCGTAGCCGTAGCTGCTGCTCCTGGTGCCGCTGCTGGCGCTGCCGCTGCTGAAGAAAAAGACGAGTTTGACGTCGTGTTGAAGTCCGCCGGCGACAAGAAGATCAACGTTATCAAAGTTGTTCGTGCCGCTACCGGTCTCGGCCTCAAAGAAGCCAAGGACATGGTCGACGGGGCTCCTCAGACCATCAAAGAGGCTATGCCCAAGGCCGAAGCTGAAGAGCTCAAGAAGCAGCTCGAGGAAGCTGGCGCAGCTGTCGAACTCAAGTAGTACCCTTTGCATATTTAACACCTTAGCCAAGGCTGCAGTATGCGGCCTTGGCTATTCTGCTTTCGTTAGCTTCCCCTAGCTAAAGGAGAAACCATGGCTTATTCGGTTGCGAATAACCAGCTTCTTAGGAAACATTTTAGCACGATTAAGGGAATCATCGAGATTCCTAACTTGATCGATATCCAGAAGAATTCCTACAAGCGTTTCCTGCAAGCAGGGCTCCCTCCTTCTGCTCGGAAAAATATCGGGCTTGAAGCGGTTTTTCGCTCGGTTTTCCCCATTCGCGATTTTAGCGAAACCTGCTCATTGGACTACGTTTCGTACTCTCTGGGTACGCCTAAGTACGATGTGGGTGAGTGCCACCAGCGAGGGATGACCTTTGCCGCTCCCGTTAAGGTATGCGTGCGTCTTGTGTCTTGGGATGTCGACAAGGAATCCGGAGTCCAGGCGATACGCGACATAAAAGAGCAGGAAGTCTATTTTGGCGAGATCCCTTTAATGACCGAAAACGGTACCTTTATCATCAATGGTACCGAACGCGTTATCGTGAGCCAGTTGCATCGTTCTCCCGGTGTGTTTTTTGATCATGATAAAGGCAAGACTCATTCGAGCGGCAAGATTCTTTATAATGCTCGAGTGATCCCGTATCGTGGTTCCTGGCTCGATTTTGATTTTGATCATAAAGATCTCCTTTATGTCCGGATTGACCGCAGGCGGAAACTTCCCGCAACGGTTCTGCTTAAAGCTCTCGGTTACAGTGCCGAAGAGTTGTTGAATTACTATTATCAGGTGGAGACCGTTACGGTAGACGGGGACTCCTTCAAAAAAAAGGTCAATCTCGACCTTCTTGCGGGTCAGCGTGCCTCGACCGATGTGCTCGGCAATGATGGGGAAATTATCGTCAAGGCCAACCGCAAGTTCACCAAAGCGGCTATTCGCAAGCTTGCCGACAGCAATGTAGAGTATATCCCGGTTTCTGAAGAGGAAATCGTCGGCAAGGTTGCTTCCACTGATATTGTTGATGTCAGCACCGGCGAGGTCATTGTTGAATGCAATGAGGAAATCAGCGAGAGCAAGCTCGAAGAGTTGCGCACGCGAGGCATTGTTGAGTTCAACATCCTGTTTATCGATCATCTCCATGTAGGGCCCTACCTGCGGGAGACGCTGTTGCTGGATCGCATGGCTACTCCCGAGGATGCCCGCATCGAGATCTACAGGCGTCTGCGTCCAGGAGATCCGCCGACCATAAAGAGCGCTAATGCGCTTTTTGAAAGCTTGTTCTTCAACCCTGAGAGATATGATCTTTCGGTGGTCGGACGTATCAAACTGAACTACAAGTTGGGGCTTCAATCGCCTGAAGATCAGACCACGCTCACCAAGGATGATATCCTCGAAGTCGTTCGCTATCTCATCGGTCTGCGCGATGGGCGCGGTACCATTGATGATATCGATCATCTTGGGAATCGTCGCGTGCGCGCAGTGGGCGAACTGCTGGAAAATCAATACCGTGTCGGCCTGGTGCGGATGGAGCGGGCGATTAAGGAGCGCATGAGTCTGCAGGAAGTCGACAGCCTGATGCCTCACGATCTGATCAATTCCAAGCCTGTTTCGGCAGTGGTCAAGGAGTTCTTCGGGTCATCTCAGTTGTCCCAGTTTATGGATCAGACCAATCCTTTGTCTGAAATTACCCATAAACGACGTCTTTCGGCTCTGGGACCCGGTGGTCTTACCCGTGAGCGTGCCGGTTTTGAGGTGCGCGACGTTCATCCGACCCATTATGGACGTGTCTGTCCGATTGAGACGCCTGAAGGTCCCAATATCGGTTTGATCGCGTCCCTGTCAACCTATGCGCGGATCAACGAGCATGGATTCGTTGAGACTCCCTACAGGATCGTTGAGCAGGGGAAGGTTACCAACGAAATCCGGTATTTTTCGGCTTTGGAAGAGGGCGGCCACGCCATCGCTCAGGCCAACGCGCCTTTGGATGACGACGGACGCTTCCTCAACGAATTGGTCAACGCGAGACAGAACGGCGAATTCGTGCTTATTCAGCGCGAAGAAATCGGCCTTATGGACGTTTCGCCCAAGCAGCTCGTTTCGGTTGCCGCCTCGCTGATCCCGTTTTTGGAAAACGATGATGCCAACCGTGCGTTGATGGGGTCGAACATGCAGCGCCAGGCGGTTCCCTTGCTGCGCGCCGATGCACCGCTGGTCGGTACCGGTATGGAACGTATTGTCGCTCACGACTCCGGGGCCGCCGTAGTTGCGCGCCATAACGGTGTCGTTGAGTCGGTTGATGCATCGCGAATTGTTGTGAAGATTGACGAAGGCGAAGTGGATGAAGACGGAACCGGCGTTGATATTTACAATCTGATCAAATTCGCCCGGTCGAATCAGAACACCTGCTTGAATCAGAAACCGATCGTCAAGGTCGGTGACCGGGTTGCCAGCGGCGGTATCATCGCAGATGGTCCCTCCACGGAATGGGGTGAACTGGCTTTGGGGCAAAACGTGCTGGTCGCGTTTATGCCCTGGGAAGGTTACAACTTCGAAGATTCGATCCTGATTTCTGAAAAGCTGGTCAAGGAAGATCGCTATACTTCCATCCACATCGAGGAATTGGAATGTGTAGCGAGGGATACCAAGCTGGGTAAGGAAGAGATCACCAACGATATCCCCAATCTTGGCGAGGACGCCCTTAAGGACCTTGACGAAAGCGGTATTGTTCGTATCGGTGCCGAAGTCAAGCCCGGTGACATCCTGGTTGGTAAAATCACGCCTAAAGGCGAAACCCAACTGTCTCCCGAAGAAAAACTGCTGCGTGCAATTTTCGGGGAGAAAGCCGGCGATGTTCGCGACACGTCCTTGAGGCTTCCGCCCGGCGTGGAAGGTGTGGTTATCGGCGCTCGGGTCTTTTCCCGTAAGGGTTCGGACAAGGACAGCCGTACCGAATATATCGAAAAGACCGAAATTGAAAAACTGCTCAAGGATCAACACGATGAGATTCGCATTATACGCGAATCGACCCATGGCAAACTTGAGTCGCTTCTGGTAGGCCAGACCTCAGCCTCCGCGTTGTTCGATGCCGCAGGCAAAGAACTGCTCGGGCAGGGGGAGAAGATTACCAGTGAAGTGTTGGCCGAGGTGCCCTTTGCGCGCTGGCGTGAAATCAGCCTGCTGGATGCCTCCGAAAACGAAGAAAAGTTGAGTGCCATCATGACCAGTCTTGCTCAGCGCGAAGAGCTGATCAAGGCCGTGTTTGCCGATAAGATCGAAAAGATAAAACGCGGAGACGACCTGCCGCCTGGTGTCATCAAAATGGTCAAGGTCTATATCGCCATCAAGCGCAAATTGTCGGTTGGTGACAAGATGGCTGGCCGTCACGGTAATAAGGGTGTCCTGTCCAGAGTGTTGCCTGAAGAGGATATGCCTTATATGGCCGATGGCACTCCGGTTGAAATTGTCCTCAATCCGCTCGGCGTTCCTTCGCGTATGAACGTCGGGCAGATCCTCGAAACACATCTGGGACTTGCCGCTAGAGGTCTCGGGGTTCAGATTCAGGAGCATCTGGATCGTTATTACACCCCCGAGGCGATGCGTACCAAGATCGGCGAGTGTTATGAGGATGATCGGGTCGCCGAGTTCGTCGATGCCCTTCCGGACGACGAGGTTATGCAGCTTGCGCGTCAATTATCGCGCGGGGTGCCCATGGCTTCGCCCGTCTTCGAAGGGGTCACCGAAGAGCAGATGAAAAACCAGATGGAGCGGGCCGGCTTCGCATCCAGCGGGCAGATGACCTTGTACAACGGTAAAACCGGCGAAGCTTTCAAGGAGAAGGTCACCGTCGGTATCATGTATATGCTTAAATTGCATCACTTGGTCGACGATAAAATTCATGCACGTAGTATCGGCCCTTACAGTCTTGTGACCCAGCAGCCTCTAGGCGGCAAGGCGCAATTCGGTGGACAGCGTCTTGGTGAGATGGAAGTCTGGGCCATGGAAGCTTACGGTGCCGCTCATGCGCTGCAGGAGTTTTTGACCGTCAAGTCCGACGATGTCACCGGGCGTACGCGCATGTACGAGGCTATCGTCAAGGGTAAACATACTCTTGAGGCCGGATTGCCCGAGTCGTTCAATGTCCTCATCAAGGAACTGCAGTCCCTTTGTCTGGATGTCGAACTCCTTGAGGAGCAGGAATAAAAGACTGGATCCCCTTCCGGGAAACCGGAAGGGGCTGGGTCTGTTTCCATATGGGAAACGCGCTATTTACCAACATCCATCCCTAAGGAGGGTGTGTTTTGGAAGATATTTTCAGCCTTTTCGAGCGGCCGAAGGATCCTCTTAGCTTTAATGCCATTCGTCTCTCACTTGTCTCTCCCGAAAAGATCCGTGAAAGATCCTTTGGTGAGGTCAAAAAGCCCGAGACGATCAACTACAGAACCTTTAAACCGGAACGTGACGGTCTTTTCTGCGCCAAGATTTTCGGGCCGACTAAAGACTACGAATGCAACTGCGGTAAGTACAAGCGCATGAAGCATCGTGGCATCGTCTGCGAAAAATGCGGCGTTGAAGTCATTCCTAGCAAAGTGAGGCGCGAGCGTCTTGGCCATATCGACTTGGCCTGCCCCGTGGCCCACATCTGGTTTCTGAAATCGTTGCCGTCGCGTATTGCGACGCTTCTCGACATGACCTTGAAAGAAGTCGAGCGGGTTCTGTATTTCGAAGCCTATCTGGTTCTCGATGCCGGCGATACACCGCTGTTTCGTGGGCAATTGCTGACCGAAGACAAATATGCCGAAACCATGGAAGAATACGCCGGTCAGTTTGTGGCTACCATGGGTGCCGAGGCTATTCGCGACTTCCTTCTGAGTATAGACATCGAAGAGTTGTCCACTGTCTTGCGTAAAGAAATGAGTGAGGCAGCCAGTGAGGCCAAGCGCAAAAAGGTCGCTAAAAGGCTCAAAGTTGTCGAGGCTTTCAAGTTCAGCGGGAACCGTCCGGAGTGGTTGATCCTTGAAACCATCCCGGTTCTGCCTCCCGAATTACGCCCCCTGGTACCTCTGGATGGTGGCCGTTTTGCCACATCGGATCTCAACGATCTGTACCGCCGCGTGATTAACCGTAATAACCGCCTTAAGCGTTTGATGGAATTAAGGGCCCCCGAGGTCATTATTCGCAACGAAAAACGCATGCTGCAGGAAGCGGTCGATGCGCTGTTCGATAACGGTCGTCGCGGGCGTGCCATTACGGGTCCGAACAAGCGGCCTTTGAAGTCTTTATCCGATATGCTCAAGGGCAAAGGCGGACGGTTCCGGCAGAATCTGCTCGGAAAGCGTGTTGACTATTCCGGGCGATCGGTTATCGTTGTTGGCCCGGAGCTCAAACTGCATCAATGCGGTTTGCCCAAAAAAATGGCTCTGGAGCTGTTCAAGCCGTTTATCTACAACAAACTTGAAGAGCGCGGATTCTGCACCACCATCAAGAGCGCCAAGAAGATGGTGGAGAAGGAAAAATCCGAAGTCTGGGACGTTCTCGAGGAAGTCATAAAAGAACATCCGGTTATGCTGAACCGGGCACCGACTCTGCACCGTCTCGGCATTCAGGCCTTTGAACCGGTGCTTATAGAAGGCAAGGCTATTCAGTTGCACCCCCTCGTTTGTACGGCTTTCAACGCCGACTTCGACGGTGACCAGATGGCTGTGCATTTGCCGCTGTCCATAGAGAGTCAGATCGAGACCCGGGTGTTGATGATGTCGACCAACAACATCCTTTCGCCGGCGCATGGTAAGCCTATTATCGTTCCATCGCAGGATATGATTCTGGGTCTCTACTATATGACCAGGGAGCGTGCCTTTGCGCGCGGTGAGGGTAAGATTCTCTCTTCGCGCGATGAGCTGCGCATGGCCTACGATGCCGGGGAGATTGACCTTCAGGCCAAGATCAAGGTTCGGATGTCGCCTGCTCTCGGTGAGCCGGAGACCCTTGTTGAAACGACCACCGGGCGTGTTTTGCTGCGGGATGTTGTACCGGAAGTCATTCCGTTTGATTACATCAATGTGGTTATGGCCAAAAAGCACGTGGCCAACCTTATCGATGTATGTTTCCGTCTTGCCGGAAACAAAGAAACGGTTTTGCTGGCCGATAAGCTCAAGGATACCGGGTATCGTTTCTCCACCATGGCCGGTATTTCAATCTGCCTCGATGACATGGTCATTCCGGAATCGAAAGATGTCCTGATGAAGGCCGCCGTCGAGGAGGTTACCGAAATTCAGAAACAATATACCGAAGGTCTCATCACCGACGGTGAACGCTATAACAAGGTCATCGATATCTGGGCCAAGTGTACCGAAGATATCGCCCAGACCATGTTGGACACCCTTTCGAAAGATGAAATCGTCTCTCCGGAGGGGGAAGCCGTCAAGGTGCCGTCCTTCAACTCGATCCATATGATGGCCGATTCCGGTGCCCGTGGTAGCGCCCAGCAGATCCGTCAGTTGGCGGGTATGCGTGGTTTGATGGCGAAACCTTCCGGTGAGATCATCGAAACGCCGATTACCGCCAACTTCCGTGAAGGTCTGACCGTGTTGCAGTACTTCATTTCGACTCACGGTGCCCGTAAGGGTCTGGCGGATACCGCGCTCAAAACGGCTAACTCCGGGTATCTTACCCGTCGTTTGGTCGATGTCGCTCAGGACGCCATCATCACGGAACAGGATTGTGATTCACTGGATGGCATCGTGATGACGGCTCTTACTGAAGGCGGGGAAGTTATCGAACGTCTGGGGGATCGCATCCTCGGCCGTACCGCTCTTGAGGATGTGCTGGATCCCGTTACCGGCGAGGTGCTGGTCGAGGCAAACCAGCAAATCGACGAAACTCTGGTGGAAAAAATCGAAAATGCCGGTATCGAAAAGGTGAAGATCCGTTCGGTCTTGACCTGCCAGAGCCAGCGCGGTATTTGCGCCACCTGTTATGGGCGCGATCTGGCCAGAGGGCATCTGGTCAATCTCGGTGAGGCGGTCGGGGTTATCGCCGCTCAGTCTATCGGCGAGCCTGGTACTCAGCTTACCATGCGTACCTTCCATATCGGTGGTACGGCCTCCCGGCGTGCCGAGCAGACCTCCTTGGAGGCACGGTTCGATGGTTTCGTAAAATACCTGAATCTCAATTCGGTTCTTGATGCCGAAGGATTTCACGTGGTCATGAATCGCAACGCCGAAATTGCGGTGGTGGATGAGACCGGGCGTGAACGCGAACGCTACGGCGTGGTTTACGGTGCGCGTCTGCGCATCAATCCCGATGCGCCGGTTCAGGCCGGTAGCCTGCTCGCTGAATGGGATCCGTATACCATGCCTATCCTGACGGAAATTGCCGGTACGGTGCGTTTCGGCGATATTCTCGAAGGGGTGTCCATGGAGGAACAGGTCGATGAAGTAACCGGCCTGTCTCGTAAAGTCGTCATCGAATCGAAGGGGGCAGACAAACGGCCGCGGATTACTCTCAAGGACTCCGAAGGTAAGACCGCTAAGTTGCCCAACGGAGCTCCCGCCCGGTACATGCTGCCGGTCGGAGCGATTATTGTTGCCTCTGAGGACGAAACGGTCAGCGGTGGTGCCATTCTCGCAAAAATCCCGCGTGAAACCACCAAAACCAAGGATATCACCGGGGGTCTTCCGCGCGTAGCCGAATTGTTTGAGGCACGCAAGCCTAAAGAGTACGCCATCATCTCCGAAATCGATGGTGTGGTCTCGTTTGGCAAGGACTCCAAAGGGAAGCGCAAGGTACACGTTACCCCTGAAGTCGGCTCTCCTAAGGAATATCTCATTCCCAAAGGGAAGCATATCAGCGTGCACGAAGGGGATCACATCAAGGCCGGCGAGGCACTTATGGACGGCTCGAGCAACCCCCACGATATTCTGCGCGTCCTCGGTGAAAAGGAACTTGCCAAGTACCTGGTGGATGAAGTGCAGGAGGTTTATCGCCTGCAGGGCGTAAAGATCAATGACAAGCACATCGAGGTCATTGTTCGCCAGATGTTGCGTCGAGTGCGGATCAAGGAGCCCGGCAACACCCGGTTCCTCGCCGATGATCAGGTTGAGCGCTGGGAGTTCGAGTGCGAAAACCGCAAGGTTGTCGGTGAGGGCGGTGCTCCTGCAGTCGGGGAGCCCCTCATGCTGGGTATAACCAAGGCGTCGCTGTCGACCGAGTCCTTTATTTCCGCGGCGTCGTTCCAGGAGACAACCAAGGTCTTGACTCAGGCTGCTATCGAAGGCAAGATCGACTACCTTCGCGGGTTGAAGGAAAACGTCATCATGGGGCGTCTTATCCCTGCCGGTACGGGTATTTCCAAGTATCGCAGTGCCCACTTGCTGATTGAAGAACCCGAGGAAATTGAAGAGCCTGTGCCTGAAGATCTGGAAGATGAAACCGCTGGTGCAGACAGTGCCCAAGCGGCTTCCGAAGAGTCGGTGGCGGAAGGCAAAGATTGATAGAGAGAAAATATAGGGGGCGGCTAAAAAGTGCTTGACAACCGCCCCCTATATTGATAGTTTGAGCGGGTTTTTCGCCCGATAAAATCGTGTAGTTCTTTTTTAACTTTTCAGGAAATTGATAATTCGGGAGTATATAGATGCCGACCATTAACCAGCTGATTCGCAAGGGCCGCGAGAAGAAGGTACGCAAGTCCACTGCGCCGGCGCTCAAGTGTAATCCGCAAAAGCGCGGGGTTTGTACGCGTGTTTATACCACGACACCCAAAAAGCCGAACTCGGCCTTGCGGAAAGTCGCTCGTGTTCGTTTGACTAACGGTATTGTGGTGACCTCCTATATCCCCGGTGTTGGACATAACCTTCAGGAACACTCCGTCGTGCTTATCCGTGGCGGCCGTGTGAAGGACTTGCCGGGTGTTCGTTATCACATTGTTCGCGGCGCGCTTGATCTTGCTGGCGTTAAAGACCGTAAGCAGGGTCGTTCCAAGTATGGTGCGAAGCGTCCCAAGTAACCAGGTGCGTGAGGGGTAAACATGCCGAGAAGAAGAGAAGTTGCCAAGCGGGTTATTTTGCCTGACCCTAAGTATAATGACCGTACGGTGGCCAAGTTTATCAACGCCATCATGCTTATGGGTAAGAAGAGCACCGCCGAGGGCATTGTTTATGGTGCCTTTGACTTGATCGCCGAGCGTTCCGGTGAGGAAGCTCTGGATGTTTTCAAGAAAGCGGTTGAGAATATTCGTCCTATGCTCGAAGTCAAGTCTCGCCGCGTGGGTGGTTCGACCTATCAGGTGCCTGTTGAAGTTCGCGCCGACCGGCGTAATGCGCTGGCTATTCGCTGGCTGATTCTGTATGCGCGTGGTCGTGGTGAGAAAACCATGGTCGAGCGTCTGGCTGGTGAGTTGTTGGATGCGGCTGCCAATCGTGGGGCTGCAGTTAAGAAGCGGGAAGATACGCATCGCATGGCTGAGGCCAACAAGGCGTTCGCCCACTATCGTTGGTAGACGGCTTTACGGAATATTAGGAAGGAATAGATAGTTGTGGCACGCCAAGTATCCTTAGAGAAGACTAGAAATATCGGCATCATGGCGCACATCGATGCCGGGAAAACCACCACCACTGAACGTGTGCTTTATTATACCGGTGTTTCGCATAAGATCGGTGAAGTGCATGATGGTGCGGCAACCATGGACTGGATGGAGCAGGAGCAGGAGCGAGGGATTACGATCACTTCGGCTGCTACGACCTGTTTCTGGAGGGATCATCGCGTAAATATTATCGATACTCCCGGCCACGTGGACTTCACCGTGGAGGTTGAGCGTTCGTTGCGAGTCCTTGACGGTTCGGTTGCGGTCTTTTGCTCTGTTGGCGGTGTCGAGCCTCAGTCCGAGACGGTTTGGCGGCAGGCTGACAAGTATCGTGTTCCGCGTATAGCTTTTATTAATAAGATGGACCGGATTGGTGCCGACTTTGATCGTGGCGTCAATATGATCCGTGAGCGTCTCGGGGCTAACGCTATTCCTCTTCAGCTGCCTATCGGCAAGGAGGATAATTTCTCTGGAGTGGTCGATCTGGTTGAAATGAAGGCCATTGTTTGGGACGACGAGAGCCTTGGTGCCCGTTTTGAGGTTGTCGACATTCCTGCCGACCTGCAGGAGCGAGTAGATTCTGGTCGCGAGCTGCTTGTCGAGGAGGTCTGTACTCACGACGAGGCCCTGATGGATAAGTATCTCGGCGGCGAAGAGATCACTCTCGAAGAGCTGAAGAACGGTATTCGTAAGGCCTGTATCGATATCAAGATTATTCCCGTGCTTTGCGGTAGCGCCTTTAAAAATAAGGGTGTGCAGAATCTGCTTGACGCGGTGATTGACTATATGCCTTCGCCGGTTGACGTTCCTGCGATTACCGGTGTCGTGCCTGATACGGAGGAAGAGATCACTCGTCCGGCGGGCGATGATGGGCCTTTTGCGGCGCTGGCGTTCAAGGTTATGACTGACCCGTTTGTCGGGCAGTTGACTTTCTTCCGGGTTTATTCCGGTGTTGCAGAGTCTGGTGCTACGGTGCTGAACGCGACTCGGGATAAGAAGGAGCGGTTTGGGCGTCTTTTGAAGATGCATGCGAATAAGCGCGAGGAGATCAAACAGGTTTATTCTGGTGATATTGCCGCAGCGGTAGGCTTGAAGTTGACCACTACTGGTGATACACTTTGCGATCCTGCTAATCCTTGCTTGCTCGAGTCCATGGAGTTCCCTGAGCCGGTCATCCATATTGCCATAGAGCCTAAAACTAAAGGAGATATGGACAAAATGGGTCAGGCCCTTGGTAAGCTGGTGCAGGAAGACCCCACTCTGAGGGTCCGTACCGATGAGGAAACGGGGCAGACGATCCTTTCCGGCATGGGCGAGCTACATCTTGAGATTATTATCGATCGACTGCAGCGTGAGTTCAAGGTCGATGCAAATGTAGGGGCGCCTCAGGTTGCCTATCGTGAAACGATTACCAAAGCGGTTGAGGTGCAGGGTAAGTTCGTGCGTCAGTCAGGTGGTCGTGGCCAGTACGGTGACTGTTGGCTGAAGCTTGAGCCTCAGGAGCCTGGCGCTGGATACGAATTTGTCGATGCTATCAAGGGTGGAGTTATTCCCAGGGAATACATTCCTGCCGTCGGAAAGGGTGCCGAAGAAGCTGCTGAAAACGGCGTGGTTGCCGGTTTCCCGATCGTCGATGTTAAGGTTACCTGTTACGATGGTTCGTACCATGATGTCGACTCCTCCGAGATGGCCTTTAAGATTGCTGGCTCCATGGGATTCAAGGCCGGTGCTGCAAAGGCTTCGCCTGTACTTCTTGAGCCTGTGATGGCTGTTGAGGTCGTTGTGCCCGAGGAGTATATGGGTGATGTTATGGGTGATTTGAGCAGTCGGCGTGGGCGCGTCCTGGGGATGGATGCTCGCGGTGGTGCACAGGTTATCAACAGTAACGTTCCTCTTGCCAGCATGTTCGGGTACGCTACCGAGCTGCGCAGCATGACGCAGGGGCGTGCCACATACACGATGGTTTTTGACCACTACGAGCAGGTGCCCAAGGCTATAAGCGAAGAGATCGTCGCTCGGGTAAAGGGCTAGTTGCCGTTAAAGAACAGGAGGGTGCTCCATGTCTAAAGCAAAATTTGAAAGAACTAAACCCCATGTAAATATCGGGACCATCGGTCACGTTGACCATGGGAAGACGACCCTGACGGCAGCTATTACGCAGACCATGGCTGCTCGCGGCCTGGCCGAGTTCAAGGCTTTTGATCAGATCGACAATGCTCCCGAGGAGCGTGAGCGCGGTATTACCATTGCCACCGCTCATGTCGAGTATCAGACCGATACCCGTCATTATGCTCACGTCGATTGCCCGGGACATGCCGACTACGTCAAGAACATGATCACCGGTGCTGCGCAGATGGACGGCGCTATTCTGGTTGTGTCCGCTGCTGACGGCCCTATGCCTCAGACTCGCGAGCACATCCTGCTGGCTCGTCAGGTTGGCGTTCCCGCCATGGTCGTGTTTTTGAACAAGGCTGATATGGTCGACGATGAAGAGCTGATGGAGCTGGTTGAGCTGGAAGTGCGCGAGTTGCTTAGCTCCTACGACTTCCCCGGCGACGATATTCCGATTGTTGCCGGCTCCGCTCTTAAGGCTCTCGAGTGTGGTTGCGGCAAAGATGATTGCGACGCTTGCAAGCCGATCATTGAGCTCATGAATCAGGTTGACGGTTACATACCTGAGCCTGAGCGCGATATCGATAAGCCTTTCCTGATGCCTGTTGAGGATGTTTTCTCCATCTCCGGTCGTGGCACGGTTGCCACCGGTCGTGTTGAGCGTGGTATCGTCTGTGTGCAGGATGAGATCGAGATTGTCGGCATGAAAGAGACCACCAAGACGGTCGTTACCGGCGTCGAGATGTTCCGCAAGCTGCTCGATCAGGGTCAGGCCGGCGACAATATCGGTGTGCTGCTGCGCGGCGTCAAGCGCGAAGATATCGAGCGCGGTCAGGTTCTTGCCAAGCCCGGCAGCATTACGCCGCATACCAAGTTCAAGGCTGAAGCTTATATTTTGACCAAGGAAGAGGGTGGCCGTCATACTCCGTTCTTCAACGGCTACCGTCCCCAGTTCTACTTCCGTACCACGGACGTAACCGGTATCTGTGAGCTTGCCGAGGGGACTGAAATGGTTATGCCTGGCGACAATGCCAGTATGACTGTAAACCTGATTACTCCGATCGCCATGGATAAAGAGCTGCGTTTCGCTATTCGCGAAGGCGGTCGCACCGTTGGCGCTGGTGTCGTCAGCGACATCATTGAATAAAGGGAATTGCCATGCAGAGCCAGAAAATCAGGATCCGTTTAAAGGCTTACGATCATAAACTGCTCGACCTTTCGGTTAACGAAATCGTCGATACCGCAAAGCGTACCGGTGCTCGTGTTGCAGGACCTATTCCTCTGCCCACGATTATCAACAAGTATTGTGTCCTTCGTGGCCCCCATGTTGATAAAAAGAGCCGCGAGCAGTTCGAGATGCGTACTCATAAGCGCCTTCTCGATATTGTCGAGCCCACGCAGCAGACTGTTGATGCTTTGATGAAGCTCGATTTGTCTGCGGGCGTTGACGTTGAAATCAAGTTGTAAGACTTTTCTTATAAGTAAGGGAAAGTACCATGACGAAGGGAATTTTGGGTAAGAAGCTGGGCATGACCCAGGTCTTTGCTGTCGACGGGAAGTGTATCCCTGTGACAGTTGTTGAGGCAGGGCCTTGTGTAGTTCTGCAGAAAAAGACCGAGGAAAAAGACGGCTACAATGCCCTTCAACTCGGGTTTGGGGCCAAAAAGACTCAGTCTGTTAACAAGCCGGCTATGGGCCACTTCAAAAAGTCCGGCAAGGGTGCATTCGAATTCCTGCGGGAAGTTGAGTGCGAAAATATTGATGACCACGCAGTGGGCGACGAAATTACCTGTGACGGATTCTTTGCTACCGGTGACGTTATCGATGTAACCGGCACCAGCAAAGGTAAAGGTTTTCAGGGCGTCATCAAGCGGTGGAATTTTGCAGGGGGCCGTGCCAGTCATGGTTCCATGTTTCACCGCCGCCCCGGTGGTATCGGCGCAAGTGCTTGGCCTTCCCGTGTTTTCAAGGGTAAGAAGATGGCGGGGCAGATGGGCAACAAGCGTGTGACCACCCAGGGACTGGAAGTGGTCGATGTTCGTCCCGAAAAGAGCCTTGTTCTTATTAAGGGGGCCGTACCGGGGCCTGTTAACGGCCTGCTGCTCATCCGGAAAAGCCGCAAGGTTTGATAGCTGGGCTGCATTTAAAGATTCTGGAGAAATACCATGGCAAAAATCGCAGTTTATGACATAAACCGGAATCAGGTGTCGGAACGGGAACTCTCTGACGAGGTGTTCAATGCCGAAGTCAAAGAGTATCTGATTCATGATATGGTCCGTTATCAGTTGGCCGCTCGTCGGCAGGGAACTTCGGCCGCAAAAAACCGCAGTGCGGTTGCCGGTGGTGGTAAAAAGCCCTATCGTCAAAAAGGGACTGGTAACGCCCGTCAGGGTACCATACGTGCACCTCATTTCGTGGGTGGCGGAGCTGCCTTTGGGCCGAGTCCGCGTGATTTCAGCTTCAAGCTGAACCGGAAAGTAAAGAAGGCTGCGTTGCGTAGCGCACTGTCCGCTCGTTTTAAAGAAGAGCGGGTGGCGGTGCTGAATGACTTCCAGCTCGAAAAAATCGGAACCAAAGCTGTGGTGGAGGTTCTCAACCGATTCGAGCTGAGCAACGTGCTGGTCGTCGTTGGTGAAGACAATCGGAACCTTGAGCTTTCTGCACGCAACCTGCCTCATGTCAAAGTTCTTAAAGCCGAAGGTGTGAACGTTTACGATCTGATGAACCATCGGAATCTGGTTGTCACCGAAGGGGCTGTCGAACAGTTGGAAGGAGCGTTAGGGTAATGAAACCGCTGCACGAGATACTTAAACGGCCCTTGGTTACCGAAAAAACCGTTCAGCAGGAAGGCGAGGCTCAGGTTGTTGCCTTTGAGGTCAAAAGGGAAGCCAATAAGGTCGAGATCAAAAAGGCCGTTGAGCAAGCTTTTGAAGTCAAGGTCAAGAATGTCAACACTGTGCTCGTCGCCGGTAAGGTAAAGCGCCTGGGTCGCACGTACGGCAAGCGTTCCAATTGGAAAAAAGCTTACGTAACCCTGGCCGAAGGTAGCTCGATCGATCTGTTCGGTGTTTAATGGGGTGCAATCAGGTAAAACGGAGTTACGATAATGGCAATCAAAAAGTATAAGCCGACCTCGGCCGGCCGCCGGCACATGACCTCGGCCGATTTCGCCGACATCACTGCGGCCAAACCGGAAAAATCGCTCGTTGAAAAGCTTAATAAGTCCGGTGGGCGGAACAACGCCGGTCGCATCACCAAGCGGCACACTGGTGGTGGGCATAAACGCAAGTATCGTGTGATCGATTTTCGACGGGAAAAGAAAGAAATCCCTGCTAAAATCGCCAGCATCGAATATGATCCGAACCGTTCCGCACGCATCGCCTTGGCTTGCTATGCCGATGGTGAAAAACGGTACATTCTTGCGCCTCTTGGCCTGAAAGTCGGAGATGTTGTGATTGCCAGCGAGCAGGCCGATATCAAACCTGGCAATGCCCTCTCGATCCGATCCATTCCCTTGGGCACCTGGGTTCATAATATCGAGCTCAAAATCGGCAAAGGCGGGCAGCTTGCTCGCAGTGCCGGTACCTACGCCATGATCGCTGCCAAGGAAGGGAAGTACGCGCAGTTGCGACTGCCTTCCGGGGAAGTGCGTTTGGTTTTGCAGGATTGCTGCGCTACAGTGGGTCAGGTAGGCAATGTTCAGCACGAAAATGTGAAGATCGGTAAGGCCGGTCGTAATCGTTGGTTGGGCAAGCGTCCTCAGTCCCGCGGTGTTGCTATGAACCCCGTCGACCATCCGCATGGTGGTGGCGAGGGTAAGAGCTCCGGTGGCCGTCATCCGGTTACACCTTGGGGCGTACCCACCAAGGGCTATAAGACCCGCGTCAATAAGCGTACCGATCGCTTTATTGTACGCCGTAAGAAGTGATGTTGTTGAAACTTAGAGGAGACCACTGTGGCTAGATCGATCAAAAAAGGGCCGTATGTCGAAGAGAGCCTCCTTCGTAAAGCAGATTTTGAAGGGGGAGCCGGTTCCAAAAAGGTAATCAAGACCTGGTCTCGGCGATCGACTATTATTCCTGAGTTTGTTGGATATACCTTCGCCGTGCATAACGGGAAAAAGTTTATCCCTGTTTTCGTCACCGAAAACATGGTAGGGCATAAGCTCGGCGAATTCGCTCCTACGCGCACCTATTATGGACATGGTGCGGACAAAAAGGGCAAAAGGTAAGTGACAAGCGATTTCGCAAGAGGAGTTTCTATTCATGGAAGCTAAGGCCAAGCTTAGGTATGTGCGTCTGTCGCCTCGTAAGACCCGACTTGTGGTCGATATGGTGCGCGGAAAAAAAGTTCAAGAGGCGCTGAATATTCTGAGGTTTTCGCCCCAGAAAGCGGCCAGCATTGTTTATCAGCTGGTAGGTTCGGCTGTGGCCAACGCCGAGCAAAAGGGGGTAGCTGACGTCGACCGGCTCTTTATCGAGAGTATTTCCGTCGACCAGGGACCGGTGCTTAAGCGCTTTATGCCGCGGGCACAGGGCCGGGCCACCCGGATCCGTAAACCGACCAGCCACATTACTGTGGTTCTGAACGAAAAATAAGTTTAAGGAGGTGATGGTTTGGGCCAGAAAGTACATCCGATAGGATTTCGACTGGGAGTCGTTAAGACCTGGAGCTCCCGGTGGTACGCTGAGGGGGAATACTCTCAGCTTCTGCACGAGGATATAAAGCTTCGTAACTATCTTAAAAAACGTCTTTATCACGCCGGTGTCGCCAAGATTGAGCTGGAGCGTGCAGCGAGTAAAGCCAAAATTAACGTTTACGCCGCTCGCCCGGGCATTATCATCGGTAAAAAAGGGGCTGAGGTTGAAGCCCTTAAAAAAGATCTGGCCCGGCTCACCGATAAAGAAGTCTTTATAAACATCCAGGAAGTCCGTAAGCCCGAAATTGACGCGCAGCTGGTTGCTGAAAACGTGGCGACTCAGTTGGAGCGGCGGGTGGCTTTTCGTCGGGCCATGAAAAAAAGCGTAAGCATGGCTCTTAAATTCGGCGCTCAAGGGATCAAGATCACCTGTAGCGGACGTCTGGGTGGTGCCGAAATGAGCCGGACTGAGTGGTATCGTGAAGGGCGAGTGCCTCTTCACACCCTCAGAGCTGATATTGATTATGGATTCGCCGAAGCCAAGACCACTTACGGGATCATCGGCGTCAAGGTTCTCATCTTCAAGGGCGAAGTCCTGTCGCAGGATTAACCAAGAGAACCGAATAGGAGTATTCTGCCATGTTAATGCCCAAGAAGGTTAAACATAGGAAACAGTTTAAGGGCCGCATGAAGGGCGTTGCCTATCGCGGTAGTGATCTCAATTTCGGGGATTACGGGCTTAAAGCGGTTGAGTGCGGGTGGCTTTCCTCCCGTCAGATCGAATCGGCACGTCGTGCCATGACCAGACACGTCAAGCGTGGTGGTAAAATTTGGATTCGTATCTTCCCCGATAAGTCTCTGACTAAAAAGCCCGCTGAAACTCGTATGGGTAAGGGCAAGGGGTCGCCTGACAGCTGGGTCGCCGTCATCAAGCCCGGCATGATGTTGTATGAGATGCAGGGTGTGGATAAGGAAGTGGCCTGCGAAGCATTGCGGCTGGCTGCTCATAAGCTCCCCATGAAGACCAAGATTGTTGTCAGGGAGGATGTGGCCAATGAAAGCTAGTGAGCTTCGTGACCTTACGGTCGAAGAATTGGAAAAAAAGGTGGAGGAACTGAATCAGGAGCTGTTTAACCTGAAGTTCCAATTGGCTACCGGGCAATTGGAAAACAGCGCCCGGCTTCCCCAGACGCGCAGGGACATTGCAAGAGTTCATACTGTCCTGCGTCAAAAGCGAAGCTAATCGGCACGGGGAGATAGATTTCAATGAGTAAAATACGTGGCAATCGGAAAACCCGCGTCGGGGTTGTAATCAGCGACAAGATGGATAAGACCGTTGTGGTCAAGGTTGACCAGATGGTCAAGCATCCCATCTATAAAAAATACATCAAGAGAAGGGTCACGTTTAAGGCCCATGATGAAGAAAATCGCTGCAATGTCGGGGATAAGGTTTCTGTGGTTGAAACCCGTCCTCTGTCCCGGGATAAACGTTGGCGGGTGCGCGAAATCCTGGAAAAGAACGTAATCCTGTAGGAGATAACAGTCATGATACAGATGCAGACGATGCTTGATGTAGCGGACAACTCTGGTGCGCGTAAACTCTGCTGCATCAAGGTTCTTGGTGGCTCCAAGCGGAAATATGCCGGCCTTGGGGATATCATCATCTGCTCCGTAAAGGAGGCCCTTCCCAACTCCCGTGTTAAGAAGGGAGACGTGGTGAGAGCTGTCATCGTTCGGACCGCTAAAGAAGTACCTCGCCCTGACGGGTCGGCGATTCGTTTCGACAAGAATTCCGCAGTGGTTGTCAACCAGGCCGGGGAACCTATCGGAACCCGAATTTTTGGTCCGGTTGCTCGGGAGTTGCGCGCGCAACGCTATATGAAGATTGTGTCGCTGGCCCCCGAGGTACTTTAATCCGGAACTGGGAGTAAGAGAAATGGCAGCGAAAAAAATGCATGTCAAAAAAGATGACATGGTGATGGTCATAGCGGGCAAGGAAAAAGGCAAAACCGGCAAAATTATGCGTGTTTTGCCCGGTAAGGGACGCGTTGTTGTGGAAAACCTCAACGTTGTCAAGCGGCATACGCGACCCAATCGCGTCAATACCCAGGGTGGTATTGTCGAAAAGGAAGCCCCGCTCGATGCCTCCAATGTTGCACTCGTTTGCAGCGCCTGCAACAAGCCCACGCGGACCGGCGTGAGGGTCCTCGAAGACGGGACCAAGACTCGGTTCTGCAAAAAGTGCAACGAGACCTTGGATAAGTAACGGAGGATTTCCATGGGTGCAAGATTGAAGGAAGTATATTCGACAGAAATTGCTCCCGCCTTAGTAAAGCGGCTGCAATTGAAAAATGTTATGGAAGTCCCCCGAGTTGAAAAGGTTGTATTGAATATGGGCTTGGGGGAGGCTATCCAGAATATCAAAGTTCTGGAGTCGGCAGTAGAGGAGCTTACCCGTATCTGCGGGCAAAAGCCTGTTGTAACCAAGGCCAAGAAGTCCATCGCGCAATTCAAACTGCGCGAGGGGATGCCTATCGGCTGCATGGTTACGCTGCGTCGTGACAAAGCCTATGAGTTTCTTGATCGCTTGATCAATGTTGCTCTGCCGCGTGTTCGCGATTTTAAAGGCGTTTCCAAAAAGGGCTTTGATGGTCGCGGAAACTATACTCTTGGTATTCGTGAGCAGCTCATCTTCCCCGAGATCGATCTCGAAAAAGTGGATAAGGTGAAGGGGCTCAACGTAACCATCGTTACCACGGCCAAGAATGATGAGGAAGGGTATGCACTTATGGAAGCCATAGGCATGCCGTTCCCGAAAAAAGCCCAAGACTAGGGGAGGACGACGTGGCGAAGAAATCGATGATGATCAAGGCTGCCCGGTCGAACAAGTTCAAGGTGCGGAAATATAACCGTTGTCCTTTGTGCGGGCGTCCTCGGGCTTATTATCGGAAGTTCGATATGTGCCGGATTTGCTTGCGGAAACTTGCGCTGGAAGGCAAGCTCCCCGGCGTGATTAAATCAAGCTGGTAATTCAGTAAGGAGTTGCATCCATGGCAATGACAGATCCTATAGCCGACATGCTTACTCGCATCCGCAATGCGGGGCTTGCCAAGCATCAGAAATGCGATATGCCTGCTTCAAATGTCAAGCTGGCTATTGTCAACGTGCTCAAGGAGCTCGGCTATATCAAGAATTTCAAGCAGATCAGCGATGATAAGCAGGGTATCCTGCGTATCTACTTGAAATTTGATAACGAAAACAAACACATTATTCATGCCATCGACCGAGTTTCGACTCCGGGGTGCCGGGTTTATGTCGGCAAGGACGAAATCCCCGTCGTTAAAAACGGTCTTGGTAATGCCATCCTTTCGACCTCGAAGGGTGTTATGCACGATGCTGCCGCTCGCGAAGCACAGTTGGGCGGCGAAGTGTTGTGCTCTGTCTGGTAGAAAGCACACGGCTAAGGAGCCAGAAAATGTCTAGAATTGGGAAAAAGCCCATCGACATTCCCAAGGGCGTTACGGTGTCTCTGGCCGGAGACACGGTCACTGTAAAAGGGCCCAAAGGGGAACTGACTAGGAATATTGTTGCAGGGATACGTTTGGAAACCGCCGGTGACCAGATTCTGGTTCAGTGCGAGAAGGAAGGTAAGCAGGAGGGCGCCTATCGGGGCCTGGTGCGAGCCCTTGTCGCCAATATGGTTGAAGGTGTGACCAACGGCTTTGAACGTGTTCTTGAAATCAACGGCGTCGGCTACCGTGCCGAAGTCAAGGGAAGTGCACTTAATCTGTCTCTCGGGTATTCGCATCCGATTGAATATGCACTGCCTAAAGGGATCTCTGCCGAGGTCGAAAAGCAGACTAAGATCATTGTTCGCGGCATCGACAAAGAACTGGTTGGAGCGACCGCAGCTAAAATTCGTTCTTTCCGGAAACCTGAGCCCTATAAGGGCAAGGGCGTCAAGTATGCCGAGGAACGTATCGTGCGTAAGGCTGGTAAGGCAGGGAAAAAATAACGGAACACAGGGCAAGGAGATAGACAGTGAACGCCGCATTGAAAAGACGCCAGGCGCGATTGAAAAGGCAGGTTCGGGTGCGCCGGAAGCTTCGTGGCACGCCGGAAATGCCCAGATTGTGCGTATTCCGCAGCGCCAAGCATATTTATGCGCAGATTATCGAAGACGTGACCGGGAAGACCCTGGTTTCGGCCTCAACGGTCAATTCCGATGTCGTCGAAGGTCTCGAAAATACAGGAAATGTCGAAGCCGCCAAGGCTGTTGGCAAAGCCATTGCCCAGAAAGCTTTGGGGATGGATATCAAAAACGTGGTCTTCGACCGGAACGGTTTTCTCTACCACGGGCGTGTCAAGACCCTGGCAGAGGCCGCCCGGGAAGCCGGTCTGTCTTTTTAGTTAAGGAGGATATCTTTGCTTCGCATCGATCCCAATGAGTTGGAATTGACGGACCGGGTTGTTCACATCAACAGATGTGCCAAGGTCGTCAAAGGTGGACGGCGTTTCAGTTTTTCGGCGCTGGTTGTTGTCGGGGATGGTCAGGGAATCGTCGGCTATGGACA
Source organism: Syntrophotalea carbinolica DSM 2380 (assembly GCF_000012885.1). Lineage (NCBI taxonomy): Bacteria > Pseudomonadati > Thermodesulfobacteriota > Desulfuromonadia > Desulfuromonadales > Syntrophotaleaceae > Syntrophotalea > Syntrophotalea carbinolica. The sequence continues at coordinate 860,953 of NC_007498.2, forward strand.
TGGTAAAGCCAAAGAGGTTCCCGAAGCGATTCGTAAGGGCGTGGAGCAGGCCAAGAAAAACCTGATCCGTGTGCCTTTGAAAGATCGCTCCATTCCTTTTGACGTTATCGGAAAATTCGGTGCAGGCCGGGTTCTGCTCAAGCCTGCATCTGCAGGTACCGGTGTTATTGCCGGTGGTGCCGTTCGTGCTGTGCTGGAGGTCTCCGGGGTTGGCGACATCCTGTCAAAGTGCATTGGTTCCAATAATCCGCACAATGTCGTACGTGCTACCATAGACGCATTGTCTCGCCTCAAAAGTGCTGAGGAACTGCGGGCTTTGCGTGGCGCCGATACCGAAGAATAAATTCGAGCCGACGAGGAGGGTTTCATGGCCGGACAAATCAAAGTGACCCTGAAGAAGAGCGGCATCGGTCGCAAAGAATATTTTACGAAAGTTCTTAAAGGTCTTGGTCTCACCAAGCTCCATAAGACGGTGGTACTCACCGATACGCCTGAGATCAGAGGTATGATCCGCAAGGTGTCCCACATGGTTGTGGTCGAGGACTGAGAGAGCGAGGGATTTAGATATGGATCTGAGTAATCTGCGGCCGGCTATCGGCTCTACAAAGAATCGGAAGCGCATCGGACGTGGACCCGGTTCTGGTAACGGTAAAACCGCCGGTAAGGGCCATAAGGGTCAGAATGCTCGTAGTGGTGGTGGTGTGAAGCCCGGTTTTGAAGGTGGACAGATGCCTTTGCAGCGTCGACTGCCGAAACGTGGTTTCAAATCGTTGAATAAAAAGGTTTACGCTCTGGTTAACCTTCGTGACCTGCAGGATATTTTTGAAGCTGGCAGTGTCGTGGACATTGAGGCTCTTGGCCAGAATGGCCTTGTTAGCCGTATCTACGATGGGATCAAAATCCTTGGGGATGGCGATCTCGATAAAGCTTTGACTGTAAAAGCTCATAAATTCAGTCAGTCTGCCATTGCAAAAATCGAAGCTGCTGGTGGGAAAGCTGAGGTAATCTAAATTGTTCAAGCGCATCCAGAATATTTTCAGCATCCCGGAGCTTCGTCATCGAATTTTGTTTACCCTAGGGATGCTCGCGGTTTACCGTGTCGGCTGTCATGTGCCGATCCCCGGGATTAATGCCGATGTGCTTGCAGAATTTTTTCAGAAAACCGAAGGTACTCTCCTTGGTATGGTGAGTGCCTTTACTGGTGGGGCGTTGGCGCGCATGACCGTCTTCGCCCTGGGCATTATGCCCTATATCAGTGCGTCCATTATATTACAATTGCTCGGTGTGGTTTTCGAACCTGTGGAACGTCTCTCGAAAGAAGGCGAGCAGGGTCGTAAAACCATTACCAAGTGGACCCGTTACGGTACGATTGTTCTTTCCATCGTACAGGGAACGGGTATCGCTGTCGGCCTCCAGTCGATGACCATCGGTCAAGCGCCTGTCGTGTCTTCGCCTGGCATCGGTTTTATCCTGCTGACGGTTTTGACCCTTACTTCCGGTACCGCTTTTATTATGTGGGTCGGTGAGCAAATTACTGAGCGTGGTATTGGCAACGGTATCTCCCTGATCATCTTTGCCGGTATCATTGCGGATATGCCATCCGCCGTATTCAATACCCTGCGATTGGCCAATACGGGTGCCCTCAGCCCTGCTAAACTGCTGTTTGTGCTTGTAGTGGTGATAGCTACTGTCTGGGCTATTGTGTTTATGGAGCTTGCGCAGCGCCGGCTGCCCATACACTATGCCAAGCGTGTGGTCGGTATGCGTAATTATGGAGGACAAAACAGTCACCTGCCTCTTAAAATCAACATGAGCGGTGTCATTCCTCCGATCTTCGCCAGTTCCATCATCATGTTCCCGGCGACGGTGGCTAATCTGATAGATATTCCATGGGTGCAGAAGGCTGCCGGTTGGATGGCACCGGGAAATCTCGTATACTACATCTTTTATGTTGCATTTATCATCTTCTTCTGCTACTTCTACACGGCTGTTACCTTCAACCCTGTTGATGTTGCGGATAATGTGAAAAAGCAGGGTGGTTATATTCCGGGAATACGTCCGGGTAAGGCGACATCCGATTATATTGACTCGGTACTCGGGCGGTTGACATTTGCCGGGGCTGCTTATGTTTCCCTGGTATGTGTGTTGCCGACTCTTTTGGTTTCTGGGTTGAATGTTCCCTTCTTTTTTGGCGGGACATCACTGTTGATCGTGGTGGGTGTTGGGCTTGATACAGCCTCTCAGGTTGAAGCTCATCTTATTTCGCGTTCCTATGAAGGGTTCATGAAAGGCGTGACGCTTCGAGGGCGTCACGGTTAGGAGTGTGAATTTAAGATGAAGATGATTTTGTTAGGACCCCCGGGGTCGGGTAAGGGGACTCAGGCAAAAATGCTTTCAGAGCGTCTGGGTATTCCTCAGATTTCCACTGGTGATATGCTGCGGGCTGCAGTTAAAGAAGGTACGCCCATGGGTGTCAAGGCCAAAGCCAAGATGGATGCCGGTGCCCTGGTTCCCGATGAAGTTGTGGTTGGTATTGTCCGTGAGCGGTTGGTCAAGGACGATTGCGACAAAGGGTTTATCCTGGACGGATTCCCCCGGACGCTTCCGCAGGCCGATGCGCTCAAGCAGACCCTGGGCGACCTGAAAAAAGATCTTGATGCGGTTATCTCTCTCGAGGTCGATAACGATGCTGTCGTCGGGCGTGTAGCGGGTCGTCGTACCTGCCGTGATTGCGGGAAGATGTATCATGTCGAATTCGATGCTCCGGCTGTTGCCGATAAGTGCGACAAGTGCGGTGGTCAGCTGTTTCAGCGTGACGATGATAAAGAAGAAACAATCCGGAAGCGGCTCGATGTATATGCTCAGCAAACAGCTCCGCTGATTGCATATTACCGGGCTGACGGTCTGCTGCGGGACATCGATGGTATGAAAGACATTTCGGGTGTTCAGCAACAGATTCTGTCTGCCCTGGGTTGTGGGCTGTGATTCTGATAAAAACCGGTGATGAACTGCGCCGCATGCGTGATGCGGGGCGTATCGTCGCCGAAATCCTGGCGCTTCTCTCGGAGAAAATAGCCCCGGGAGTGACAACCCTCGAACTTGATCGTTTGGCGGAGCGCGAATGCAGGAAGAGGGGGGCTAAGCCTGCTTTTAAAGGGTATGGCGGGTTCCCGTTCAGTATTTGCGCATCTCCCGAAGACCGGGTCGTGCATGGGTTTGCCAGCGACCGGCCGTTGGTTGAGGGGGAAATCCTCAGTATCGATTTCGGAGTTGTCTGGAAGGGATTTCATGGTGATTCGGCTGTGACCCTGCCTGTGGGTGCCATTGGCGCCGAAAAACAGAAGTTGCTGGATGTTACCCGGCGGTCTCTCGAAATGGGAATTGCGCAGGCAAAGGTCGGCAACAGGCTGTTCGATATCTCCCACGCAGTACAAAGCTATGTTGAAAAACATGGTTTTAGTGTGGTGAAGGAATTTGTAGGACATGGCATCGGACGGGGTCTGCACGAGGATCCGCAGGTGCCGAATTTCGGCCCGCCAGGTCAGGGGCCGTTGTTGCGTAGCGGCATGGTGCTGGCTATCGAACCTATGGTCAACGCCGGTAAAGGTGGCGTTAAGGTTCTCGAAGATGGCTGGACAGCGGTGACGTTGGATGGTAAACCGTCTGCTCACTTCGAGCATACAGTTGCGATTACCGAAGAGGGGCCGCAGATATTGACCGCCGTTTAAAGGATCAAGAAAAAGAGAAAGGGTCGGTCTTGAAATAAAACTGTGGCCTTTTCGGAATATCAAGCATCGTACATAAAAGGGATGATCAATGAAAGTTCGAGCTTCGGTCAAGCCGATTTGTTCCAAGTGTAAAGTAGTCAGACGCAAGGGAATTGTCAGGATCATCTGCGAAAACCCCAAGCATAAGCAGAAACAGGGATAAAGGGATCAGGAGGATACGACATTGGCACGAATCGCTGGTATCGATTTACCAAGAAACAAGCGGATCGAGGTTGCGCTTACATATATTTACGGCATCGGCCGTTCCTCGTCCCAGGACATTTTGCAGAAAGCTGGTGTTGATCCTAACACCCGCACTGACGAGTTGACTGAGGCGGAGGCCGGCCAGATTCGCGACATTATTGACGGTCAGATGCAGGTCGAAGGTGACCTGCGACGCGTTGTGACCGGTAACATCAAGCGTTTGATGGATCTCGGTTGCTATCGTGGTCTGCGCCATCGGCGCGGTCTGCCCGTTCGAGGACAGAAAACCAAAACCAATGCGCGTACGCGCAAAGGGCCGCGGAAAACCGTCGCCGGTAAGCGTAAGTAAAGGGAGGAACCATGGCTAAGGGTAGCAAGCGAGTTGTACGCAAAAGAGCAGAGAAAAAGAACATAGCCAATGGTATCGCCCATATTCAGGCGACTTTCAACAACACCATTGTCACCATTACGGACATTGCTGGCAACGTGATTTCCTGGTCCACGTGTGGCACCATGAATTTCAAGGGGTCGCGTAAGAGCACGCCTTTTGCGGCACAGATTGCTGCTGAGGATGCTGCCAAGAAGGCCATGGAACACGGTTTGCGTTCCGTTGAAGTGCGTGTTAAGGGGCCCGGTTCCGGTCGTGAATCCGCTTTGCGGGCTCTTTCTTCGGCAGGTCTGAATATCAGCGTTATCAAGGACGTTACACCTATTCCCCATAATGGCTGCCGTCCGCCTAAGCGCAGAAGAGTTTAAACAACCAAGGAGGATGAACGTTGGCTAGATATACTGGGCCTGTCTGCCGCTTGTGCAGAAGAGAAACTATGAAGCTGTTCCTTAAGGGGGACAGGTGTTATACAGATAAATGCGCTCTGGAACGGCGCAACTATGCGCCTGGTCAGCATGGCCAGGGCCGCACCAAGGTTTCCGATTACGGAACGCAGTTGCGTGAAAAGCAGCGTATGAAACGTACATACGGTTTGCTGGAAAAACAGTTCCGCGCCTATTTCGATAAAGCGGATAGTATGAAGGGTGTGACCGGCGAGAATCTTCTGGTTCTGCTCGAGCGTCGTCTGGACAGTGCCGTTTACCGTCTCGGGTTCGCGAGTTCCCGTACGGAAGGCCGTGCTCTGGTTCGTCAGGGGCATTTCCTGGTCAACGGACGCAAAGTCAACATTCCTTCTTATGTCATGCGTCCCAACGATGTGATCGAATTGCGCGAGAAGAGCCGCAAGATCACTCGTATCAATGATGCGTTGGACGGTGTCATGCGACGCGGCCTGCCTTCCTGGGTTGAGCTTGATCGTGAAGCCTTCAAGGGCACCTTCAAGACTCTGCCGGTGCGCGAGGAAATGACCACGCCTGCCTTCCAGGAGCAGCTGATCGTCGAACTGTACTCCAAGTAACGGTCACTTTGTGGTTGCAGTTACCTCATCATGGAGGATGTGAATGTACAAAAACTGGAGAGAATTGATCAAGCCTAAACGCCTCCAGGTTGATGCGGACTCCTTGTCGGATACTTACGGCAAGTTCATGGCTGAGCCGTTTGAGCGTGGGTTCGGCACCACTTTGGGTAATTCGTTGCGGAGAGTTCTGCTGTCTTCCCTGCAGGGGGCTGCCATTACCTCCGTAAGGATTAAAGGGGTGTTGCATGAATTTTCGAACATCCCCGGTGTGACCGAGGACGTTACCGATATCATACTGAACCTTAAAGGGGTGCTGCTCAAACTGCACGGATCTGATAGTCGCAACATTCGGATCGTGAAAAAGGGTGCTGGCGTTATTACCGCCGCTGACATTATCACGGATTCCCATGTGGACGTGCTCAATCCCGATCATCATATTCTGACCTGCGGAAAAGATGCGGATATCGAGTTGGATATGGTCGTAGCCATGGGCAAAGGATATGTTCCGGCTGAGCGCAACCGTGATGATAAGGCGCCTGTTGGAACGATCCCCATCGACTCGCTTTTTTCGCCTGTTAAAAAGGTCAACTTTACGGTAACAAACGCGCGTGTCGGTCAAATTACCGATTACGACAAGCTCATTCTCGAGGTATTGACCGACGGTAGCGTGCGTCCCGATGACGGCGTTGCCTATGCGGCGAAAATCCTCAAGGAGCAGTTGCAGATCTTCATCAATTTCGATGAGGAAACTGAGACTGTCGTTGAGGAGGAGAGTGAAGAGAGCCGTAAGATCAATGAGAATCTGTATCGTTCCGTCGAAGAGTTGGAGCTGTCCGTAAGAAGCGCTAATTGTCTGAAAAATGCCAATATTCACCTTATCGGTGACTTGGTGCAGCGGTCCGAAGCTGAAATGCTCAAGACTCAGAATTTCGGGCGGAAATCTTTGAATGAGATAAAGGATATCCTGGCAGAAATGGGTCTTTCTTTGGGAATGATGCTCGAAAACTTTCCCGATCCTGAATACCTTAAAATGATTCAGGAAGGTAAGGAAGACCTGTAGCGGCCAAGAGCAGGAATTTATAAAGAAAGGACCGTTGAACCATGCGTCACAATAAATCCGGTAGACGGCTCGGACGCAACTCCAGCCATCGCGCTGCTATGATGCGCAACATGGTGACTTCGTTGCTCGAGCATGAAAAAATCACGACGACCGATGCCCGCGCCAAGGAGCTTCGCAAAGTTGTTGATCGTATGATCACCCTCGGCAAGCGAGGCGACTTGCATGCTCGACGCCAGGCCATCAAGGTGATTCAGGATCGTAAGGTTGTCGGCAAACTCTTTGAGTTGATCGCTCCCCGGTACACTGACCGTCCCGGCGGATATACAAGGATCATCAAACTCGGTAACCGCCTTGGTGATAATGCTCCGCAGGTCATTATCGAGCTGGTCGAAGAGGAATTTACCCCGCGCGTGCGTAAGGCTGCCGACGACAAGGCTGTTGCCGAGTCTGTCGCGACCGAAGTTGCCGAGGCTACCGAAGCTGCTGCGGATACGAAACAGGCCGAATAAGGTTACATCGGTTTATCCCGTAAGTTCATAAGAAAAAAGGCAAGGAGTTTTCTCCTTGCCTTTTTTTGTTCGATTAAGGATTCTTGACCCCTCTTGGCACTGCATGCTACTTTGTAACCTTCGAATTTTGGAGGCTGTATGTATTATCCAAGTATTGAAGAATTTTCCGAATTAGCTCAGCAGGGCAATCTTATACCCGTCTACCGGGAAATTCTGGCGGATATGGAAACGCCAGTTTCCGCCTTTCGGAAAATAGACGATAACAAAACGGCATTTTTGCTGGAAAGTATCGCAGGCGGCGAGAAGTGGGCCCGATATTCCTTTCTTGGCAGCGGTCCATGCAAGATTTTTCGGTGTCGTGGAAAACGCTGGGAATTGCTTGACGACAACCATGTCATCGATAGTGGTGAAGCTTCGCAACCTCTCGAGGTTCTTCGGAGTATCATGGGTAAATATCACGTCGTACCGGTTGATGGGCTGCCCCGCTTTTTCGGTGGTATGGTCGGCTATTGCGGCTATGACACGGTGCGCTACTTCGAACAGTTGCCCGATAATGCTCCGAGTAAAATCGGCACCTACGATGCCTGTTTTATTCTGACCGAAAAACTGTTGATTTTCGATAACTTGCGCCAGGTTATCAAAGTCGTTTGCAATGTGCATGTCGAAGATGGGGGATGTCCTGCAACAGCTTATAAACAGGGTGTCCTGGCCATCGATCAACTTGTTGAGCGTCTGCGACGGCCGTTGCCGGGAGCCAAGCAAACCTCGGCTGCGAAAAATCCTATATCCTTTTCTTCCAATTACAGTCGCGAGGCATTTATGGCGGCTGTGGAGCGCTGCAAAGAATATGTCCGCGCCGGTGATATCATTCAGGTCGTTCTTTCCCAGCGATTTTCCGGGGTCCTGGGTGATTGCGAGCCGTTTGATATCTATAGGGCTCTGAGAACGCTCAATCCTTCTCCCTATATGTTCTTTTTGCGTTTTGATGACACTCTGGTTATCGGCGCTTCTCCCGAGGTACTCGTGCGTAAGGAAGGAACCATGGCTGAAGTGCGGCCCATCGCCGGTACCCGCCCGCGCGGACGCGATGCTGCCGAAGATCTTGCTTTGGAAAAAGAGCTGTTGGAGGATCCCAAGGAATTGGCCGAACACATCATGCTGGTCGATCTGGGTCGCAACGATCTGGGGCGGGTCTGCCGTACAGGTTCTGTCGAGGTCAGCGAATTGAAGGTTATTGAGCGGTATTCGCACGTTATGCATATCGTTTCCAATGTCCGAGGGCAACTTGCCGACGACCTCGATGCGTTTGATGTGCTGAGTGCGACGTTTCCGGCAGGTACGCTCAGTGGTGCGCCTAAAATCAGGGCGATGCAGATCATTGACGAGCTTGAACCCTCACGTAGGGAAATTTACGGCGGCGCCGTGGGATATTTCTCTTTTTCCGGAAATATGGATATGGCCATAGCCATTCGCACTTTGGTCGTTCATAACGGTAAGATTCATTTGCAGGCAGGGGCCGGAATCGTGGCAGACTCAGATCCGGCATCCGAATACGAGGAAACCTTGAACAAGGCACGCGGTGCCATGAAAGCCGTTGAGATGGCTTGTGAAGGGCTGGACTGACATGTTGTTGATGATCGACAATTACGATTCCTTTACTTATAACCTGGTGCAGTATTTTGCCGAATTGGGTGAAGATGTTGAAGTCTATCGCAACGATCAGATAGATATCGACGGTATCTTACAGCGTGCGCCCGAGCGGTTAGTCGTTTCTCCGGGGCCTTGCTCACCCAAGGAAGCCGGCATCTCCGTCGAGGTTATCAAGCGGTTCGCCGGTCGTTTGCCCATTCTCGGGGTATGTCTGGGCCATCAGTCCATCGGCTATGCCTTTGGCGGTAAGATTGTCCGGGCCGGGTCGCTGATGCATGGTAAGACCAGCCCCATTCATCATGATGGTCGTGAATTGTTCGCCGGACTGCCCAATCCCTTTGATGCCACCCGTTACCATTCCCTGGTGATTGAGCGTTCGACATTCCCCGATTGTCTGGAGGTTACGGCCTGGACGGACGATGGAGAAATTATGGGGCTTCGTCATCGCGAATTGCCTTTGTGGGGGGTGCAGTTTCACCCTGAGTCCATATTGACGGTGGCCGGTAAAGATCTGCTCCGCAATTTTCTTCATTTAGGCTGAGTCACGGTCAATGGGAGGATGCATGATTAGACAGGCCATTGCCCGCGTCGTGGAAGGGCAGAACCTAAAAGAATCCGACATGATTGAGGTCATGAACCAGATCATGGGGGGGGAGGCGACTCCGGCGCAAATCGGAGCTTTGATCGTAGCCTTGCGTATGAAGGGGGAAACGGTCGAGGAAATCACCGGAGCCGCTCGGGTCATGCGGGATCATGCCACGCCGGTCAGGGTTGGACGTGTTCTCGATATCGACCGAGAAGAAATCAACCTTGACCAGGAAACCATGGCAGCGGTTCTCGATACCTGTGGTACCGGTGGCAGCGGTACCAAGTCGTTCAATATCTCCACGACTGTAGCCTTCGTTGTGGCCGCTTGCGGCGTCAAGGTTGCGAAACACGGTAACCGTAGCGTGTCTTCGATGTGCGGGAGCGCCGATGTGCTTGAAGCGCTTGGCGTGCATCTCGATATCGGTGTTGATACCGTGGAACGCTGCATCGCCGAAGAGGGCATCGGTTTTCTGTTTGCGCCGGCGTTGCACGGTGCCATGCGCTATGCCATCGGGCCCCGTCGCGAGATAGGTATCCGCACCATTTTCAATATTCTCGGCCCCTTGACCAACCCTGCAGGCGCCGACCGTCAGGTGCTTGGGGTTTATCGGGAAGACCTGGTTGCTACCTTGGCGGATGTTCTTTGCCGGCTTGGTTGCCGTCGAGGGTTCGTGGTGCACGGCATGGATGGTATGGATGAGGTGACCCTTACTGCTCCGACCCGTATAGCCGATATCCGCGAGGGCAGGTATAGCCTGTCGACCATCGCCCCTGAGGATTATGGCCTGCAACGTTGCCGATTGGAGGATCTTGCCGGAGGTGATGCGCGCCACAATGCCGAATTGGTGCGAGGCATCCTTGCCGGCGAAGCGGGGCCGCGTCGCGATATTGTCTTGCTCAACAGTGCCTTCGCCTTGGTGGCGGCGGGCAAGGCGGACAGCATTGAAGACGGCATGCGTGCAGCTGCCCAGGCTATCGACGAACATGCTGCGCTGGCCAAACTCAATGCCCTGATCAGGATGACACAGCCGTGATACTCGATGATATTTTGAAAGTAAAAAAAGATGAGGTTCGATCTGCAAAGCGAGAGCGGCCTTTAGTCGATTTGAAAGCGCGGTCGTCCGATGCGGGTGCCGTACGTCCCTTCACTCAGGCTTTGAAACGTCGCTCTCAAAACGGGACGGCGGTTATTGCCGAGGTGAAAAAAGGATCGCCTTCCAAGGGGCTGATTCGCCCCGACTTTGATCCTCTGGAGATTGCCCGGTGTTACAGCCGTGCCGGTGCGGCGTGCCTTTCGGTGTTAACCGATGAACGTTTTTTCTTCGGCCGACTCGAATACCTTGGCGCTATCCGCGAGGTGGTTGATCTGCCCCTGCTTCGCAAAGAATTTATCATCGATCCTTATCAGGTCTATGAGGCACGGGTTTTTGGCGCAGATGCTGTTTTGCTGATTGCGGCGGCCTTGGAGGATGCGCTTTTAGCTGATCTGGCCGCCCTGGCCGCTGAGCTTCAACTGGATGTCTTGCTGGAAGTGCATGACGAGGAAGAGTTGGAAAGGGCATTGTCGGTCCCGACCCCTATGCTCGGCATAAACAACCGCAATCTCAAAACCTTTCATACCGATCTCGCTGTAACGGAAAGACTTTTGCCGCGAATCCCCGCGGATCGCCTCGTGGTTGCCGAAAGCGGCATTCGTACGCGGGAAGATATCTGTCGCCTTCAGAATGCCGGGGCGGCCGCCTTTTTGATCGGCGAGAGTCTCGTGCGCGAGCAGGACATCGAAGGCAAGTTGTCCACGCTTTTGGGTCGTACGGGTAGGGGCGAGGAATAGTTTTCATCGTATGGCGGAAACGACGCCGAAAAGAACGCGACCGGCGTCGGTTATCGGCTTTGTTTGCCTTGTAGCGAGCATGTTGTGAACATACCGAGAGTTAAAATATGTGGCATAACCAACCTCCAAGACGCTCTGCACGCTGTACGCTGCGGTGCCGATGCCCTTGGTTTTGTCTTTTATGAGCGCAGCTCGCGGTGCGTTACTCCGGATCAGGTCGCGACCATCATCGCCGGACTGCCGCCGCTGGTTACGACTGTCGGTTTGTTTGTCAACCAAGCTTCTGAAGATGTTGGCCGAATCGCCGCTAACTGCGGGCTAGATATCCTGCAGCTGCACGGTGACGAATCCCCTGAGGCCTGCCAGGCCCTGGCTCCCTACAGGGTTATCAAGGCCTTTCGCCTGCGCGATGCCGGTACCTTGGATGCCATGCCTCTTTATCCCGTGTCCGGAGTTTTGCTGGATGCCTGGGTGCCCGATCAATTCGGAGGGACCGGTCATCGCTGTGATTGGGGGCTGGCTTCTCAGGTTGCCCAAAAGCAGCCCACTATTCTTGCGGGGGGGCTTGACCCGGATTGCGTAGCCGATGCCGTTCGAACGGTTCAGCCGTACGCTGTCGATGTGTCGAGCGGGGTGGAGCGCGCTCCCGGCATCAAGGACCCTGACAAAGTCGCTGCATTTATTCATAACGCAAAGTGCGCCGCCGTCTGACAAAAGGTCGATAGCAGGTTGTTTCTGCAGTTTCTGGCAGGCTGGAAATCCGCAACATCCAGTTTTGACCAAACCCGGCTTTAATGCCAAAACGGTACCCTTCGGACGAAAAAGTTTTCGGAGAGGCCCAAGGGGGGCATGATTGTCCCCGGCATAAAGCACATCATAGGATTTTTTATGAAATTTACCGAGCTGAACCTGCCCGCAGAAGTCCAGCGGGGAATCGATGCCATGGGATTTACCGCCCTGACCCCCGTGCAGGAACAATCGATACCGCTGGCGTTAGACAAAAAGGATGTGGCTGCTCAGGCGCAGACCGGTACCGGCAAGACAGCCGCTTTTCTCATTTCCCTGTTTGCTCGGTTGATGAGCGACAAAAAAACGGAAACCCGTGCTCCGCGCGCCCTGATTCTCGCTCCCACGCGCGAGTTGGTGGTTCAGATCTCCAAAGATGCCATGGGGCTTGGACAGTTTTGCGGATTCAAGATCCAACCGATTTTCGGCGGTGTCGATTACGAGAAGCAGCGACAGGCCTTGCACGCGGGGGTCGATATCCTTATCGCCACGCCGGGGCGGCTGATCGATTACGTGAAACAGGGAGCGGTGTCCCTCGGCAGTATTGAAGCCCTGGTCATAGACGAGGCCGATCGCATGTTCGATATGGGATTTATCAGGGATCTTCGTTACATCCTGCGAAAATTGCCGGCTTTCGATCGGCGTCAAACCATGCTGTTTTCAGCTACCTTGTCCCATCGCGTCATGGAGTTGGCTTATGAATTCATGGACCTGGCCGAAAAGATTAAAGTCGCCCCGGAGAATGTAACCGCTGAGCAGATCGAAGAGGTGCTTTACCATGTTTCCCGTCGGGAAAAATTCGCTTTGCTGCTGGGACTGTTGAAAAAAGAACCCGCCAAGTGTGTGATGCTGTTCGTCAATACCAAGCGCGAAGCCGAACACCTTACCGGTCGTTTGCAGGTCAATGGTTTCAAGGCCGCTTTGATTTCCGGCGATATCCCCCAGAAAAAGCGCATGCGTATTCTGGATGAGTTCAAAGAAGGCCGTATTCATTTTTTGGTGGGGACCGATGTCGCGTCACGCGGTATCCATGTCGATGGCGTAACCCATGTCATTAACTACGATCTGCCCCAGGATCGCGAGGATTATGTGCATCGCATCGGTCGTACGGCCCGTGCGGGTGCCGCCGGCAAGGCCATCAGTTTTGCCGATGAGGACCTGGTTTATTATCTGGCCGATATCGAGGATTATATCGGTCATCGAATTCCTTCCGTCTTTCCTGAAGACAGCGATTTCTGCCATACATACAAAGCCTACAAGCCGGTAAAAAAGTCTGCGCGGGGCCGCTCTGCCGCAAAACCCGGCTCTCCTCCGAAGAAGGACGGAGCACCGCGCCGTCGCCGGCCGCGCAGGCGTCCCCGAGGCAAGTCATCCGGAGCGCCGTCCGGAAAAGACAAGTCGTGACACATTATACTCTTGAAAATATAGCCTCGTGCAGGCGTTGTCAGCGTCTGGTCGATTATATTGCAGATTTGCCGCCGGCCAAGGGGCGCCGGCGAAGTGAATACTGGAATCGCCCGGTACCGGGTTTCGGCGACCTGCAGGCGCGTATTTTCCTGGTGGGCCTGGCCCCGGGCGCCCATGGTGCCAATCGTACGGGCAGGCCTTTTACCGGGGACGGTGCCGGTGATTTCATGTACCCTTTGCTGCATGAGGCCGGGTTTGCCAGTCAGGCCGAAGCCGTGAGCTCCGATGATGGTCTTGAGCTGTATGATTTGTATATCAGCAATGCGGTCAAATGTGTACCACCTCAAAACAAGCCTCTGGCCGCTGAATTTCATCTCTGCCGTCCGTTTTTGACCGCAGAGTTGAAGAGGCTGACAAACCTGAAGGTCGTGGTGGCTTTGGGGCGTGCTGCGTTTGACAGTTATATGCGGTTGTGCGTCGAGCAGGGCCATATCCAGCGCATGGCGGAGTTCCCCTTTGCCCACGGGGCCAGTTATCTTCTGCCCCATGGAATATGGGTGGTGGCCTGTTACCATACCAGCCGCTATAATGTGAACACGGGACGTATGACGCAGCGGATGTTTGCCGATTTACTGATTCAGATACGCGAGCTGGCGGAAAACGGTTGAAATCATTTTCCGGCTCTCATAGACTTACCTGCTTTTATCGTGTCAGGGTAACGTCGCATGTCGTGCCAAAGAAGTTTCGGGATGAAACAGGTGAGACCCCGACCGGTATAGATATAATATAGGCTTGCTGCCGGGGCGTCTCTGGTTTCTGTCCAGGAAAGACGCGTTTCGGCACGAGGGGCTCTGGAGGTGGGCTTGCACGGCTTGCGAAACGGGGCTCCACGGAATCGCTGATTCCCTTACCAGGGCAAAATCCCGGTTTCCAGATCATGAGTTTACAGTTTCTTGTTTGAGTATGACGGATGGAAACGAGTGAATGAGGTGAGAGATGGCTTGGTTTAAAAAATCGAAGGCACCCATTGTGCCTGTTGAAAGCAAAAAAGTTAAGATGCCCGAGGGGGTATGGCGTAAATGTCCCCACTGCAATGAAATTATTTATGCCAAGGAAATAGAGCGCAATCTGAACGTATGTCCGAAGTGCGATTATCATTTTCGGATATCGGCGCGTGAGCGTATCGCCCTGGTGTTGGATGAAGGTTCTTTCGTCGAGCGGGATGCCGGCATGAAGTCGGTGGACTTTCTTGAATTCAAGGATGGTAAACGCTATCGCGACCGTATCAGCGCGGCGATTAAGAAAAGCGGATTGAACGATGCGGTGATCTGGGGCGAAGGGGCCATCGAGGCGCAACCGGTTGTCGTTGCCGTTTTCGATTTCTCGTTCATGGGGGGTAGCATGGGCTCGGTGGTCGGCGAAAAGATCACCCGGGCTGTGGAAAAAGCATTGGAAAACCGTTGCCCTTGTCTGGTCTTTTCCTCTTCCGGTGGCGCTCGCATGCAGGAAAGCATAATGTCTCTTATGCAGATGGCCAAGACCAGTGCGGCTCTATCGCGTCTCAAGGAAGCCGGTTTGCCCTATATCTCGATTATGACCGATCCCACCACGGGTGGGGTAACCGCAAGTTTTGCCATGCTGGGCGATGTCAACATGGCCGAACCACGGGCTTTGATCGGTTTTGCCGGGCCGCGGGTTATCGAGCAGACCATTCGTCAGAAGCTCCCCGAAGGATTCCAGCGTTCCGAGTATCTGCTTGAGCACGGCATGATTGACATGATTGTCCGGCGGCCGGAAATGAAGGCACGTCTGTCTCAGATGTTGCGCATCTTTATGAAACAATAAAAATCATGGGTTACCAACAGAGCCTGGCCTATCTGTATGGGTTGCAACGTTTCGGTATCAAGCTTGGTCTGACCAATATTCAAACCCTGTTGGCCCGTTTGGATCATCCCGAACGGGCTATGCGTATCGTGCATGTTGCCGGCACTAACGGCAAAGGCTCCGTATCCGCCGCCACAGCACTGATTTTGCAGACGGCCGGGTATCGCACAGGGCTTTACACTTCTCCACATCTTCACTCATTTACCGAGCGCATACGTATCGATGGTGTGCAGGTCAGCGAACCGGATATGGTGTCGCTGGTCGATGAGGTCCGGGCGGTTGTCGGCTCGCTTCCTGTCACTTTTTTCGAGTTTACAACCGCTATGGCGTTGGTGTATTTCAGGAACCGACACACCGATTTTGCCGTATTGGAAGTCGGCATGGGAGGACGGCTTGATGCCACCAATGCCGTCGAATCGGAAATCTCCGTCGTTACTCCTGTGTGTTGCGATCATGCAGAGCATCTCGGGGCAGACTTGGCCACCATCGCCGGAGAAAAAGCCGGGATCATCAAGCGCCAGGTTCCGGTGGTCATTGCGGAGCAGCACCCGGATGCCCAGCGGGTGCTGCTGACGAAGGCTGCCGAAATGCTCGCGCCGGTATGCCTCTGGGATCGTGATTTCCGCATAATCGATCACGATACCCATTTCGATTTTTTTGCTCCGTCACTGACATTGAAAGGTTTACGGCCGGGGCTGGCTGGTGCGCATCAACGACAGAACCTCGCTGTGGCGCTGGCGGCATGCATGTCGTTACGAAACCGGGGGGTGGCTTTGTCCGAAGAAGCCCTGCGCTACGGGGTCGAAAAGGTGCAGTGGCCGGGCCGACTTGAATGGTGGCGGCAGCAGCGCCGCATTTTGCTCGATGGTGCTCATAATCATGGTGGTGCCGTGGTTTTGGCCCGTTATCTGGCAAGTCTCGATGGTAAAAAGGTTCGCTGGGTGGTGGGGATCAAGGGGCAGCGATGCATTGATGATATTCTGACCCCTTTGTTGCCCCATACGGCTCATCTGTATGCTACCTTGCCGCCTGTTGACCAGGGGATTGAACCCGATAAACTGGTACGGGCGGCACGGGCAGCCGGAGTCCTGGCCAAAGCTTATGCGACCCCGGCCGATGCGATGACAGCCGCTCTTGCCGACCAGGGAGAAGATGACGTGGTGCTTGTCGCGGGATCGCTGTTTTTGGTTGCAGCTGTGCGAGACTATTTGATGGATAGGGAGAGGATCCGGTGAAAAACTATTGCATTGTGCTGAGGGGCTGGGCCTTTCTGCTGTTGGCATTGTTGATGTTGGAGGGGGGGGCCGCATGCGCCGAGGAGTACAAGGATACTCCGGGCGCCCCCGTGTCATTGGAAGCCGAAGAACTGGTTTTTGATCAGAAAACCGGAGAGTATCAGGCGCAGGGAGATGTCCTTTTGCGTCGGGGTGACCAGACGCTTGCCGCCGAAAGTATGCAGTTCAACCAAACAACCGGCGACGCTCAAGCCGTCGGCCATGTGCGGCTGTTTGATCCGGAGGCGCTGGTAACCGGCGAGCGATTGCGTTTAAATCTGAATAAGGAAACCGGTTCGATTGAAAACGGCCGGATCTTTTTGCCAAAGGCCAATTTTCACGTTGCCGGCAATGAAATCGAAAAGTTGGGGGAAGACCACTATCGCATTCAGAACGGTACCTTCACCACCTGCGACGGTGAGCGTCCTTCCTGGAAATTCAGCGCACGGCAGCTCGACGTTACCGTGGGTGGCTATGCCTGGGCCAAGCATGTCCTGTTTCATCTCTACGATGTACCCGTTTTGTATCTTCCCGTTATGGGATATCCGGTCAAGGTCGAGAGGGAATCCGGGTTTTTGATGCCCCGTTTCGGGCAGTCCAATAAGCGCGGTACCGAATTGTCTCTGGTTTATTACCAGGTTCTCGATCGCCATATGGACGCTACTTTCTACCTGGACTATTTTTCGAAACTGGGCGTCGGCAAAGGCGTTGAATACCGCTATTTCCTCGGTCATGACAACGATGGGGAAGCTCTGCTCTATCATGTATCCGGGCTCAACGGCCATAGCGATCAGGTTGCGGTTAATTGGCAGCATATGGGGACTTTGCCGGGGCAGGTCTGGCTGACTTCGAAAGTTCAGTATGTCAGCAGCCGAAACTATTTTTCGGATTTTGGCGAAGTGGCGGGAGAATATAATCGCTCTCGTGCCGAATCGGTGGTAGCCCTTAGCCGCCATTGGGGCAACAACAACCTGGCCGGGCAATTCAAATACATACGCCAGCTGAACCAGGATGACGACGAGCCATCCGTCGATGACGACCAGACCCTGCAGCGTTTACCCGAGGTGCGCTTCAACATGCTGCGGCAGCGCCTGGGGTACAGTCCGTTTTACTTTCGCCTGGATTCCTCGGGAACCTATCTGTGGCAGAAAAAGGGGGCTGAGGTCGCCCGTTTGAGTCTGCGCCCCGTTGTGTCGACCCAGTTCACGCCAGGCGACTGGTTGGAACTGGGAGCCGAAATCGGCTATCGACAAAAACTGTATGCCTGGTCCGGCGATCAGGAATACAAAGGCATTCCCGATGCGACCCTGCGCATGGGTACCCGCCTCAGCAGGGTTTATGACGTCGCTGGCGACACGGTGAGCAAGATCCAGCATGTGCTGCAGCCTGAAGTCATCTACTATTATGTACCCAAAGTTAATCAAGATGACCTGCCGCAGTTTGAGAGTTTTGACTTTGTTGGCAGGCGCAACACGGTCAGTTACGGTTTGGTTAATCGTTTTGTCGCCAAACTTGAATCTCCCACCGGGCAGGCGGATTATCATGAGTTCCTGTATTTGCGTCTGGCTCAGGAGTATGACCTGTCCCTTACCGAACATACCGATTTGCTGGCTGCCGAACGGCCGGAAGCCGAGCGCTGGAGCGATTTGCGTACAGAACTCATCTTCCGTCCAACCCGCCACAGCTATTTCGATCTGGACACGCGGCTAGCTACCAGTGGAGGCGGTTTACGCACTTTCCTCGCAGAAGGTGGCCTCGAGGATGGCAAGGGGAACGCGGCTTCCCTGCGTTACCGCTACCGGCGTGACGAACAGGAATACCTCGGTGCCAAGCTCGATCTGGCCGTGCTTAAGCCGGTCTATTTGAACTACGAGCAGCGTTACGCTCTGGACGAAAGCACCACCCTTGAAAATGTACTCAATCTTGAATATCGCGCGCAGTGCTGGAGTATGTTTTTGTCCTGGCGCGACCGGGGCGATGAACAGGAATTCACCATCAGTTTCGCTTTAACGGGTATCGGCAAGACCTCCCACTTCGGAAGTCGCCTGGAACCGACGATGTAACAAGATCGTATCACGTTGCCAGATCTAAAATTAATTGACTCCAACAATAATGAATGTTAATAAACGATAACCCTGCTGATTTTCACGGCATGCGGGGAGCGGTCTGTCGCATTCAACTACTGTTAGGAGATGCTATGAAAATTCTGGTAAACTGTTTGATCATGATGGTGTGTTTGCTCGCTTTAAGTCCATCGGTTGGGTATTCCGGGGAAATTTCGGCTGCAACGGCATCAGAAATAGCAACTACAGCCGTATCGCTTAACTCCGCCACAGCGAAACAGTTGCAAATTTTACCCGGGATCGGGGCTGTAACCGCTGACAGAATTGTAGCCTACCGTAAAGCACACGGGCCTTTCGCCAACGTGGAAGACCTTCTTCATGTCAAAGGGATTGGTACGCAGACCCTGTCCAAGATTCGTGATCGGATAGTGCTGAACTGATTTAATCGGGCGGCCGGGTCAGGCTGCTTTTGTTGCAGGACTTTTGGTCCTGGTTCTACCGGGAGCGCAGTTATGGCAAACTCTAAACCCACAGCCCGGGTACGAAGTCTGGGGCAGCGGATCCCGCTAGTACCGGTGGTCATTATCCTATTGGTGCTCGGTGCCGGTCTCTTTGGAGAAAAGGGTGCTTTGCGTATGTTGCAGGCCCGTCGTCAAAAAATGGACCTGGAACGACAGGTTGCCGCAAAGCAGAATATTAATCGTGAATTGAAACAGGAAATTAAACAACTCAAGACAGACCGCATCTATATTGAAACACTTGCCCGAAAGGAATTGGGTATGGTGGGGGATGGCGAGGTGGTTTATCAGTTTCCGACGGAGAGCAATCCCTCCGACCATGTCGGACCGGCCACATCCTCTGCGCCCTGATGGGCAGGCGGAAGTTTTTCAGGGGACCTGTTGCCCCGAGATCAATACAGGCTTTCATGTAAAGGCCTGCAGCCACGATTCGGGCCGGCAGCTAAAAACACCTGTTCCAATAGAAGATCATTGCCCGGCTATCGCCGGGTTATTTTTTTGTCCGTGGTCCTGCTTGACAGGATGTCGGCGCAGGGCTAACATACGGCATTTGGCAATTTTATCGTGGTTAGCGCGATCTGTAGCATGGCTACAGAGGCTTTATTTCGACAAAGAAAGCGTTTTTAATGAAACAGCGATTGCGGCAATATATTGGCGAGGCCCTTCAAGCCTGTTTTGATCAACAGCAACTGCATTCCGGCACGATTCCGGAGATTAATCTCGAAGTGCCGGCCCATGCCGAGCATGGCGATTTTTCCACGAACGTTGCTATGGCTATGGCCAGAGCGGAGAAGAAAGCCCCGCGCAAGATCGCCGAAACGATCGTGGCCGCGCTGGGCGAGGGCGGGGGCATGTGGAGTCGGGTTGAAATAGCTGGACCCGGGTTCATTAATTTTTATCTGACGCCGCGCTGCTGGTTCGGTGTGCTCGATGAAGTGGTTCGCCGAGGCGATCTCTTCGGGCGTACTCATACCGGGAACGGCCGTAAAGTTCAGGTTGAGTTCGTCAGTGCCAATCCGACCGGGCCGTTGCACATAGGTCATGGTCGGGGTGCCGCTACCGGCGATGCCGTGGCCGCGGTATTGGGCGCTGCCGGTTATGAAGTGCAGCGTGAATATTACATCAACGATGCCGGCAATCAGATGTTGACCCTGGGGCGCTCCTTGTTGCTGCGTTATCGGGAACTGCTCGGTGAAACCATCGAGTTTCCGACGGATTGTTATCAGGGCGTTTATGTCATCGACCTTGCGCGGGAGGTGCTCGAGAGCGAAGGTGAGCGCCTGCGGGACCTGCCCGAGGAAGAGGCGTTGCGCTTTTTCGCCAATTACGGCGGCGACAAGATTCGCGCAGGTATCGATGAAGATCTCGCCGCTTTCGGTGTGCGCTTCGATAACTGGTACAGTGAACAGAGCTTGTATGACCGGCAGGAGGTGGAGCGGGGCATCGCTTTGCTCAAAGAGCGAGGCCTGACCTACGAAAAAGATGGTGCCATCTGGTTCCGCACCACGGATTACGGGGACGACAAGGACCGGGTGCTGATCCGTTCCAACGGTGCGACCACTTATTTCGCGTCGGATGTCGCGTATCACAAAGAAAAATTCGAACGGGGATTCGATACCGTTATCGATGTATGGGGGGCGGATCATCACGGCTACGTGCCGCGCATGAAAGCCGTTCTGGCCGGCCTTGATCGCAATCCCGAGGATCTGCAGATTATTCTGGTACAGCTGGTGAATCTGCTGCGTGGTGGTCAGCAGGTGGCCATGAGTACGCGTTCCGGCGAGTTTGTTACGCTGCGCGAGGTTATTGACGAAGTCGGCCGCGATGCCTGCCGGTTCTTCTTTCTCATGCGTCGCTCCGACAGCCAGCTCGATTTCGACCTGGATCTGGCCAAGAAGCAAAGCACCGAAAACCCGGTCTATTATGTACAATATGCCCATGCCAGGGTTTGCAGCATTAACCGCAATGCCGAGGACCAGGGGGTTGCCATGCCGGAACTGGGCGAGGTCGACTTCGATTGTCTTACCCTCGAAGACGAACTGGCATTGACCAAGCTGTTGTCTCGCTACCCCGAGGTAGTCGACGGGGCTGCGGAACATTTCGAACCCCATCGGGTGGTTTTTTATCTACAGGAACTCGCAGCGCGTTTCCATAGTTATTACAACAAGGGGCGCGTCCTCGTTGATGATCCGGACGTCAGTCGGGCTCGTCTTTATCTGGTCAATTGTGTCCGCACCGTTTTACACAACGCTTTGGTGTTGCTGGGTGTTTCAGCCCCGGAGCGCATGTAAACAGGAGGAAAAACCATGAGCCGTCAGGTTGTCTCCCGCTCGCAAAGACGTCTTGAAAAAAAACAGACACTGGTTCTGGTGGTGCTGGGGCTGGTTATCGCCCTGGTCAGCTACGGGCTTGGCGTTATGGTCGGCCGAAGTGGTGGCGATACCATTGTTCAAGAGGATCTGACCGCCTCGGACCGGATTGCCATTCCTGTGCCCGATACCGCTCCGGGCGCTGGCACGGCGTCCTCCGTCGAGGACCCGGCGGCTCCTCAGCTGACATTTTACAACACCTTGCCTGAAGGCAATCAGCCGCCTATCGGCAGTGGTATCAATCTGCCGGATCAGCCGCCCGAACCTTCTGTCGACCCGGTTGATGTGCGGCGGGACACCCCTTCGTTGACAGAGGAGGTGCCTGTTGCGCCGGCGCCGGTCGCTGCCAAACCCAAAGTTGTTGCGCCGAAACCGAAACCCGTTGCAAGCGCGCCGGCAAAGGTCGTGGCCACGCCGCCACCTGCCTCCGGTGGTGCCTATGCTATTCAGGTTGTTTCCGTACAAAAAATCGCCGGCGCCAAAAATCTTCAGGAGCGTCTGTCAAAAAGCGGTTACGCCGCTTTTGTGGAGAAGGCCGATCTTGGCAGCAAGGGGATTTGGTACCGGGTTTACGTCGGTCCTTTTGCGACGCGCAGTGCTGCCGACGGGGCGGCGTCGACCTTGAAAGCCGCTCATTTGGCCAGTGCGCCTCTGGTGCGAAAGCGTTAGCAAAGCAGGGGTTGACATTCTTTTTCGATGGGAGTATAGTTCACTTCCTTGACGCGGGGTGGAGCAGTTCGGTAGCTCG
The DNA here is from genome assembly GCF_000012885.1 of Syntrophotalea carbinolica DSM 2380. Taxonomy (NCBI): domain Bacteria; kingdom Pseudomonadati; phylum Thermodesulfobacteriota; class Desulfuromonadia; order Desulfuromonadales; family Syntrophotaleaceae; genus Syntrophotalea; species Syntrophotalea carbinolica. Next base: position 883,017 of record NC_007498.2, read on the forward strand.
TCGGGCTCATAACCCGAAGGTCGGAGGTTCAAATCCTCCCCCCGCTACCAATCAAATAAAGGGTCATACAGCAATGTATGGCCCTTTCGTTTATGGTGCGGGACGCTCGGATTTCTCCGGAGGTGTTGATTGACACGTTACCATGGCGGCCCTGCACGCATGGGCTTTATCTTCCGCATCTTTTCTGTTCATCACCGCTTTTCACCGACAAAATTCCCATCGCTCCAACGCCTTTTATGATAGGCCGAAGTCCATGCCGGGTCCTGTGATCGTGTCGCAGCATGAGGCTATCCGCACGGTATCTGGTATGATTAGGGTATTTGGCGAACCTGCCTGAACGAAGGGAGAGGCCGATGGAGTATCATGCTTATACCCCGGATCATTTTGACCGTATAGCCGAGCTCGGGTGCCTGTCAGCCGAGTATCGTTTCGGTATGAAGGTGGTGTCCCAGGTCTTGCCTTTTAGAGTCAACCGCTATGTGATCGATGAGTTGATCGACTGGGGCAAGGTGCCGCACGATCCCATGTTCAGGTTGGTTTTCCCCGACCCGGGTATGTTGTTGCCGGACGATTTTAAACAGATTGCATCGCTGCTCGCCAGCGGTGCGGATCGCCAGGCCCTGGATCGGGCCGTACACGAGATCCGGTTGCGTCTCAACCCTCATCCCGCCGGGCAGCAGACCCTCAATGTGCCGTGTCTCGATGGACACAAATTGCCGGGATTACAGCATAAATATCGCGAAACCGTTCTGTTCTTTCCGCGTTTGGGGCAGACCTGCCATTCCTACTGCAGCTTTTGTTTTCGCTGGCCACAGTTCGTTTGCGAGCGCGATATGCGCATTATGGGGCCACGTACGCCGGGGTTGTTTGATTATCTGCGCCGACATTCCGAAGTGACCGATTTGCTGGTAACCGGCGGGGACCCCCTGGTCATGAAAGCTGCAAGTCTTGCCGAATTTCTTGAGCCACTGCTCAGTCCCGAATTCGCACATCTGCAGACGATTCGTATCGGCACCAAATCTCTCAGTTTTTGGCCCTATCGATTTCTCACCGATCGGGATGCGGATGACCTGTTGCGTCTGTTCGAGCGCCTGGTGAAGGGTGGGAAACATCTGGCCGTGATGGCCCATTACAATCATTGGCGTGAATTGGAAACCGAGGTGGCGCGCAGGGCCATCGAGCGGGTTAAGGCGACGGGGGCCACGATCCGGACGCAGTCTCCCGTGGTGGCCCATGTCAACGATGATCCTCAGGTATGGGTGCGTCTATGGCAAACCCAGGTGCGGTTGGGAATGGTGCCCTACTATCTGTTCGTGGCACGTGACACGGGTGCACGTCATTACTTTGCCATTCCTCTGGAGCGCTGCTGGCAGATATATCGGCAAGCTATCCAGAAGCTGTCAGGCCTGGCACGAACGGTAAGGGGGCCGTCCATGAGCGCCGGGCCGGGCAAGGTTGAAATCCAGGGGGTGGCCGAGGTCGGCCAGGAGAAAGTCTTCGTGTTGCGGTTTATTCAGGCCCGCAATCCCGACTGGGCGCAGCGGCCCTTTTTCGCGCGCTACGACCCTGCGGCCATCTGGTTGGATCAGCTGCGGCCGGCTTTCGGCCGGGAAAGCTTTTTCTATACGGAGGAATATAATGCCATGCAAAAGAGTGGCGGGATGAAGTCCGGGGAAGCCTGATCATGGGGAGCCCCTCTGCCGGGAATGGCCTTTCCCGGCAGGGAGGCACCACTGGGAGTTACTTGTCGATGTCTTGCATGAAGCTGGCGGCGATTTTCCGGTAGGTTTCGCTGGTCGCGGAATCCCCTTGGATGGCGATATACGGTTTGCCGCTGTCTCCGGCCATCACCATGGCAGGATCCATGGGGATTTTGCCGAGGAACGGCGCTTTCATGCGTTCTGCAATCTGCTGGCCGCCGCCTGATTTGAAAATGTCGACGACCTCCCCACATTTCGGACAGGCAAAACCGCTCATGTTCTCGATGATGCCAAGTACCGGCATTTCCAGGTGGCGGCAGAAGGTGATCGATTTCTGTACGTCCAGCAGGGCGACCTCCTGGGGCGTGGTAACGATGACCGCGCCGCTGCTTTGAGTCCCATCCAGCAGGGTCTGGACGGCTGTCATGGGCTCATCGCCGGTGCCGGGCGGGCAGTCGACGATCAGAAAGTCAAGATCCCCCCATTCCACATCACGCAGAAACTGCTGGATAAGTCCTGTTTTGGCCGGTCCGCGCCACATCAGGGCTTCTTCGGCACCGCCGAGAAGAAACCCTACCGAGATGACCTTCATATTGTGCAGATATTCCACAGGCAGCAGGCCATCCGGCCCGTTTTGCAGTTGACTGTCGTCCAGGCCTAACATTTTGGGGACGCTGGGCCCATGCAGATCGATATCGAGCAGGCCGACGGCATAACCATCTTGTGCCAGGGCCAGGGCCAGGTTGACCGCTGTGGAGCTTTTGCCGACACCGCCTTTGCCCGACATGACGAGAATTTTACGCTTGATGCGATCCAGGCGTTGTTTCATTTTTGCTTTCAATTCGCAGGCGCTCGGTTGATCGGAGGGAGTTTCAACGGATGAGGTACATGAACTCATAGCTTTTCGGTCCTTCCTTGGGGAAAGCACGCAGTGGGTGTCTTTGCACGGTTCGCACACAGGATGTTTTGCGAGTGGTTCATCCTGTTTTATGGCTCGCCCGCTTTCATGCGTTGCTTTCACCGGGTTTGATGTCTGGGCAGGCCAAAGCCCGAGGCCGGGCTTTGGCGATACCAAAATGATTTTAGAGATATGCGGTGCGGGTTTTTGCGCCAGCCACTAGTGGTCGCAGTAGTTTTCACCAACCACCAGGGTGTTCTGCAGGTAATCGGTGACCAGTTTTTCCGGAGCCTCGGCTGCTGCGCCGACCACCACTTTGATGCCGTTGTCGGTGAACAGGTCCTGGGCTCGTCGGCCCATACCTCCGGCGATGATAACGTCGGCACCAAGTTCGCCGAGCCAGCGGGGTAGTACTCCCGGTTCATGAGCGGGCGGTTGATGCAGGCTTTTGCCGGCGATAGATTTGTTGTCGGCACCAATTTCCAACAAGACAAATTCTTCGCAGTGGCCGAAATGCTGACTGAGTTTTCCATGGACAAGAGGAATCGCGATTTTCATAATTGCATCTCCTTTGAAGATTTCGGTGTTTTGTGACCGGTGGATTGTCGTAGGGTGAATGTTGCCGCTCCTTGAATTACGCTTCTGCGAACAGGGCTTTTGCGACAGTGTCCCATAGCTGTCGCAGGTCCGCTGCGGCGGGAGCATGATCGAGTTCGACGATCGTTTTACGGGAAATCTGGGCGGCCGTGACTGACCGATCGTAGCGTATCAGGCCGCCTACGGGGATTTTGCGCTGTTTTGCGGTCTCTTTGATTTGTGCCGTTACCTCGGGGTTGATGTCCCACTTGTTGATCGCAATGATGGTGGGGATATGGAAGTGCGCAGTCAGGTCGGCTACGCGCTGCAGATCGTGCAGCCCGCTCATGGTCGGTTCCGTCACCAGCAGGGCCAGATCGGTGCCGGTGATCGACGCCATGACCGGACACCCGATGCCTGGCGAACCGTCGATGATGATGGTTGATCGCTGCTGTTTTTTTGCCAGTTTACGGGCTTCCTCGCGTACCAGGGAGACCAGCTTGCCGCTGTTTTCCTCGGCGATGCCGAGTCGAGCATGGATCATGGGGCCGACACGGGTGTCCGAAATATACCACTCGCCATTTTGCGCATCCGTAAACCGGATGGCTTCGGCAGGGCAGAAATGAGCGCAAACCCCGCATCCTTCGCATGCGGTACTGTCGATAGAGTAGCCAGATTCGGGGGAGCCGCTTTGGGTGTCCGGGCCACGCACGGCCTCAAAGCGACATAGCTTCTGGCAGGTTCCGCACAATTGGCATTTGGCGGTCTCAATAAAGGCTTGTTTGCCGCCACTGAAAGGGTGGCTGGAGAGCGGTGTAGGGGGCAGAACCAGGTGCAGATCGGCGGCGTCGACATCGCAATCGGCCAGTACCACCTGGTCTGCCAGAAACGCAAGGGATGCCACCACCGAGGTTTTACCCGTACCGCCTTTGCCGCTGATAACCGTCAGTTGTTTCATGGGTGACACCTTTGCTGTGGGGAACCGGTATGTTTGGTTTGCTGCAGAAGCCGCTCGAGCAACGTTGTGAAGGGTTGGTTGAACGATGGTAAGGATTGCGCAATCAGTTCGCCGCGCGAATAGGCTTCAGCAGCTTTTCTGTTATCCGGCAGGCAGGCCAGCACAGGTATCCGCCGGCTGTTGCAATAGGCCAACGTGGCCTCGTCGTTTTCGGCGGAGCGATTGATGACAACGCCGCAGGGTATCCCGAGCAGTTGGACCATTTCCGCAGCAAGGGTGAGGTCATGCAGGCCAAACGGAGTCGGTTCGGTTACCAGCACCACAAAATCGCAATCGCGCAGACTTTCCACCACGGGGCAGGAGGTTCCGGGGGGCGCATCGATCAACATGAGGTCGGTCTCCGGGGCCTGTTTTTTTACCTGATGTATCAGCGGGGGGCTTTTGGCCTCGCCGATATTCAGACGTCCTGAAACAAAATCCACCTGGCCCGCCTTGCCGATTTGGCACTGGCCGATTTCTCGTTCCCGCTCCGAGATACACTGCTGCGGACAAATAAGCTGGCAACCACCGCAACTATGGCAAAGTTCGGGAAACAGAAGCACCTCTCCGGGTAAGCACAGCAAGGCATTAAACTGACAGAAGTGCGCACAGACACCGCAATGGTTGCAGCGGGTCGGATCGATGTCCGGCACCGTGACATGCACCGTGTCATCGCTTGTGATATCGGGTCGTAAAAACAGGTGGCCGTTGGGGGCCTCAACGTCGCAGTCGATATAGGCGACCTGGTATCCTTGGCTGGCGGCCAGTTGGGCGAGGTTTGTCGCAACCGTTGTTTTGCCCGTACCGCCTTTGCCGCTGGCAATAGCGATTTTCATTGACTTAGCTCTCTTCGCTGGTTGGCTGTCGCAAGGGGGGCATTTTGAGGGCGGCGGGTACCAGCCTCCGCCCTCTGCCGCGACGGACGATGCCCGGATGGCGCCGGGTCACACTCCTCCTGTGGCATCCATTTCACTGGCTTCTTTAAGCTGCCCCGCCTTAAAAGCTTCGAGAGCTTCGAGAGCGGTTCCTTTGGCGCCGTGAAAAATACGGATTTTTGCTGCCTGCAGGGAGGCGAAGGCTTTCGGTCCGATGGCTCCGGTAAGCAGGGTTTCGGCCTGCTGGTCCGCAACCTTTTGCGCCGCCTGAATGCCGGCGCCATGGGCCGTGTCGCGGCCGGCGGCGTTGTCGATGCATTCCCAGGCGTCGTTGCTGTCGTCGTGGATGAGCAGCCAGGCTGCACGTCCAAAGCGCGGGTCTACGGCGCTGTCCGGGGTGTTGCCCTGGGCGGTGATGGCAATTTTCATGTTTATTTTCTCCTTTTGCAGTTGGGGGGGAGCAAAGGGGGGCATCCCATGGGGTGTTGCACGCGGCAACAACTTGTGAAGTTGCTGCATCCGTTGATCATTGCTTCTCGATGCTCGGAATCCATCCATTGGTTTAAAACCGCGTCGATATCACCGCGGACGCCCCAGATTACCCACAGGCCTGCAGCTTCCAGGGCGATTTGAAAGCGTGGATGAATGCCGCCGCACAGGATCCCGTCCACATGCTGTTGAAGCAGCCAGTTCGGCAAGTTGGGACCCGTGTCCGGCTCCCATGTATGTTTAATTACCTTGTCTACCCGATGGTTGTGGTCCTGGATATCGACGAAAACGAAGCTCCGAGCGATGCCAAAACGCGGCATGATCCTGTTTTCATAACAGGGCAGGGCCAGACGATAGGTAGCTTCCGAAGGGTAACGTGGTTTCATGACAGATATACTTATCACATACCGTGCCATGTCCAAGAATGGGATATGTTACGTTAAAGTGTAGAAAAAACAGCTATTTAGGGAGGGACTTGGGTTTTTGTGAGTGAGGGTGGGGAAGGGCTTGCGTGTTGCATATGCAACGCCTTCAATGGAAAGGTCTATAATATCGAATGTTTGGCGGTGTTGCAGGGGGTGTTGCGTGTTGTTGCTGGTGTTGCAACGCTTAGGGGTGTTGGTCCAGGCGTTTGAGCCATCGCCAGAGGGTGCTGCGGTTAATCCCCAGTTGTTGGGCGGCGGCTGTTCGGTTGCCTTTGCAGCGTGCCAGCACGGCATATAACTGGGTGGCCGATGGCATCCCCGGCTGTTTTTGACCGTTGGGTGTGCAGGTAGGGGGCGCCACCCGTATGCCGGGGGGGAGGTGATCCGGTTCTATGACGTCCTTGCGGCAAAGGATAGCGGCACGCTCAACGAGGTTGAGAAGTTCCCTGACGTTTCCCGGATAATCATAGTCGAGTAATAACGACATGGCCTCAGGGGAGAATCCACGCAGTTTTTTACCATAGATGCCATTGAAGCGATCCAGCGCCATATCGAGCAGCAGCGGGATGTCTTCACTGCGTTCACGCAAGGAAGGGATGCGCAGCGGGACGACATTCAGGCGAAAGTAAAGATCCTGGCGAAACTGTTTCTGCTCGACCATCGCTTCGAGATTCTGATGGGTGGCGGCGAGAAAGCGCACATCGGCCTTGCGGGGTCGACGGGCGCCAAGGGGCTGGTATTCCCGGTTTTCCAGGACTCTCAGCAGTTTTACCTGCAAGGGCAAGGGCAAGTCGCCGATTTCATCCAGAAAAAGGGTGCCGCCTTCGGCTTGTTGCAGGCGTCCGGGACGGTCTTCGGTGGCTCCGGTATAGGCTCCTTTGCGTGCGCCGAAGATTTCGGCTTCCAGTAACTGTTCAGGCAGGGCTCCGCAGTTCAGGATCACCAGGGGATGTCGGCTGCGCGGGCTGAGATTGTGCAGGGCTCGTGCGAATAGCTCTTTGCCGGTGCCGCTGTCTCCCTGTAGCAATACCGTTGCGTTGCTGGCCGCAATATCAGGCAGCACGTCGAAGAGTTTGCGCATGGCCGGATTGCGGCTGACCATGTCCTGGAAACGGTATTTTTCGGTGACTTCCCGTTGCAGGGCATGGATGCGGCTTAAATCCCGAAAGGTTTCGACACCGCCGACCGGCTCCCCCTGGGCATCACGGAGCACGGAGGCCGATACCGAGATGGGAACTTCGCGATTGTGGCGATCGAGTATGTCGATTTCCCGGTTTTCCACATTCAAACCGGTGTCCATGGCTTTTCGCACCGGACATTCGGAAAAGCAGATCGAACTCCGAAAGATTTCGCAGCAGCGCTGGCCTAGAGCCTCCTCACGGCTAAAGCCGGTGATAAGTTCAGCCGCATGGTTGAACCAGGTGATGTGCATGTCGCCATCTACGGTAAATACGCCGTCGGCAACACTGTCGAGGATGGTGGCCAGGTGGTTTTGCAGGTTGTGTGGATGCGTGCTCATAGATGCAGCATAGCCGGTTTTGGGTTTCGGGTCTAGGGGGTGGTGCGGAAGGAATTCGCGGCGTTGCGAGCCGGCCAGGGGCACCAGGGCTTTAGGGTCAACTCCGCACTTTGTACACGGGGCAGCATTGGGCGGGCGGACAGATTGTCCCGGTCATGGCTGTTGCGTTACCGGATATGAAACGGCCCGTGCGGATGGCACGGGCCTCGATCGTCGGTTATGCGAAAATGTTTCAGTTTTTTTGGCTCAAATAGGCATCGATAGCCTGGGCCGATGATTTGCCGTCGCCCATGGCCAGGATAACCGTCGCGCCGCCGCGCACGATATCCCCGCCGGCAAACACGCCGGGCAGGTTAGTCGCACCGTGCTCGTCGGTTTCGATGTTGCCCCATTTGTTCAATTTCAGGTCCGGGGCGGTGGCGGTTAACAGCGGGTTGGCGCGGGTGCCGATGGCGTTGACCACCACGTCGACATCCAGAGTAAAGGTTTCGCCTTCGATGGGAACCGGGCGGCGCCGGCCGGAAGCATCGGGCTCTCCCAGTTCCATGCGCTGGCAAAGCAGTCCCTTGACCCAACCGTTTTCATCGCCGAGAATTTTTACCGGTGCCGCCAATAATATGAACTCGATACCTTCTTCTTTGGCATGGTGAATCTCCTCGATGCGGGCCGGCATTTCCGCCTCGGTGCGTCGGTAAACGATGATGGACTGTTCGGCACCCAGGCGGCGTGAGGTCCTCACGGCATCCATGGCCGTATTGCCGCCGCCGATGACCGCAACGTGTTTGCCGTGGATGATGGGCGTCGGGACATCGTTGCGCCAGGCGGCCATCAGGTTGACACGGGTCAGATATTCGTTGGCCGAGTAAACACCTTTGAGATTCTCGCCGTCGATGTTCAACATGATCGGCAGACCTGCGCCGTTACCGATGAATACGGCATCAAATTCCTCGCGTAACTCATCGAGGGTTAGCGTTTTGCCGACCACGACATTGCATTCGATGTTCACACCGAGATCCTTGAGCCGCTTAACCTCGATATCGACAATCCGCTTGGGCAGGCGAAATTCGGGGATGCCGTAACGCAGTACGCCACCGGTGTCGTGTAACGCTTCAAAAAGGGTAACGCCGTGGCCCTTGCGAGCCAGTTCGCCGGCCATGGTCAGGCCGGCCGGCCCGGAACCGACAATGGCGACCTTTTTACCGGTCGGGGTCGGTTGGGATTCTTTATGAAGTTTTTCGGGGTGGGCGAGGGCCCAGTCGGCCACAAACCGTTCGAGGTAGCCGATGGCAACCGGTGCGCCTTTATTTCCGCGTACGCAGACCTTTTCACACTGGCTTTCCTGGGGGCAAACCCGGCCACAGACCGCCGGCAGAGTGTTGTCGGCAAGCAGGATGCGCGCAGCCTCGGGCAGATCGCCTTCGGCCAGGGCGGCGATGAATTCCGGGATCCGCACCCGAACCGGGCAGCCGGCGACACACGGGCGGTTTTTACAGAGCAGACAGCGTTGCGCCTCGCGGATGGCCTGTTCTTCGTTAAGCCCCTGATTTACCTCTTCGAAATTACCGATGCGGCGCTGCGGGTCCTGCTCGGGCATTTTCACCCGATCGATAGCCATGCGTTCCTTGGGGGTCATTTGTCTTTTCATGATATATATTATCGTTTCACTTTAATGATTTTGTCGCGCAGTTCTTTCGGCAATTCCTCCAGGATTTTGGCTTCGGTATCCCGGTACATGGACAAACGGTCCATAAGCAATCCGAAATCAACCAGGTGCCCGTCGAACTCGGGCCCGTCGACGCAGGCGAATTTGGTTTCGTCGCCAACCTTGACGCGGCAGCCGCCGCACATGCCCGTTCCATCAATCATGATGGGGTTGAGGCTGACAATGGTTTTTATGCCGTAGGGCCGCGTCAGTTCGGCGACCGCCCGCATCATGGGGACTGGGCCGATGGCAAACACCGCACTGGGGCGTTTGTCCGGATTGTCGATCAGATCCTGCAGGACATTGGTCACGAAGCCCTGCTGTCCCTGGCTGCCATCTTCGGTGGCCACCAGGACCTCGGTGGAAAAAGCCGCCAACTCCTCGGCAAGAATGATGAACGGTTTGGAACGCCCGCCGATGATGGTGGTGACCTCGTTGCCCGATTCGGCCAGAGCTTTGGCCAGCGGATAAAGAACCGCCGTGCCGAGTCCGCCTCCCACACAGGCAACACGACCCCACTGTTCGATCTCCGTAGCTTTGCCCAGCGGTCCGGCAATGTCGCGAATCGAGCCGCCGACCGGAGTGTTCACGATTTTCAGGGTCGAGGCGCCAACGGCCTGGATAAACAGCGTAATGGTGCCCGCTTGCGGATCGGCATCGCCGATGGTCAGGGGGATGCGTTCTCCGCCCTCTTCGGGATGCACGATGACAAATTGTCCCGGTTGGCGGGCTTTGGCGATGCGTGGGGCGCGTATAACCATACGATGCACGTTGGGCGCCAGTGTATCGTTTTGCAGAACTTCGAACATATTTTCTCCAGCTAGATAAAGAAGGAACGGTAAATGTTCAGACCCCGGAAGGTGAAAAAATAACCAGTTCCCGCTAAGCTTGCGAGTTTAAGCTCAAAAAATGGGCAGTAAAACAGAAAAGTAAACCATTCGATAGTAGCAGTTTGGGTTTTCCAATTCAACCCATACCTTGTCTGGCGATTGATTTTATGTATACGAAATGGCTGGCGTCTTTCTTTGTGCCGCAGTTCATGTGACCACCACCTGGTTTGCCCTTGTTGGAAGGGAATGCCGGGGCTTTGCCGCCCAGGGATTGAATGTTGTGAGAAAGTTGTTTCAAGGGGGATTTTCTGATAGGTTTCTTGATCGGGACAGGATCGGAGGGGCTCGCTGCGATGCCTGCGCAATGGCCGTGAGATATACCCTCGGCGGGTAATCGTGGTATGCTGGCCCCGGTCCGGCTTTGCCTTTTGCCGGCCCCTCCGATTTCGGCCGTTTTGTAGACTACTAAAACAGGGGTGATTCGTTATGCTGGAAAAGCGGCGGCAGGCATTGCGCGAAGCATTACGCGATACGGATGAAACCGTTCGGCTTGGTGCGGCTGAAGCCCTGGAGCGGCTTGAGGCTGTGTTGAGTCTGGATGAAATTCTGCAGATTCTCAAGTCCGGAAATCGCGGACAGAAGGTGCGCGCGGTGTTTGCTCTGGAGAAAGTTCAGAGTTCGCGGGTGTTTCCGCCTTTGCTGGCGGCTCTCAAGGTCGCCGATGCGGATATTCGCTGCGCCGCTATCCAGGTACTCGGGCAAAAAAAACATGTCAAGGCCATGGAGTTTCTCGTGCGGCATCTCAAGGATCCGCATCCTGCGGTGCGGGTTCATGCTGCAAGTGCTCTGGGCAATTACGGCGATAAACGGCTCGTGCCCTATCTGGTGGCTGCATTGAATAGCTCGGATGAAGAGTTGCTGGTCAGTGTGCTCGATGCCCTGGGGCGTATCGGTTCCGTAGAGGCTGAAGCGGTTATTTTGGGTCTGGTGCGTCATGACAGCCCCCGGGTTCGGCGCAGCGCCGTCATGGCGTTGGGATGTTTGGGGGTTGAGGGATCCGCTCGCGAGAGTCTGGCGGAAGCATGATTCGGGGGATTAGAGATAGTCGAGGACTTCCACGCCTTTGATAAACGGATCGACTTCGGAGACGATCCGTTTATTTTGATGAGCGGAAAGGTTGATGACGCGAGGTTCCTCCAGGTGAACACCCGCTTCGTCAAAAAGGATTTTTAACTGTACCGAGTCGGGGTTGTCGGTTCCGACCTGGCCGACAATCCCGATTTCATTGTTATCCAGACGAACCAGAGTGCCTACCGGGTAGGTGCCGAGTGAAAAGATGAATTTTTCCAGGTACTCCGGGTGCAGCAGGGTGCCGGAGTGCAAAAGCAGTTTTTTAATGGCGTTGCGCGGCGTCACCGGTCGCTGATATGGGCGCAGGGTGGTGATGGCATCGTAGGTGTCGGCTATGGTGGTCATGTCGATGAGATCAAAAGAGCCCTTGATCGCGGCCTTTTGAGGATAACCGCACCTGTCGAAATGCAGGTGATGGCCCAGGACGATGGCGCGGGCGCTGTCGTCCATGCCGCCCATCTGATCGATGATTTCCGCGCCCAGCTGGGGGTGCTGGCGGATCTGGGCAAACTCCTCTTCGTTCAGCTTGCCAGGCTTGTTGATGATGGCAATATCGATTTTAAGTTTGCCGATATCGTGAAGCAGACTGCCGATTCCCAGGGTGCGCAGCTCCTCCTCCGATAATCCTGCGGCTCTACCAACCGCCAGGGCCAGCACGGAAACATTGACCGAATGGGTGAAGGTGTAGTTGTCGTAATTTTTCAGCAGACTCAGCGCCAGAAGGGCATGGGGGTCCGCAAGGGTCATGCGGGCCATGTCCTTGACGACCTTGTGGGCTTCGGTGGAGGAGGGGATGCGCCCCATGCGAACATCTTGAAAGATGGAGTTGACGACCTTGAGAGCGCGCCCGAAAATTTTACGAGCCGATTGGCGACCTTCTTCCTCGTCTTGCTCTTCAGGCAGGAAACGGATATGGCGAACATGGTTCTCGCGAAGCAACGCCTCAAATTCTTCGTGCCCCAGGGCGGTGCCATTCAGGAGTTGTAAAAAGACTTTGAGTTCGGATGCGGTCACGCCGTCGAGAAACTCGACGCCCGCAAGCTGTTTCTCCTGCAATAGGCGACAGAGGTTTTCCGCTGCAGGATGAGGGTCGGCAAACAGGTGGTCGTTCGCGAAAAGGGTATCCTGCAGTATCCCCAGGCGCAATGGTCGCTGGTCCTGCAGCAGATAACCCGTAAGGCGATTCGTTTCATGCAGTTGCTTTTGGATAAGCGGATGCTCGAGGGGGTAGAGACGCAATCCCTTGAGGGCGCCGGACAGGTTGTTGACAAATTGAATGAGAGGGTCGGTCTGCATAATCGCCTAGTTTGTCGGCCATTGTTTCAGGCCTCTGGATGCCGATTGGGCTATGCGATGGTCTGTTGCACGGCAGAGGTTTTCCAGTACCGGCTGTGAAGATGGGCAGCCGATTTTGACAAGTGCTGCAATGGCCTGGATGCGCAAGGTCGTTTTCCGGTCTTTTTTCCACCAGGGGCGGCTTTTGGCCAGGCGCTCGAGTTGCGGTGCCGCTTCGTCTGACGCAATGCGGCCCAGAGCCTTGATGGCAGCTATTTTTATCTCTGTTTTTTTCATGAACGGATCGCGGCTCTGGATGATTTTGACGAGGCTTGGCACCGCGACCGGATTCCTGATACTGCCCAGCGCAATAATGGCTTGAGGATAAAGCTCGCGGTGGCTGCTGTCAACCAGTTGCAGAAGGGCATCGACTGCCTGGTCTCCACCGATGCGTGCCAGGGCGCGGATGGTCTCTCGGGCGATGCGCAGGTCATCGCTCCATATTAACGGTATGAGATGGCTGGCCGTGTGCGGATTCGCAATCTGACCGAGGATCGCGACCACGTTGCGTACGACATACCAATGCCTGTTTTGCAAAGCGCTGATCAGCTCGGGTACGGCCGTGGCGCCTAGCTTTACCAGGTTGGTGGAGAGCAGCTTGCGGGCCAGGGTGTCTTTTTCCCTGGTCAGGCGGTTTATCAGGGGCGCCACCGATTTGTCCCGCAAGAATACCAACGTTTGCATGATCCGATCGCGCAGCTCTTTCGGTACGCCGCGCGTACAGAGGGTGTCGATCAGGAAGTCGATGACGATGGGCGATGTCACTTGGTGCAGGCACGTAAGGGTTTCGCCGCGGCGGGTTTTGTGCAACTGCCGGTTGCCAAGCAGAGATGCCAGTACCTGGAAGGTCTGAAGCACCAGTGGCAGGTGACATTCCGAAAGGTGCTGAAAAACGAGGGGCGGTACGCGGTTCAGTAACAGTTTAAACCGGCGGTCCGAGGATTCGCGGGGCAATTGCGTGAGGAGCTGCTCCAGGGAAAGCTGGTCGATGAGATGTTCATTCAGGGCAAAGTCTCCGGTGTTTTCCGAAGTGACGCCCTGCTGATGATCAATCTGTTGATTTTCTGGTGAGGCGGCAGCCGCATTTTGCTCGGTGCCCACCGAGATCTGTTCGGTCTGGTGCTGTATGCGTTCTTTGGCTGCCTTGATTACGGACAGATCCAGTTCGTTGATCCAGATGCCGGTTGTTTGTTCCGTCAGCAGTAATTCCTGCAGGCCGCCTTTCGCCTGGATATCGGTGGTTTTGAGTGTGACGTTGCGGGAAAAAACGATCAGGTCGCGCGTCGTCAGCTCCGGTAAAAAAAACAGCCGTTGTATGCGCCGTGCGAATAGAAAATGAGCCAGATTGCGGATGCCGGCATGTTCCTGTGGTGCGTCCTCGTGGTCGAACAGAATGCGATCTTTGCGGACGGTTAACGCCAGATTGCCATTTTGCAGAAGCGGTTGAAAGGCGTCGAAGGTTTCTTCGCCAACATGCTTGAGTGTGGGGTGCTCGGGTGGATAGAACCGGACGGTTTTTATCAGTTTGATCAACTTGATCAAGGCCGTCTGTAATTGATCCATGGTACAGGAACGGTGGCTTTGACTGGTCACAGGGCGTTTTCCCGGAGTAGAAATTTGGGATTTCTTATACGCACATACTTTATCGCTTTGCATGCGGCTTGTAAATAGCTTTTATGTCGGGCAAAATACGCAATTCACCGGGAAGGAGGCGATATGTTGGTCTTGGGTTTGACGGGTGGCATCGGCAGCGGCAAGAGTATCGTGGCGGAGATGTTTAGAACTCTGGGCGCCAAGGTGGTCAGTGCCGATGATCTGGCCCGGATGATCGTGCAGCCCGGATCGCCGACCCTTGCCCGCATTGCCCGGCGATTCGGGGCTGAGGTACTGTGCGAAGGCGGCGCATTAAACCGGGCATGGCTGGCAAAGAAGATTTTTTCAGACCCTCAGGCGCGTCTGGATCTTGACCGCATAACCCATCCCGCCATTGCCGAACTGGCCCGGCGCCGGTTCGCGGCGTTGGCACAGGCGTCTGCAACGCTTGTTGTTTATGATGCCCCGCTTTTGTTTGAGGCCGGCGCCGATACACAGGTCGATGCCGTGGTTGTGGTGTCGGTTGCCGAGGAGGTTCAGTTGCAACGCCTGATGTTGCGCGACGGTCTTGACGAACAGGCCGCCCGGTCCCGCATGGACTCGCAGATGCCCCTGGACGAGAAGCTAGCGCGTGCCGATTATGTTATCGACAATAATGGTTCGCTGGAGCAAACCAGAGACCAGGTGGTCGCTCTTATGGCGCGGTTGGTTCCGGGCATGAAAGGTCCTGATCCGCACGCGTCAGGAAGCGCTGGATGAGATCGAGCATCGGTTGCCATGACGGGTGGTCCGGAGTGGCCAGTCCGTGGCCGGTTTGCGGGCCGAACATATGGTATTCCTTATCGGGGCTTCCCAGACGAAGAAATAGTTCGTAGCCGCTGTGGGCTTTCACGGTACGGTCGCCCAGGGCGTTGATGGCAAGCGTGGGCGTGGTGATTTGAGGCAGCGCGGCGCGCACGTGACGGATCAATCGGCAGATCTGGTAGACGCCATTGATCGGGCGTCGGTCGTAATAAAAGTCGGTCAGGTGCTCGGGCAACGGGCGCGATTGATAGGTCCGTACGTGACGCAAAATTCCGGTGAAAGGCGCCAGTCGGTGCATCATGGACAGAAAAGGCGACAGCAGAACCAGACTGTCGAGGTTTTGTTCGGCGGCCAGGGCCAGTAAAACCAGGGCGCCGGTGCTTATGCCGATGCTGTGTACCTTGCCGGTTTCCTGTTTCAGTAGGTTGTAGGTCCTGCAGGTCTCTGCAAGCCATTCTTCATAGCGGCGCCGGCAAAGGTCTTCGGGGGTGGTTCCGTGTCCCGGCAAACGTACTGCGGCAACGCTATAGCCTGCCTGGTAAAGAAGGTTCCCCAGGGGACGCATTTCCCATGGCGATGCCGTGAAGCCATGCACAAGCAATATGCCGGGATTGCCCGAAACGCCTGGGCGAAGCCGGAATGCCTGATTCTCCGGGCGCGGCGCAGAAACCGTCTGCTGTTTTTTTTTGGTTCGAGACATGCTGTACCCCGCGATAAGCAACGAGCCGACTTTCATGTCGCAAAATGTAACATGAAAGTCGGCTCGTTATGATCCAGTCATGAACGTACCTGCAGTGGCCACCCTGGTTGTTTTGCCGATGCCCACGGCAGGTTTTGCCTGGTCTGCGTCTTAGCTCTTATGGAAGCCCAGGCGGCTGGAAAGCTCGTCCGCGGCCTTTACCACCAGCGGCATGAGCTCTTTTTCGATGCGCTCATCGGTGAAACGGATCGACGGACCGGAGATGCTCAGGGAGCCGATAATCCGCCGCGTATAGTCGCGGATGGGGGCGGATACACAGCGAACGCCAAGGTCAAGTTCCTCGTTGTCGAGAGCGTAACCCTGCTCCGCAACTTCTTTGAGGTTTTCCTTGAGCTTGTTCCGGTCGGTAATGGTGTACTCGGTGTAGGCTTTGAGATCCTCGGGTAAAATAGCGTCAAGTTCTTCTTCCGACATGTAAGCCAGGTGCACCTTGCCGGCTGCGGTGGCGTATGCGGGCAGTCGCGAACCGACCCGGGAAACGACGCGCACGGTCAGGTGCGTTTCGACCACGTCAAGGTAGACGATATGGCCTTCCTTGAAAATCGCCAGGTAGGACGTTTCGTTGCAATCTTCCACAATACTGTCGAGCACCGGTTTGGCCTGGTGCAGCAAGCCCATTTTTTTGATGAAGGTCTGACCGAGTTCAAGGGATTTGAGTCCCAGTCGGTAGTTTTCGGTAACCTTGTTCTGCTCAATGTATCCCCGGGATTCAAGGGTTGCCAACAGACGGAAGACATTGTTTTTATGCAGTCTCAGACGCTTGCTCAGTTCCGTAACGCCGAGTTCGTCGACATCGTCGCTGTGAAATTGTTCAAGCAGGTCGAGGGCATGCGATACCGCTTGAATCATATACTCGGATTTTTCTTTTTTTGCCATGTTTCGGGTCCCTCTTTAAATTTAAATTTCCGGCAGGAGCCGGTTTGGTAGAAAAATAAGAAAAGTGTATTGTTTTACAGCATCTGTTTAAAAACGCCTGTCGCAGGCACTTTATCGCGGCCTTTTCGCAACGGCGTAAACGAGTGTTTGTTTGAATATAAAATTATGTTTTATAGATGTCAACAGCAACGGTTGAAATGGGTCGGCTTTTTATGCCGGCGGTCCATGCGGCGGCTGACGAATTGTGACGAACGGTTCAGGATAACTGTTTTTTAATGCAAGTGCCAAGCCAAGTTTATGGGGTGCGGCTTTAAACGTCTGTTTTCATGACCTCGTGTAAGACCGTTGTGGCAAAACTGCCCTTGGGCAATGAAAACGACAGCTCCAGTTCGTTGCCTTGCTGGTTGCTGGCTGTTTCGGAGATGGGGATTCTTAACGGCCGCCGCTCGCCTGGCATGGAAAGTCCGGCTCCGAGGCGGAAATCATCCGGTGTAATACCCTCTTTGGCCAGCAGGGCTTGTTCCAGAATGCCGGCCTGCGCCTCCGCCATCATGACCTTGTGGCCGAATAACGGCGCGGTGGGGCTGATTTCAAACCGGTCCGCCCGGGGTTGCTCCAACGCTGCATCCGTGACCAGAAAACAGGCGCCGTTGTCGTGTTTGTAGGCGATGTCGCCTGTCCATAGGGTTTCAAGGCTTTCAAGGCGCATACTGACCAGGCGATCGAACAGGTGCGACTGGTAGGCCGACAGGTAGAGCCGCAGCAGCTTTCCCGGCAGGCGGCGTACGGCTTTTTCGGCGCTGCGGCCTTGACGCAGGCTGCGAACCAGGTTGCGTTCGTTGCGCATGCGCCGGGGCAGGGCCTGTTCGGCTTCTTCCAGGCGGTTTTCGGCATACAAAATGGCGCCCTGACGCCACTCCGGATGGATGATTTTGTCCGGGTCGCCGATGATATGGGCTGCCGCCTGGGAAAAGTTTTTCTGCACAATGGCCTGGCCGATGAGGTGGGAGTTGCCGAGTGCGCCATAGCGTTGCTCGCCGAAAAAGTTGGGGACTCCGGTCATCTGCAGGACATGGAGGATGTCGCGGGCCTTTTCCAGCGCGTCGCTGTCGATATCCCTTATGGTGATGGTGAAGCGATTGCCGGCCAGATGCCCGAGCCTCAGTTTGTTGCGGTGGCGGCGGGCCGATAAAATACGAATATCCTGGAGTTGAAGGGCAAGGGCTTGCTCCGCGGAACAATCGGTTACGGAAATGAACTGTCGGGTGGTGGCCTGGGCGTCTTTAAGCCCGGCATACCCCATGGCGCGCTCGTTGACTTGCAGTGCCCTGGAAAGACGTTTGAGTAATTCGAAGGTTGTCATGCCGCGTTTTTCCACCTCCAGATAGAGGTGTTCGCCTTCGCCGCAGGTCGGATAAAGGGGCAATTCTTCGACCAGGAAATCGTCCGGGCAGGTTTTGATGCTGCCTCCGATACCGGGAAGCTTTGCGGTTAGATAGTTAGCCATTGTTTGCGCTCCAGGCAGTGCGGAAACCTCTGTGGACCGGTTGGGGGGCGGCCGTTTCGCAGGTATGTTGCGGGTTGCGGCGATGGTGTATAAAGTGGATCGACTGACCTTGGGCCAGAAAGCGACGCATGTATTTCGATAGCGGATAACCGGCCATGTCGAGGGCGACGGGTACCGGCAATCTGTTCTCATACCCCTTGATCTGATTCAGGTGGGCGGTGACGGCATGGGCGTAATCGGCGACATCGCTGCTGAAAAACAGCTCTCCGCCCGGTTGCAGGTAATGCAGCAGCGTCTGCAGGAATCGCTCGTTGACCAGGCGCCGTTTGAGGTGGCGTTTTTTCGGCCAGGGGTCCGGGCAGTTGATGTAAACGGCTGCCAGGCTTTCGGTGGCTAAAAACTGCTCCAGCAGGTAGCGCGCCTCGATGCGCATGACGCGTACATTGGTGAGGCGGGCTTGTTCCAGCCTGTTGCAGGTTTTGTTGCAGCCCTTGTTGTATATGTCGATAGCGAGATAGTTTCGTTCCGGCGCGCTACTGGCCAGTTGCGTGACGAAATCCCCGATGCCGCAGCCGATCTCCAGCACCAGGGGGTTCCGGTTGCCGAATACCGCAGCGAAATCTGCCGGCGAAGCCAGGCTCTCTTCTCTGAGGAAATAGGGCGATTTGATTTCAATCATGTGCTGAGTCATGGCTTTGTCCCACGTGTTTTTGGAAAAGTCCTTAGGTTATCTTTTCTGGTGCCGATTGACAAGTTTTTTTTAGCCTTGCTGCCTTTCGGGGCAGCCTCTGTTCCCGAAGGAAAAAGGGTTGTGTTTCAGGGGCTCAGGAGCTAGGCTGAACGGGTCCCCTGCATGTGATCTCTGGTAGGTCTTTTCCCGGCGGATCCGAGGTTTTCATCCCTGTCATATATAAGTCGTCAAGGAGGCTGTTGTGCTTATTGTTATGCATCATACTGCATCTGAAGAGCAGATTCGCGCTGTGGAACAGGCGGTTGCCGCGTTGGGATTAAAAGCCCAGCCGATTCCCGGTGGCGAGAGAACCGCCATCGGCGTGTTGGGTAATCGCGGCTATGTGGATGACACCACGATCCGCGATCTTCCCGGGGTGTTGGAGATTATCCATGTCAGCAAGCCCTATAAAATGGTATCCAGGGATTTTCATCCCATGGCGACGGTGGTGAAGGTCGGTTCGGCTGCGCTGGGGGATGGTGGTCCGCCGGTGGTGATGGCCGGCCCCTGTTCCATTGAAAGCGAAGAGCAGATGATGGCGGCGGCGCACCTGGTCAAGGCGGCCGGGGCGCAGGTTCTGCGCGGCGGAGCCTTTAAACCTCGTACCGGACCTCATTCGTTCCAGGGGTTGGGGGTTGAGGGGCTCAAGATATTGCACGCGGCCGGTCGCGAAGTCGAACTGCCGGTGGTTACCGAAGTGATGCGTATCGAACAGCTTGAAGTGGCGTGCCGTTACGCCGATATGTTGCAGATCGGTGCCCGCAACATGCAGAATTTCGATTTGCTTAAGGAAGTGGGGCGTCTGCGTTGTCCGATTCTTCTCAAACGGGGGATGAGTGCGACCATCGAGGAATTTCTGGCCGCGGCCGAATATATCGTGGCCGAAGGTAACGATCAGGTCGTTCTGTGCGAACGCGGGATCCGCACCTTTGAAACGGCAACCCGCAATACCTTGGATCTGTCGGTCGTTCCGCTGGTCAAAGCCTTGAGCCACCTGCCGATCATCGTCGATCCGAGTCACGCTACCGGTCGGCGTCCGCTGGTGCCGATCATGGCGCGGGCGGCTTTGGCGGCGGGGGCGCATGGATTGATGATTGAGGTGCATCCGTCACCGGACAAGGCGCTTTGCGATGGCGCACAGAGTCTCGACGGGCAGGGTTTTGCACTGCTGATGAAAGAGTTGAGGTTTTTGCAGGATTGCTTTGCGAAACTCAACGATCCTGCTTTTGAGACACAAGTCTGAACAGGGTTATTTCCGGTGGGCACAGGAAACGAATCGGTAGCATGCTGGTGCCCAGTCCGCGGTTGACGTAAAGGGGTACCCCGGCCCATCCCGCTTTGTAGAATCCGGCTACGAAGGATCCGGAATAACGGGGCAGATAGAACGGCGGCAGCAGTGGCAGCCGCACTTGTCCGCCGTGCGTGTGCCCGGCCAGCACCAGGTCGACGTGCTTGTCGAGCAACTGGTGGTTGAAAGCCGGGACATGGGACAACATGACGTTAAGGCGCTTCGGAGAGGCTTCTTTGACGAGCCGGGCGACCTGGTCGGCGGGGGACGGATAGTCGAGGCCCAGGATGGACAGGGGCAGGCCATGGATCCGTACGTCGCGACGTTCGTTGATCAGCAGCGTTACATCCGCCCGGCTGAACTGGCGGCGCAGATTCTCTCCTTCCAGCCGTGCCCAGTACTCCCAGTTGCCCTGCACGGCAAAAATCCCTGCCGGGGCGTGCAGCTGTTGCAAGAATTTCAAAACCCCTGCCAGATTGCGACTCTGTTCGAGATAATCTCCGGTAAGCAGAATGATATCCGGGCGCATTGTACTGACGGTCCGGGCAACCCGTTCAAAATACCCACGCGAGGTGCGTAGGTGCAGATCCGACAGTTGAACCAGGCGCAATTCCT
Source organism: Syntrophotalea carbinolica DSM 2380 (assembly GCF_000012885.1). Classification (NCBI taxonomy): domain Bacteria; kingdom Pseudomonadati; phylum Thermodesulfobacteriota; class Desulfuromonadia; order Desulfuromonadales; family Syntrophotaleaceae; genus Syntrophotalea; species Syntrophotalea carbinolica. The sequence continues at coordinate 903,667 of NC_007498.2, forward strand.
TGCCCTGGGGGATTTTGGCGAGCCGCAGGATGTATTCTTCCATGCTTAAATCCCGGGGTTGGCGCAGCGTGATATCGGCGGTCAGCAGGCCACCCAGCATGACGGCTCCGCCGATCAAAAAACGACGACGGGACAGGGATTTGATGGTTGGTTTGACAGCAGACATAAATTAACCTGGATCAGGACGGCTGCAATGCCGTTGAAAACGTGTACCACAATATGAACGGTGGGGGCAACCGGTCACCTGCCTTATCGAAGGCCCGATCAGAGGTTGTTTGTAATGACGATAGCATATCTTTATCTGCCTGGGGGCGATGCCGCATGAGTGGTCTGGTTGCCGAGGTGGCTGTGGCGGCTCCTTTGGACCGCACTCTTTCCTATCTGGTGCCGGAAGCTCTTGTTTCGAACGCGCGGTGCGGCATGCGCGTACGGGTGCCCCTGGGCCGGCGTACCGCAACGGGGTATGTGCTCGATGTGCAAACGGGCGCGGTGGACGGTCTGAAGCCGGTGATTGAACTGCTCGGTTCCGAGCCTGCTTTCCCGCCGGCGATGGTCGATTTTTTCCGCCGCGCGGCGGCGTATTATCAGTACCCTTTGGGAGAAGTCATCCGTACCGCCTTGCCGGCGGGGTTGTCGGGCGGCAACCATGAGGTGAAAGCTCTTACCGAACGTATCTATCAGGCATCCGAGATGGTCGGCATGCCGCGCGGGCCACGGCAGCGAGAGCTGCTGGACTATCTGAGAGGGGTCGATTGTGTCGCCCGCAGCGAATTGCTGACCGTGTTTCCCAATTGTCAATCGAGTCTGCGGGCGCTTGTGGATCAAGGGTTTGTGCTCGAGGGGCAGAGGGAGCGTCTGCGCGATCCTTTTTCGGATATGACCCTTGCGGCAGACACCTCTGTTGATATGACGGACCGGCAGGCCGAGGTTTTTGCCTCCATCGATGCCGCTCTGCAACAAGGTGGTTTTCAGCCCATGTTGCTGCATGGCGTCACCGGTAGCGGCAAGACCGAAGTGTATCTGCAAGCCATCGAGCAGGTGTTGCGCTCCGGGCGTCAAGCTCTGGTGCTGGTACCCGAAATCGCGTTGACACCGCAACTGGTCAGCCGTTTTCGCGCCCGGTTTGCCGGCGGACGTGCCTCGCTGGCGGTGCTGCACTCGGGTTTGTCTCTGGGGGAGCGTTTTGATGCCTGGCGTAGTGTGGCGCGCGGTGAGGTCGACATTGTCATCGGTGCCCGTTCGGCGGTTTTCGCTCCCCTGCAGCGGTTGGGCATGGTCATTGTCGACGAGGAGCACGAATCGAGCTACAAGCAAGGCGACGGGTTCCGCTATCATGCCCGCGACCTGGCTTTGATGCGGGGGCAGATGGAGCAGGCGCTGGTGTTGCTGGGCAGTGCGACGCCGGCCTTGACGACCTACCACCGTGCCTGCCAGGGGAAAATCGCTTACCTGGAGCTGCCGCAGCGGGTTATGAGTCGCCCCATGCCGGAGGTGGAATTGATCGACCTGACCCAGGATCGTCCCGAGGGGATCCTGGCCCAGGCCTTGAAGGATGCCTTGGTCGCCAATCTGGAACGCGGCGAACAATCCCTGTTGTTGCTTAATCGCCGTGGTTTTGCGCCGTATCTGCTCTGTGCCGATTGCGGTGAGGCCTTGCGCTGTCCGCATTGCGATATCACCCTGACTTTTTACCTGGGGCAAAAGGAGTTGCGGTGCAACTATTGCGATTTCCGCCAGCCTCCCCCCGATCAATGCCCGGCCTGCCAGGGGGCGGATCTGCTGCCGGAGGGGGCCGGAACCGAAAAGCTCGAGCAGGAATTGCAGGAGTTGTTGCCGACGGCGCGCATCGCGCGGATGGATCGGGATACCACCGGACGCAAAGGTGCCCACCAGTCGCTGGTGGCGGCTATGGAGAAACGCGCTATAGATGTGCTGGTGGGCACCCAAATGGTGGCCAAGGGGCTCGATTTTCCGGGGGTGACGCTGGTGGGGGTGGTGCAAGCCGATAATCTGTTGAATCTGCCCGATTTTCGCGCCGCGGAGCGCGCTTTCACGCTGCTGACCCAGGTTGCCGGAAGAGCGGGGCGGGGCGAGCGTCCGGGACGCGTGTTTGTACAGACCTATGCCCATGAACACTTTGCCCTGGACTGCTGCGTGCGGCACGATTATGTCGGTTTTGCCCGGGAGGAGCTGGCGTTGCGGCAGGAGTTGGGGTACCCGCCTTTCGGTTTTCTGGTCAATTGCGTTCTTTCCGGTGCCGTGCGTGAGCAGGTCGAGGCCGCGGCAGAAGCTCTGGTGGCGGAACTTCTGGGCCCGGCGATGGACCTCGGCATCGAGGTTCTCGGCCCGGCACCTTGTCCTTTGGCCCGCTTGCGGGGCAAAAGCCGCTACCAGCTGTTGCTTAAGGCCTCGACGCGCCCACCTTTGCGCCACCTCCTGACCCGCATGCCCGTACTGCGACGGGCTTTGCCCGGCAAGGTGACCATGACCGTCGACGTCGACCCGCTGGATATGCTGTGAGCCGACAGTGTTTTAATCGCCGAACGGCAAATCCATACCCAGTCCCTGTTTTTTAGCCTGTTGCAGCACGTAGGCCGCCAGCATAAGATCCTGGATAGCCATGCCGTGCGATTCAAACAGGCTGATCTGGGTCGGGCTGGTGCGGCCGGGCAGCCGGTCGATAATGATGTCGCCCAGTTCCTGGATCTGCGACCAGCGGATACGACCCTTTTCCAGCAAAGGCAGCAGATCCCCGCATTCGCGGGCAGCCACATCTTTGGCGTCGACCACCACCGGATCGCAACGGCGGATGGTTTTTTCGTCGATTTCGGCCCGAATCAGAGCGTTGCTGCCGACGGCGTTGATGTGACAGCCGGGAGTCAGCCACTCGCTGTCGAATAGTGGCGTTGCGGACGTTGTGACGGTGGTGACAATGTCGCTGTCCCGGACTACCTGCTCCGGATCCTGCGCCGGCAACACCTCGATGTTGAGCTGACGGGCCTGTTCCCGGCAGAACGCTTCCAGGCGTTGACGGTCGCGGGCAAAGACCTTGGCCTGTCGAATCGGCCGTACCGCGCAAAGGGCCGCCAGTTGACCGCGCGCCTGCCAGCCGGCACCGAACAATCCTACAACGCTGGCGTCCGGCCGGCTCAAGTAACGACTGGCGATGCCGCTGGCTGCACCGGTGCGCAGCATCCCCATAAAATTGGCTTCGATAATGGCTTCCAGCCGTCCGGACGTCGCATGGTAAAGATGCACCAAAAAGCGATTCCCCTCGCGGGTTGACGTATAGGCTTTGAAGCCGATGACGTCCAGGCTGTCGACCGCTCCCTGCAAAATGTGCAGTGCACCCTTCTGGACACGGGTGCGCTCCCTGGGGATGTTGACCGCCCGGCCAAGGGCGTGCTGGCGCAGGGCCTCTTCCACGGCTTGCAGCGCCAGTGGCATGTTCGCTATTTGCCGGACGTCGTGCTCGTTTAGAAACAGGGCCATCGGGCCTCTCCTTTGGCAAGAGTTGCGTTGGGTGATCATGAGGGTGCGTTGGGGTGGATGCGATCCCGATGCACAAATTATAGGGGGTTTAGGGTTGTCTTCCAAGCCCAAACCTTGGGTATGTTGCCGCAGCGCGGAGGGCAGCCATGGTGAAGCATGGGGCAAAGTAAGACTATTCAGGTTAAGATTGCCTTGCCCCTGCCAGAAAGTTGCTTTATAGTTATCGGATTCCAGGCTGATGCCAACACTTTTGTATACTTTTGTATGAGTGATTCCGGGGAATAGAGGCGGATAAAAAAGGTGAAAAAAATTCTAGTCGTTGATGACCAGCCGACTATTCGAGCGTTATTGCAGGTCAGTCTGGGAGCTTCCGATCGTAAGATCATCCTTGCCGAAAGCGGCGAGCAGGCCCTTGAGTTCGCCAGGCGTGAATCGCCGGACCTGGTCATCATGGATATTATGATGCCCGGTGGCATGGATGGGTTCGAAACGGTACAGAAGCTGCGCAGCGATCCTGCCATCCCGGATTGCCCGGTTCTGATCCTGACAGCCAAGGATCAGCAGTCCGAGCGCGGCCGCGCGGTTGAAATGAACGTGGACGGGTATTTGTCCAAACCGTTTCGCCTGGATGATTTACGGGGGCAGGTAGGAAAGCTGATTGCTTGATGAGTAGGTTTCCCGGAACCTGTCGGGGCCTTGTTATTTGGATATGTAAACAACCTATTTTGAAGAAGGAGATATCTTTATGAAGAAGGACCTTTTGGAAAAAGGTGCCATTGTTCAGCGTGACCAGGAAACCTTTGCCATCGCACCGCATATTCCTGGTGGGATCACCTCCCCTGAAATTCTGCGCAAGATTGCCGATGTCGCGGAGAAATTCAATGCCAAAGCTTTGAAGCTGACCAGTGCCCAGCGTATTGCCATCGTCGGGATCGACGAGGATAAGCTGGATGAGGTATGGGAGGCTGTCGGCGAAAAACCGGGGGCGGCCATCGGTATGTGCGTCCGTTCGGTTAAAATCTGTCCGGGTACGACCTTCTGCAAGCGTGGCCAGCAGGATTCCGTGGGCGTTGGTTTGGAACTGGATAAGGTGTATCATGGCATGGATCTGCCCTGGAAATTCAAGATCGGCGTTTCCGGCTGTGCCAACGATTGCGGCGAGGCCTGTATCAAGGATCTCGGCCTGATCGGGACCCCTAAAGGTTGGAATGTGATGGTCGGCGGCAACGGTGGCGGTATGCCCCGCCTTTCCCAGAAACTGGTGGAGCATGTGCCCACCGATGAAGAAGCCATTCAGATCGTTGCCAAGGTCGTGGACTGGTTCAAGGCAAACAATCGCAAGGGGCGCATCGGTAAGTTTGTCCAGGAGATGGGTCTGGACGCATTCCGGGCGGAAGTTCTGGGCAAGTAATACAGGTTTTATAGGAAATAACAAAAAACGGGGGAGCTGTGGCTCCCCCGTTTTTTATTTGGAGTGCTTGCGGAACCCGAATGCACCGGGTCAGGCAGTGGTCTCTTCGCGACAGAACTTGTAGCCTTTGCCGCGAACGGTTAAAAAGTGCCTGGGGCGGGCCGGGGTCGGTTCGAAGTATTTTCGCAGCCGCACGATGAAGTTATCCAGGGTGCGTGTTTCCGTGTCGGGTGCCAGTCCCCAGACCGAGGCCAGCAATTTTTCCCGAGTCAGGATGCTGCCCTCATGGTCAAAAAAAATCTGCAACATGCGCACTTCCAGTTCGGTAAGGTCGATGTCGCCACGCGGCGTTTCCGCGCGATGGTCCTGCAGGTATACCGCATTGTCGCCAAAACGGAAGCATTCTTCGGCCGCCGGGGTACTGCGGTACCAGCTGGAACGATTTACCATGCCGCGCACCCGTAGCAGAAACTCGGTGAGGCTGAAAGGCTTGGTCAGGTAGTCATCCGCGCCGGCTTCCAATCCGGCGATGCGATCCTGTTCCTTGCCCAGGGCGGTCAGGATCAGTATCGGCAGGCGTGGATCCTGGGCCCGCAGTTGCTGACAAACTTCCAGGCCGCTAATGCCCGGCAGCATGAGGTCCAGTATAACCAGCAGGCATTGCGACCAGGGGGCCAGTTCCAACGCCTGTTCGCCGGAGCTGACATGGATGACGCGGTATCCCTCTTGCTCCAGATTGAAGATCAGGCCACGGGCGATGTGCAGTTCATCTTCAACCAGTAGAATGTGCGGAGAGATCATGGTGCGCCTCCTGTCGAAGGGTCGAACGTGCGCGGCAGCAGGACGTGCACCGTAGTGCCCTGGTCAACGCCTTTGCTCTCCAGCCACACCTTGCCCTTGTGCCGCCAGGCCAGGGTTTTTACGATGAACAACCCCAGGCCTGAACCGCGAATGGTTTCGCCCTCGTGTCTGCCTCGGTAAAACATGCGAAAAACTTTTTTCTGCTCTTTAAGGGCAATGCCGCGCCCCTGGTCCGTTACACGCAAATGGCAGCGGTGTCTTTCACTGGCCAGTTCCACGCGAATACGGGCGGGGCCGTTGGCGTAAAGTATGGCGTTTTCCAGCAGGTTGCGCAGTATGATCTCTATGGCATGGGGTTCAAAGCGGCAAAACAGATTCGGTTCGATGTCGGCTTCGAGAGAACAGTCCTCGGGCAAGCTGGCCGCTTGTTGTTGCAGGTACTGTTCGATGGTTTCGGAGAGGTTGCCGTGACGCAGGTCCAGACGCGGCCAGCGCTGTTCCAGGCGGTTGGCCGTCAGCAGATTGTCCACCATGTTGTTGAGGCGAACGGTATCGTCCAGCATGGTGTCGAGAAAATCCTGCATTTGGGCCGGGTCGGGTTTTCGCATCCGGATGGTTTCCAGATGCAGTTGCAAGGAGGCGAGGGGAGAGCGTAGTTCGTGGCTGACCTGGGAGATGAATTGTTTTTGGGCCCGATATAGCGAGGTCTGCCGCCGCCAGTAGATAAAGATGACATAAACCCCGGCCAGTATGGCGATCAGCAGGATTAAACCCTCGATGAGCAGCAGCCAGTCGTAACGTCCGAGTAGCAGCTCCGGGTGGTACTTTTCGGCCAGCAGCCTCAGCTTGCGGTGATTCTGCAAAAACCAGGTTACCCAGCACACAACGACCAGCACCCAGGCCAACTGGATGCCGATCAGGGCCATTAACGGATTGATAACGCGACGCCATGTTTTCATGCTCCTTTGTTTACCATCGGTAGCCGCCGGGGACAAGAGAAAAGCAGGCTTGCACTGCTCAATGTAACGGAGGGTTTTACACAAGTATTACATTGGGGGGTGGGGCTTTCTGCTAGTATGATGCACCTGTAAAGGCTATTTTACCCGGCTTGCAAAATGAAGCTTTCTGCTGCGAACACCTGAACAGAGTCTTTTGATTCATGGCGCTTATTGCACCGTCATGTGTGCAAGCGGCCGATCATTCCACGCGGCGTATGTTATGCGTCTCAGGTGGTTTGGCGATCAGGCGTATGGAGACGGCCGGGTCAGACTTGGAGATTTGTATTATGAAAAATACCGTTGTTAAAAAACTGGTCATCGGTCAATATTCCACTCCCTTTCCCCTGGTTCTTGGGGGGATGGGGGTAAGGGTTTCCGGCGGCAACCTGGCCGGTCACGTTGCTCGTTGTGGCGGTTTCGGCACGGTGGCCGCCGCCGGTATCGGCCTCAACAGTTCTCATTACAACGGACGTAACTTTTTTGCCGCCGACATTCAGGCTTTCAAGGATGAAATTCGCAAAGCTTATGCCATTGCCCCTGAAGGCGTTATCGGTGTGAACTGCATGGTGGCCGTGACCAACTACGACGATATGGTACGGGCTGCCTGTGAAGCCGGTGCAAAGTATATTGTCAGTGGTGCCGGCCTGCCCATGAGCCTGCCGGCCCAGACCGCCGATTATCCTCACGTGGCCTTGATTCCCATCGTATCTTCGGTGCGTGCCGCCCAGCTCATTGCCCGCAAGTGGTCGCAGAATTACAAGCGTCTGCCCGATGCGGTGGTGGTGGAAGATCCCGATACTGCCGGGGGACATCTGGGTGAAAAACCGGAGAAGATCGGTACCGGTTGCTACGATCAGTATGAAACCGTACGTCAGGTGAAAGCCCATTTCCAGGAGGTTTACCAGAAAGACGTACCGGTGATCGCAGCCGGCGGCATCTGGGATCGTCAGGACGTGCTGCAAGCTCTGGCGCAGGGTGCCGATGCCGTGCAGATGGCAAGCCGCTTTGTCTGCACCGAAGAGTGCGATGCCGAGCCCGCTTTCAAACAGGCTTATCTCGACAGCCGCCCCGAGGATATCGGCCTGATCATGAGTCCCGCAGGGTTGCCGGGGCGCGCGCTGGTCGGCAATATCGACCGTGTCCGTCAGCGGGATCTCGACAGCGGCACCGGTTGCATGTGTGCGTGCCTGAAAAAATGCACCTATAAAGAAACCGGCGAGCGTTTCTGCATTGTCTCAGCGCTCGACCGGGCCCAACGCGGAGATGTCGATACCGGCTTGATTTTTTGCGGGACCAATGCCTGGAAAGCCGATAAAATAACGACCGTACAGGAAATTTTCGACGATCTGTTCGCTTTGTCCCATCAGGACAGCCGGTGCCTGGCGGTTAATGCCTGATGTCGTATTTTTCACAACAGTAAACAAAGCGGGGGCGCCTGGCGTACCCCGCTTTTTTTATATGACCTGCCCTTGAGGGAGTCGGCATCGCTTGTTCCCGACTGCCATTGTGATGTATCATCCCAGAATCAGACCTGTTTTTCGGTCGGGAGGATGAGATTGAATGACACCGCACAACAATTCTTGCCCAAATGGATCGCCTGGGAGAGTACCCGGCGTTGCAACCTGCAATGTATCCATTGCCGCTGTTCGTCCGATGCCGATGCGCCGGATGGCAGTTTCGGTACGGAAGAGGCGTTTCGCCTGATCGACGATATCTGCACTGTTTCCAAGCCGGTGTTGGTTTTATCCGGCGGCGAACCCTTGTTGCGCGACGATATTTTCGATATTGCCGCTTACGGCACCGATCAGGGCCTGCGCATGTGCATGGCCACCAACGGCACATTGGTGACTGATGCGATCTGTCGTGAAATGAAGTCCGCCGGGATCCGCATGGTTTCGCTGTCCCTGGATGGCTCCCGCGCTGCCATCCACGACGACTTTCGCCGTTGCCCTGGGGCTTTTGATGCCACTATACGCGCGGCCGAGACCTTGCGCCGCAATGGTCTCCCTTTTCTGATAAACTCTTCTTTTACAAAACGCAACCAGGCGGACATCGCCGCCACCTTTGCGTTGGCCAAAAAGCTCGGGGCTGTAGCCTGGTACCTGTTCATGATCGTGCCGACCGGGCGCGGCGAGGATATTCTGGACGAACTGATCAGCGCCGCCGATTACGAAGACATCCTGGCCTGGCACTACCGGCAGGAGCGGGACGAACAGGACATTCTCATGCGGCCGACCTGCGCTCCCCACTATTACCGCATCGCACCGCAACTGGCGCAAGCCGACGGTCAGCGTCTGGCAAGGCGCAGCCTGTCGTTTTCCACCGGTGGCGGCAAGGGCTGCCTGGCCGGACAGAGCATCTGTTTTATCGATGCTTTCGGGGATCTCAAACCCTGTTCCTATTTTCCCCGGGCCGTTGGTAACGTCAAACAGACCCCGTTTCGCAAACTCTGGTTCGAATCCTCCCTGCTGCAGGAGTTGCGGGATTTCAGTGCCTATCGCGGCAAGTGCGGGGTGTGCGAATATCTGCGAACCTGCGGGGGGTGCCGGGCCCGGGCGGATGCCGTGTACGGCGATTATCTCGCGGAAGAACCGTTTTGCAGTTACCAGCCGCGCAAGGCTGGGGTTTTGAAGGATAATAATGATGCCTGAGGACTACGATTTCATCAATGCCTGTTATGGCCGACCGGTAACGCGCACCCCGGTATGGTTGATGCGGCAGGCCGGTCGTTATCTGCCCCAATATCGCAAGATCCGGGAGCGGGTAAAATTTCTGGAATTATGCAAAACGCCGGAACTGGCTGCCGAAGTGACTTTGCAGCCCGTTGACGCCTTGGGCGTCGATGCCGCCATACTGTTTTCCGATATTCTCATTCCTATCGAAGCTATGGGGCAGAACCTGTTTTATCGGCCGGCCCCTGTGCTGGAGCCGCCGGTGCGCACTGCGGCGGATGTGGAAGCGTTGCGCGTGCTGCAGCCGGAGCAGGATGTTCCCTTTGTGCTGGAGACCATCCGCCTGTTGCGGCGGGAGCTGGACGGTCGCGTTCCCCTGATCGGGTTTGGCGGCGCGCCTTTCACCCTGGCCTGTTATATGGTGGAAGGCGCCGGCAGCCGGCATTTCCTGGCCCTTAAACGTCTCATGTATCAAGCCCCCGAGACCTACGCCCGGCTGATGGACAAGATCACCGATACCAGCATAGTCTACCTGCGGGCCCAGGCCGAGGCCGGTGCCCAGGCTCTGCAGGTTTTCGACAGCTGGGGAGGTATCCTTTCGCCTGCCGATTACCAGCGTTACGTGTTGCCTTACAGCCGTCGTCTGCTGTCTGCACTGGGGGATTTCGGGATTCCCCTGATCCACTTCGTCAAAGGGGCCGGTGCCATGCTCGATCTGGTTGCCATGGCCGGTGGACAGGTCGTGGGACTGGACTGGTGTACCTCTTTGAACCGTGCCAGGGATATCCTCGGCAACGGTATGGCGGTGCAGGGCAATCTCGATCCATCGGTATTGCTGGGCGCGCAAGATATCATTGAGCGCGAAGTGCGGCGCATTCTGGATGAAAATGCCGGACGCCCCGGCCACATCTTTAATCTCGGTCACGGTATTCTGCCGGAGGTGCCACCGGAGAACGCCGCCTTTCTGGTCGATTGCGTACACCGTTTGACCCAAAGCTGATGGAGCCTGCAGTGGATCGTCCGGTATGGCGGACAAAAGCCTGTATGGCCGAAAAAACGGCTCTGATTTCGCTCAACATGGGAGGGCCGGACAGGCCGGAGTCGGTGGCGCCGTTTTTGCGCAATCTGTTTTCGGATCGGGAATTGATTCGACTGCCGGGGGGGGCATGGCTGCAGCGGCCCTTTGCCCGACTCATGGCGCGCCTGCGGGCACCCAAGGCGCGGCGCGCTTATGAGGCCATCGGCGGTGCGTCCCCTTTGCGAATCTGGACCGAGTGCCAGACCCGCGCCATCGGTCGGTTGTTGGGAGAGGAGTGGCGTACGGCCGTGATTATGCGCTACTGGGAACCGCGCGCCAAGGAGGTGTTGACCCACCTGAGACGCGAGGGGGTGAAACGCGCCATGGTGCTGTCGCTCTATCCCCATTTTACGGCAGCTACCAGCGGCAGCAGTATCAACGATTTCTGCCGCCATGCGGTCCGCTTCTGTCCCGAGCTGGACTACCGCTTGATTCACGATTGGTTCGACTGGCCACCGTTTCTGGATGCCCTGGCGCACCTTGTTCGCGAGGCTCTGGCGCGTTTTGACGGGGAACAGCGTCATCGGGTCACGCTGCTGTTCAGTGCCCATGCCCTGCCGGAAAAACTTATCCTGGAAGGCGACCCTTATCTGGATCAGGTTCGTACCACCATGCGCGGCGTGCTGGAGCGTCTGCCGGAATATCGATCCCGCTCCAGATTGGCGTTTCAAAGCCGTAGCGGTCCGGTGCGATGGATCGGGCCGAGCGTAACCGAGGCTCTCGACACCTTGGTGGATGAGGGCGTCCGCGAGGTGCTGGTGGTACCGGTTTCTTTTGTCTCGGATCACGTCGAGACATTGCATGAAATCGATCAGGGGTATCGGGATTATGCTTTGCGGCGGGGCATGACGCGGTTTGAGCGGGTTGCGGCGTTTAACGATGATCCCGGTTTTATTCGTGCCATGGCCTCTCTGGTGGCGTCCCGGGTGCCCGCTTCCTGGCGGGATTCGCGGCAGAATGAAAACGGCGCTCCCTGCCAGGGAACGCCGTAAGGTTCGTCAAATGCTCAGGGCCCGGTTTAAAGTCCGGCCTCGGCAAGTTTTTCCAGTAATTCTTTTTGTTCGGCTGAGGTTTTTTTCGGTACGGCAATTTCGATGACGGCGAACAGGTCGCCGTTCTTATTGCGGCCGTGGGCCGGTACGCCAAAGCCTTTCAGGCGGATTTTGCCGCCGCTGGCCATGCCCGCCGGAACCTTGACCCGTTTTTCTCCGTCGAGAGTCGGGACTTCCACGCTGGTGCCCAGGCAGGCGCCGCTGAAGGGCACGCGTACCGTGACATAGAGATTCCGGTCCTCGCGGGTAAAGCGGCTGTCCGGGTCGACCTTGATCTCCAGAAAAAGGTCGCCGCGGGGGCCTCCTGCCGGGCTGGCGCCGCCCTTGCCGGCAATACGCAGACGCTGACCCGTCTCGACGCCGGGCGGGATGTTGACCTGCAGGTGTTCGACGCCGCCCTCGCCACGAAAGTCGACACGGCGTTGTCCGCCCAGCACCGCCTGGCGAAAAGGCAGATTGAGGTGCATGACGTAATCCTGGCCCTTGACCGCACGCGGCCGACCGCCCTGGAAAAAGGAGGCTCCCCGGCCGCCGCCGAACAGACGCCCGAAAATATCGTTGGTGTCGAAGCCGAACTCGCGGAACATGTCGCCGACATCAAAGTTTCGGTAGATGTCCTCCTGACTATAACGCTGGTGGAATCCGGCCTCGCCGAACTGATCG